>CANOGU010000032.1 GCA_947565635.1 uncultured Lactobacillus sp. | reverse complement strand
TCATTCTTCTGTTCTTCTAAAAATATCTATATAAAAAATGAGGATTGTCATAACGACAGTCCTCATTTTTTACTTAATATTCTGTTTTTATTGATTCCAAGCACTTTGGAACTTAGTCTTACCAGCATCAATTTGTGAATTCCAGCTTTGACCTTTCTTTGCTTGTGCAAAGATGTTTTGCATAATTGAATTCAATTGAGTGTATGCGGCATTACTGTTCTTAACTACAGGAACACTGTATAAGTTCTTCATTGCTTTGTCTAATTGAGCAGGAACCTTAGACTTAGTTGAGTTCTTGTAAGCACTAGAATTAATTACATTGTTAGTTACAGGGATGTATCCAGTCTTATCAGCCCAAGTTAATTGTTGGTTCTTACCTAACAAGTACTTAATGTACATGAAGGCTGCTGCCTTTTGCTCTGCAGTACCCTTATTAAACATGTAAATATCAGTACCTTGTTGTATGTTATACTTAGAAGGACGAGGAGCAACACCATATTGGAACTTGTTGCCAACACCCATCTTAACGAATCCTTCACCAGCACTAGTACCTACAAACATAGCAATCTTTTGATTAGAAAAATCACCTGAAAGGTAACCAGCTGAACCAGCAGTCTTGAAGTAACCAGCTTTAATACCATCAGCATAGTAGTTGATTACTTTCTTAGACTTAGAACCAGTAAAGTTGATGTTCTTAGAGAAGTTTACGCCTTCATCCTTCATACCTAAAACGTAGTAGTTTGAAAGTGAGTCGAATCCAGCACCAACAACCTTGTGGTTACTCTTTTCGTAAATCTTCTTAGATGCTGCCTTTAATTCAGACATTGTCTTTGGCACTTTAACACCATATTTATCTAATAAATTCTTGTTATAAGTCAACATTTCAACAGATTTATTAAATGGAATACCATATTGAGTACCTTTAATTTGTGCGCCCTTTAATAATTCTTCACGGATGTCACTCTTCTTAGCTGATCCCCAACCAATCTTACTGTTGTTAATGTAAGGGGTCATATCGACTAAACGTTTGCTATTAGCGGCATTTAAAAGCCAGCCAGGATAAGCTTGAGTAATCGTAGGCAAGTTATTTGGTGATTGCAAAGTTGAGTTAATCTTTGCTTGTAAGTCATTATACTTACCTTGGTTTTCGAGCTTAACAGTAATGTTAGGATTCTTCTTTTCAAAATCCTTAGTCAAGCTTTGTAAAGTCTTTTCTTGAGTTCCAGTCATACCATGCCAGAAAACTACAGTAGTTTTCTTGGTAATCTTAGTTGGAATATCAGCTGACTTACTACTTGAGCTATCATTACTCTTAGAATTTGAGCAAGCAGTAGTGCCTACAAGGGCTAAAGCAGCAACTGCAACTGCTGCAAATTTTTTAGTGAACTTCATATGTTCCTCCCAATAAAAACAAACAACAAAATAAAATTTTAATTTTAACTAAGCGTAAATACCTCTCCGCGCTTAGGTAAAATCCTTTCTCCAAATGGGTTTTCTTCTAATTCTGGATGCAATGTGTGCACAGGAGCCAAAATTTTTGGCTCAAAACCCGCAATAATTTCTTTTAATTCAGCTACATCCGCATGTCCTGAACAGCGCAAAGTTACTAACTCAATTCCACGCTTTTCAATATTTTCAATAAACGGAGCATATGCTGGATCAAAATCCCCTAGTGGCTCAGCATTACTATGAATGTATAAACCACCTTCTTGTAATTGGTCATAATGATCAACTACTTGCCAGAAATATTGATGATCGTCTTTTAAAAGATCTTGATAATTTACCTCAAGATTTGGATCGAGCGCATCAATTTTTTCATCTTCTGGTAAGTAGTAATAAGGAACATCCTGCTTTAATGCTAATTTTAATAATTCAGCACGTTTAGCATGAAGTACTACTTTTCGAGGCGAATCTGAAATAATTCTCAAAATTCGCTCTACATTTGTAGGATAAGTATTAAAAGTCAACTGGCGTTTTGGATTATCTTTTTGGTATTTAACTACTCTTTCAGTAAGTTCAACCTCATTCTTAACGCCTTTGAACTCTTCACTATCCTCTTCACTACGTTCTGGCCATGAAACACCAGTACCTTCGATAATTAGCATATCACATTCCTTACCGGCCGCCATAAATTGACGCACCCAATCGGGATGATAACCATGCAAGCGAATATCCCCAGTATGAACGATTGTCTTATCAGGCGTTTTGATGATTAACCCAGTTGCTCCGTAAGCATCATGATCACTAGGAACAACGGTTAAAGTTATATCTCCAACTTTAATGGGTTGGTTTAATTTAGCAGCAATTATAGGACGAGTATAATTCTTGGGTTTATTAGCTGCTGGTAATAAAAATTCTCCATCCCGATTCAACACTGGTAACAAGGCCGCAGTTAATGGACCAGCATATAATGGAATCTCTGGCGCTAAAAGATTCATAGCTTTACTATGATCTAGATGAAGGTGAGAAATATAAGCTGCGCTATGTTGCCAACGCTCATGATCTATTTCTTTTCCCATAATCTTTGGATCATAGAAATTCGGCACATCACCAATCAATTGATATTTAAGAAGGGTCGAAAAATCTTCATCTTCCATTTTTAATCCAAGTTCTGGACGGTACACTTCTCCCAAATCAAATAATACATGTGACTTATCATAAGCTACTTCAATCATTGGGCCGCCAATAGTCGTTAACCCATTATAAAAAGTAACTGTAGTTTTAGGCTTTGAGGTCATTACGTACTACTCCTCGAATAATTTGCTTTCTAAAAATGAAGTAAACAATTAAAACAGGCACTACTGTTAAAGTCGCTGCTGCTAGTTGAAGTTGCGTTTGAGCACCTGCATCAGATGCAAAGGCAGCTAAACCATTATTCAATAAGCGCATCTTGTCTTCATTTGTTACCAATAATGGCCATAGGAAAGAGTTCCATCCTGAAATAAAGCTAAGCAAGGCAACAGTAATTAAACCACCTTTAGACATTGGAACCAGAATCTTCCAAATATATTCCCAGTCAGAAGCTCCATCAATCATGGCTGCTTTATAAATTGTTGGTGAAATTGCTGTGAAGTAGCTTTGTAAATAGTACA
>CANOGU010000031.1 GCA_947565635.1 uncultured Lactobacillus sp. | reverse complement strand
ATATGTAGAAAATTCGTCTTCTCCTACATATTTCCATGTTTTATATAGCAGTATTGAATCAGCAAACAGTAGAAGAAGTTACGCAAATTAATGAAAGTGATTTGTCCAAAGTAACAGGACATCTTGAAATTGCTGTTATTACCGTTAAAACAACTGGTGATGAAGCAATTGAAGACTATGCTCAAGAACAGGCACAAAAGTATCATATTGGTCGAAAAGGTTGGAATAATGGAGTTTTATTCGTTATAGCAACAAAAGATCGTAAAGTAAGAATGGAGACAGGATATGGCGTTGAAGATGTATTACCAGATGACTACATTTAAAAGAGGAAAAGCAAGCTGAAATTTTAGGGTTTGTTCAAATTAAAAATTGGACAGCAATTAAGCTGCTCGCATTGCAAGCAGCACAACAACTTAAACAAATAAAAAATAACAATTTAAATTCAAGTTCAAATGAAGTTGAGGATCATAGTGATAGTTTATGGAGCACTACTTTTGTTAGCGCTTTAGCAGGAGCAGTAGCTGGAAATTTGGCTAGTGATGCCTTTTCTTCCTTTTCTTCTTCCTCTTCAGATATAAGTGGATTTGGAGGAGATTTTGGTGGCGGCGGTGGAACTGCCAACTTTTAATTTAAATAACTATTGCTTGATAAAGGAAAGATAAATATGAATAAGAAAAAAGATTTTAAGGATTTAAGTTTCTCAGAGAAGATAGCACTAGAAATTTATCTTACTAATCGATTAACGAAAATAAAAATAAAAAAGTCTGAAACAAATAATCCTTTTAAAAATTTTATTCTAGCTGTTAAGCAAGGAATAAATGAAGGACTAATAAGAGAGCTAGATAGTGAAATTCTTGAGGAATTTAAGAAGAATGATGAGTATAAAGCAAAAGTTTAGTCTAATTTTTTTAACCATTTTTGCTCCGTTACTTTGCTTAATAATCTTTAATAAACCATGCTTTGCTGATGATGAAGATAGTTTTTTACAGTTTGATGAACAAGATAGCTTATTTTCTTCAGATCCGTCATACGTTTTAGATCAGGCCAGTATTATTAATGACAGTACTCAGGATTACGTGAATGATATTAACAATAATATTTTAGATAAATTGAAGGGTAAGCCGGTAATTGCTGTAATAACTTCTAAGGATTGCCAAGGAGAAGATATAGCAGATTATTCGCAGAAAATGTTTGATAAATATCATTTCGGCAAAGGTAAGTTGGACAATGGAGTATTGATTGTAATTAATAAAGATTCCACTTACGTAGACTATACTGTACCCGACATAAATATGGTTCTAACGTTTGGATGGTAGAAAGGAAAATAAAAAATATGAACTTATACGTCTTTGAAAGAGATGAAAAACCAACAGATGACTTTATTCAAGAAGTTAATGAATGGGTTAATTTGCAAGAACTTCAAGTTATCGATTATATCATTGGACATGATCGTAACGGTTATATTCAAACAATTACAGTTAAATGGCAAAGTGCGTAAAAGGGAGAAATCTTAGATGAAAAAACCATTTAGGTGGACAAAAACCTCAATAAGTGAAATAGGTGAAGTTGATGATAAAGATAAACGTAGACTTTTGCTATGGAGACATAACTTAGCCTTGATTTTTATCACTTTCTTTGGAGTTGGTTTTTGTCTTATTAGCTCTATACTTGTCACAGCATTTTCTAATAAATCAAACATTTATTTTGCCCTTCTTTCGAATTTACAAACAGTTATGGCATTCTTGATTTTAATACTGGTTCCAATGCTAGTTATAAATATGGCAATAGTAGATATACTATCGCACAAAATAAAGAAGAGAAAGCTTGATAATGAAAACAAAGATGAATAAAGAAATAAAATTAGATCTTTTCCGGTGTATTAATCAGTAAATTAGTGTTTATAGGGCATCTAAAGGGTCTTTTGTATTATAAGGAGCGCAAGATTGAAGCAAATTACTTGTAGGAGAAAAATATGAATAACTTAAAGAAAAAGTTGAAAATGTTTAGCCATCCAAAAAATTCTCAATTATACCGATTGATACGTTTGGGGCTGCTTAGCTCTACCAATGCGCGGTATGAAAAAAGTAAGTTGGCTATTAAAAAAGGCTATAAAAATTCACTTGATCAACTTATTATTTATCAAGATTTTGACGATGTAGATGCAGAATTGAAACTGGGAAATAGAAAAAATTATCTAAATCATTATGATGTAGAAAGTGATTACAATGATGAGATGGGATTCTACTGGTATGAAGATTTTGACTTTAAATTGAATGAAAAGAGATTAAGAGTAGCTATTGAACATAATGACTACTGTTGGTAACTTGTCTTTGATAATTTAGTAGTACCACAGTCAGATGATTTGTATCGATTAGTAAAGTTGAGCAGTAAATTGGGACTAAACCTTATTATTAAGAATAACCCTACTGATTCAAAGCGTATTTATCTTGTATTTCAAACTATTAATGTAAATCGAAATCTTAATGTTATAAATCAAAATCTTAATGTTAATGATTTGATTGGTTGTCTTTATTATCAATGGAATGACTTGATTGATTGTCTTTATTATCAATGGAATGAGAATATGTTTGAGTTATGTTCAACCATTGAAACATTGATATATAAAGATGAAGGGTAATGTCTAATGCTGGTATGGATTAATAATAATTTTGAGAGTATTTCAATGGTTTCATTTTGGTTAACTATAGGAATGGGCTTAGTGGCAATATGCTTAATCCCAATATTAGAAGAGTATTTCTGGAGTAGAATTATATTTTTTCTAATTTCTTTTATTACGCTAAGTGAGCTGATATTTTTGTTTAAGCCCAATAGTTGCAATTTAGCCAGAGCATTAAATGGTCAATATGGTCAACATTTAGTAGAAACTAAGCATTTTTACTCTGATAAAAATGCAAAAGAATTACGAGATCTTTCAAAAAATGAGGGTAGTATAGGTGCAACGGCTACTGTGTGGTGCAATAAGAAAAAATACGATGATGTTGCAATTAAGCAAAGAGAAGGAAAAGAAGAAAAAATCGTATTTGCCTATCCTGAACCAACAGTTAAAGGAATAAAAGCATTAAATAAAGATCCATACATTTACGTTTGTCATAAGAAGCCAAAGCAGCCAAAGTACAGATTTGATTAGTAGAAAGCTGAGAATAATAGTATGGAAGAAGAATATTTATATGTTGTAGCCCATCAATCCGAGCTCAATGAAACGATAAAAGATATAAGCGATAAGCCACAACTATCATACTTTGATGATTGGGATATGAAGATGCGCTGGCTTACGGCTCTTATAGAAACTGAATTGAAGAAAGCTCCATGTTGTAGTACTCTTACTGTTCATAGTAGTATTGTGTCACTTAATTAATAACCCCATAGTTCGTGCGCTCATAATAATGTTTGGTTTTGGTTCTTTATTAGGCACAATTTTATCAAATTCATAAGAATATAAAGATGACAGAGTTATGGGATAAATTTTTTGCAACCAATAAAAAAGCCTAAAAGCTTGATAATATCAAACTTCTAGGCTTTTTCTGTTATAATTTAAATAGTGCAGGTCAGAAATTTCGCAAACCTAATTCATAATGAAGAGGTGTCCTTTACGGAAACTTTTTGTTAAAGTGCTGGTTGGCAACACACTTGGACCTGTGTTGGGATAGTAGCACTAAGCTAATTTACCAACCTGACTATTGAATGTGATTACATCAATCTTCAGAAGTAATTATAGCATGAATTAGCTATCTGATAAAGCAGTTGAGATTATCTCAACTGCTTTTTTGTGTTAGTATGAAAAATATATCTTTAAAGATCGAGATTAGTTAATTAATTCTTTAAATTGTATGTATTTAAGAAGTTTTTTAGTAGAATAGTATTTAGGTTCTGTATAACAGGTAGCTGCTTACGCGATAATAAAAAAAGCTAATCACAAGGATTAGCTAAACTCAACAGTCATACTTAAGTTACGATTGGAGCTAGTGAGTCGCATTCACTAGCTCCTTTTCTTTTATAATTATATAATTGTTTTTAGTAATTGTCCACTTTAGTGTCACTTTTGACATAAATTGACACTTTAAGTGGCATAAACTGACACATTTTGTGTCATATGTGGTGAAATTAATGAATAAAAAGCGACAAAAAACAAGATTAATTAAAGATCAAGAAAATAATAGTAGATATAAAAATATGGACGAAAATTCTTTAGAATATGCAATTACTCGGGATAAATTGATTCGACAGCATAAGTTGCCAGAGGATCCAGTTGTAAAATCAAATGATGATTATTGGAAAAAATTTAAGTAGGATACTTGTACATCTGGTGATTTTCGGTACAAAAAAAGCTACTAAAAAAAGTGACTTCTAGTTGTTTTTCTCGCTAAGCTTTAATGCTTAAACTCATGAATCAATTGAGTGACTGAATCGATGAGCCGTGATGATTGGTACAGTACTATACCAATAGATAGTAAAATTAATACGTTGAGCATTGGGTTCACCTGCTATATAAAACATGGAAATATGTAGGAGAAGACGAATTTTCTACATATCA
>CANOGU010000030.1 GCA_947565635.1 uncultured Lactobacillus sp. | reverse complement strand
TTTCATGTGCTACTTTCCTTTCCCCTTATTTTGTACCTTCAACTTGAAGTTTTGGCGCTACAAGTCGTAAAAGCATCTCATGGTAATTATCATCAGCATCTTTTTTTGTTTCATCAATCACATACCGATCTAAGAAAACATATCCTAAGACTGCTCCAAGTAAACTATGGAGAGAAACGATATTTTTATTATCTACATCAAGCTTTTCTCCTAAATCTACTATTTTCATAACTTCTTCACGAATTTGTTCATTTTGAACATATTCATTTAACCCATAGTAGATACTAGAAATTGCCTTATCATGTAATAAAAAATCACGTATTTCATCTGCAAATCTAAACAAAGCGTCCAACCCAGAATGACCTATTATCTTCTTAGTTAAATGCTGTCTTAGGACTTGCAGCCTATTTACACAAACTAAAACTAATAAATCATTTCGATTAGCAACATAGTGATACAAAGATTGAGACCTAATTCCCAATGCTTTAGCTAAGGCTGGCATTGTTAGTTCACTTAATCCTTTTTCACTTATAATTGCTATTGCTTGATCGATTACTTTGGAACGATCTAGAGCTCTCTTTTTAGCCAAGATAATCACCTTCTTTTTGTATACTCATATACTTTAACACGACAATGTGTAGAAAACAATCTACAATATGTAGAAAATTATCTACTTTTTTGAGCAAAAGAAAAAGGAGTACCAAAACTCCTTTTTTAAACTATTTTTGTTTAACCATCCAATCATTGATTGCATCCCCAACTTTAGCTAAATCAGCACCCTCTTCACTAACTAATGCCATAGCATAGGTTTTCCCATTTTCTTGAACTAAGGCAACTCCCTGTTTTTTATCAGCTATCCTATAAACTGTCCCATTAATATTCTTAGCAAGTCCTTTTTCTGGAAAATTAGCTAGTTGTCCTAAAATTTTATTATCAATATCTGTACCTAATACTTTTCCTTGATATAGTTTTTTCATAATAGTAACTAAATCAGCAGCACTCGTTTTTCCAGAAAAATCTTTACCAAAATTCTCAGTAATTTCAGTCTTACCTGCACCAAAATCTTTTGCCGTTTGATTTACTTTATCTTTACCTATTTTATTTAAAATAATATTAGCAGCATTATCATTTTGCTGACGCATCATTAGGTCAAGTAAATAGGTATAAGAATATGACATATCGGCCTTTAATACCTTATCTCCATTACTTAAGTCACTTGATTTAACTTTATAAGGAGTTGCCGAGTTTAAGCTTTTATCTTGAACTGCCTTGTAATAAGCCAGCAACACAAATAACTTTAAAACATTTCCAGCATTTAAATTATCTTGACTAGTATTTGTTAAATCAGCAAATATTTTAGGATTATTTAAGTCCTTTACACTTACTTGATAGCTTCCTTGAACGTTTGAACTAGCTTTAACAATGGCTTTCGCTAAATTTTTATTACTATTTCTTGAAATAGCGGCCTCTCCAAGTTCACTTTCTCCACTAGTAATACGAGTTTGTTTAGTGCCCTCTTTCATTTTACTTTTTTGAGCTACTTTGGCTGTTGAATTTCCATAAATTTCTAAAGTTTGTGTCTTCATATGATTAATACTAGTCATATAAAAAGCTAATGCACAAAAAGAGGATAAAATCGCCCCTAAAAATATTTTATTTTTCATTAAAAATCTCCTTAATCACATATTTTTTATTTTATCATGCTAATATCTAAAAAAGTTTAAAGATCAGGGATTATTCTATTTTTTTAAGATTATCTTTTCTTTATATAGGATTTGCTGAATGCGTTCACAAATGCTACTTTTTTTAGTACAATAATTTCAGTATTAATATTTACAGTGAGGGATTATTAGTTATGTTGAAATATATGATTGGTATTGACGCAGGTGGTACTCACTCTACGGCAATCGCTTATGATGAAAATGGTAAAGAATTAGGTCGTGCAGAATCTGGTCCAGGTCAAATCAACAACGACTACGAACTTGGTATTAAAAATATCGCTCAAGCAGTTAATGAATTGCGTGATAAAATTGATGGCGACTGTATTAAAGTTTTAGCCGGAATCGCTGGTTTATCTGTTGTTGGTAATGCACCTGAAGTTGCAGCAACGATTTCTTCAATGGTTGGTAATATTCCAACTCGTGCTATTACTGATTCACTTCTTGCCCTTTATAATGGACTTGAAGGAGCAGATGGTGCTTTAGTTATCGCCGGTACTGGTTCTGTTGTTAATGGTCGTCAAGACGGCTCTTTAATCGCTGTTGGTGGCTACGGCTCTTTACTTGGAGATGAAGGTAGTGGTTACGCTATTACTAAGGCAGCTCTTCAATCAGCTCTCCTCAGCTGGGACAAGCGTGAAAAGAATTCATTAATTGATTTATTCGTAAAAGAATTTGATGTTGACAACATGGGCGAAGTTCCTGCCAAGTTCTACAATCTAACTAGTCCAGAAGTTGCTTCAAAGGCTGTTAAAGTAGCTAAGTTAGCAGATGGCGGTGATGAGGATGCACGTAAGATCATTGAAGATCAAGCTCATCTTTTGGCACGCGATATTATTATGTGCTTAGACCGTTACGAAGATCCTAAACCAATGCGCGTTGCCTTGACTGGTTCCGTTCTTTCAAACAACGCTATGATGCGTTCATACATGGAAGCAGAAGTTAAAGAAAAATACCCAGATGCAGTATTCAGTGTTTCAAACGGTGAAAACGCACGTGGTGTAATTTTTGACAAGAGTAAAGATTACCGCTACTTCACTAACCATAACGATGATGAATAAATAAATTAAGACACGTAAAAACACCTTGGAATATTTCCGAGGTGTTTTTTTATCTATAGATCTTTATACATTAATACGTGTTCTACACCGCCTTCATCAAATATGTCACCTTTAACTTGATAGCCGAGACAATCATAGAAAGGTTTTGCGGTCATTTGAGCATGGCAGTATATTCGATTAACATTCTTTTCTTTTAAGTACTCATGAACCGCATTTATCATCTTGCTTCCCAGATGCATTCCTCTTGCATCTTTTGAAACTACAACTCGGCCCAAATACCAATCTCCATTTTCATCTTTAAAAATTCGACAAGTAGCTAATGCATTATCTTTTCCGTCATTTAAACTAAAAACATGAATTGCATGAAAGTCTTCATCATCTATTTCAGGTAAAGTGATTTTTTGTTCACTAACAAAAACCTCACTTCTTAGTCTTTCGACACAAAAAGCCTCGTATCCAGTCATTTCCTCAATTGTCTTAAAACAAAATTTCATTACTTCAACCTCTTAACTAAAATCAAATCCGTCTGTGGATCTTCTCCAACTACAAAAGTGTGTTGACTAACTCTTTTAAAACCATCTTTTTCATAGAAAGCCTGAGCTTGATAATTTTTCTCCCAAACTCCAAGCCACATATTGTCCTTCTCTTTTTCTTTAGCTATTTTCTCAGCTAATTTGATTAGAACTAATCCTAATCCTTGATGTTGAAAAGCTTGCTTCAAGTATATCCTTTCGACTTCTAAAGCATTAGGAACTACCTGCTCTGTTTGAGCATGTCCTTCATTCACCTTTAGATAGCCAGCCACTTTATTATCTACAGTTAAAAAGTAAAAATTACTATTTGTGTTTTCAACTTCATCTTTTAACTTCTCTTCTGCATATGCTGTATTCAAAAATTCTTTCATATCTTTGGCACTATTTTGTGATCCAAATGTTTCTAAAAATGTTTGTCTTGAAATTTGTTGTAATTCTTTAATCTTGTCTACTGATACTTCTTTAATCTCATATTGTGGGGTCATTTTAGTATTTCCTCTTTCCACCATTCTTTACAAAATTCCAGTTTTCACGTGCATTTTTCTCAAGGATGCTTAGATATTTTCGTAATTGAGCCTGTTCATCGTTAGTTAAGCCTTTTGTTACTAACGTATTTGAATAGACATTTTCTTTTTCTATTTCTTCAGCTAATTTTTTACCTGCATCTGTTACAAATAAATGCCTAATTTTCTTATTAGCTTCATCGTCTTCTTTAAAAATAAGTCCGGCTCGTTCAAGTTTTCTAACTCCGCGGGCCGTCGTTGTACGATCAATATTTAATAATGTAGCTAGTCGATCAGATATAATCCCTGGATGTTCAAAAACTCGAGTTAAATATAAGTATTGGCCGCGATTCAATTCCAAATCTTTAAACTCAATATTCGCAATTGAATCTAAGGCCCGTGAAATTGAGCCAATTTTCCTCAAAATATCTTCTTCTGCCATCTTTCTGTCTATCCCCTCCTATTTGTTTTTTCTAGTATATTTTATTATTGTCGCATTTGCAACAATAATAAAACCGATTGTTACACCATTTGATTTCTATGCTAACAATAAGTAAAATCTATCTGAATAGTTAAATAAGGGAGATTATAAAATGATTTTAAGAAATATCGGAATTCTTCTAACAATTATTGTAGGAATTGAACATATTGGAATTATGTGGTTAGAAATTTTTGGTAAACCAGAGCTTCAAGCAAAATCTTTTGATATGGATATAAATTTTGTTAAACAAGCTGCTGCTAAAACCGCCTTAGCCAATCAAGGTATCTATAATGGTATGCTAGGACTTTTAATTCTAATTGTATTTTTCTTCTTTAGAATGCCAACTTTAATCACTGTATGGCAACTTTTACTTGCCTTTGTTATAGTTGTCGCTATCTTTGGTGGTTTTACAGCAAGTAAAAAGATTTTTGTTGTTCAAATGCTGCCTGCACTAATTGCCTTCATTCTT
>CANOGU010000029.1 GCA_947565635.1 uncultured Lactobacillus sp. | reverse complement strand
GTATTATCAAATCTTTAAAATTTTATAAATGTCTAACTTTTCTATGGCACTTCAATCTGGCAAAGTTTTTTTATTTTATAGTCTAATTTTGATAATTAATTGTTTGCTTTTCAATCAACTTGTAATCTATTAACTCATCACCATTTAAGTTTTCTTTATTTAATTCAATGGCGTTAATTTGATTATTTTCATAATTGGTATAATAAAACGTGCCTGTCTCCAAGTTAGTTCCATCAGAGTAAATTGTGTACTCATAAGAATTTGGTCCGACTTCATCTGTTCCCTTTGGCTGTTCAACTGAATGTAAAATATGGAAATAATTTGTTACACTACTTAATTCATTATTTCCTTGAGGGGAATGTGCCCGAACAAAAGCTACTTTCACAAAACGACTGGCCGAATCCATTCCTCCTGGCAAAAAATGAGTCCCTAACCCGCGACTATATAAATTAAGGTCAACACCTGGAACAAGAGTATTTTTAGGCTGTGCAGGTGCTATATTACTATAATTAGCTAAGTTACGTAACTGGCCTGGAAATTCAGGATTATTGGTTAAAACATGAACTGGATTATCATAAACGTGTAATCCACTTAAAGTCGATTCTACAACGATCGACTCACCAGTCTTATCAGCCATTAACCAGTGAAGTGGAGAAAGTGGTAGTTTTTCCGAAAAGTTTATATTTACTAAGCTAACATCTTTCAATGCATCTTTTACTTCAGCAACCGTAGTACATTGACTTAGCAAATAAGGAATTAATTCAAATGGTGTAACATTATTTTTCTCCGCATTTTCTGGAAAATAATGACACGGACCATCAAAATTAAGACCAGCAATTCCTAGCCCTTCTTCATTTGCTGCATCAAAATATAGTGGATAATTATTTTCTACAATCGCCATCCCAACCATGGCATATTTTGCCTTTTTACTTGGTAATTTACGATATTGAAACTCATAATTCCTTGGTGTAATTACAGGATGTTCACCAAAAGAAATTTCCAAGTCTAGATTTCGGCCAAAATAATGATGATTATTTGAACTATAAACAATTGAGGTACACATATAAACTCCTCCTTATATCTTTTACAGTCCCTATATTACTCTTTTTTTCAAAAATAAAAAGGAAACTTCTCCTATGAAGTTTCCTTATTTTATTATTAGTATATTTTTCGAACGTGATCTTGAATAGTTGGGTTATCTAAAAATTCATCATAGCTAGTATCTGCACGACTAACAATTCCTTTAGGGCCGACCTCAATAATATGATCTGCGATAGTTTGAATAAATTCATGATCGTGAGATGTAAATAAGATTGAGCCTTGGTAATCTTTCAAAGCGTCGTTAAGAGAAGTAATAGATTCTAAGTCCAAATGGTTAGTAGGATCATCCATTACCAAAACATTAGCTGGTTCAAGCATCATTCTTGAAAGCTGACAGCGAACCTTTTCTCCACCAGAAAGCACCTTAATCTTCTTGTCGATCTCTTCACCAGAAAATAGCATTCGACCTAAAAAGCCACGTAAAAATGTGTTATCATCTTGTTCTTTAGTAGCATATTGGCGAAGCCAATCTAAAATCGTTAATTCATCGTTGTTAAAGTTAGCATTTAAATCACGTGACATATAGTTATAAGCAGTAGTTTGACCCCAAGTCACAGTACCACTCTCCGGCTTAACTTTACCAGCAATAATGTCCATCAAAGCAGTGGTTGCTAAAGTATTGCGTGATAAAAATGCAACTTTATCACCAGGACGCACTATAAATGAAACATGGTCCAAAATCTTTTCACCATCAACACTATAAGATACATCTTCTACTTTTAGTAAATCGTTTCCTAGGTCACGGTGCATTTCAAATTTTACATAAGGATATTTACGAGAAGATGGTCTAATATCATCAAGGGTAATTTTTTCTAATTGTTTCTTTCTTGAAGTGGCTTGTTTTGATTTAGACGCATTTGCTGAGAAACGAGCAATAAATTCTTGTAGTTCTTTTATTTTTTCTTCTTTTTTAGCATTTTGGTTAGCTGCTAATTCACTTGCAAGCTTACTTGATTCATACCAGAAATCGTAATTACCCATGTATAATTGAATTTTGCCATAATCAACATCACACATTTGTGTACATACTTGATTTAAGAAGTGACGGTCGTGGGAAACTACAATAACAATATTTGGATAATCGGCTAAAAAGTCTTCAAGCCAGTTTACAGTATGGACATCTAAACCGTTAGTAGGCTCATCAAGTAAAAGAATATCAGGATTACCAAATAAGGCTTGTGCTAATAATACTTTAACTTTTTCAGCTTCTGGTAATTCACTCATCTTACTTTGATGCAAGTCTTCTGGTATACCTAAAGACTGCAAAAGCTTAGATGCGTCTGCTTCGGCATTCCAACCGTCAAGTTCAGCAAATTTAGATTCTAGTTCTGCAGCTTTAACTCCATCTTCATCGCTAAAATCAGCTTTAGAATAAAGTTCGTCCTTATCCTTCATCACTTGATAAAGTTCCTTATGCCCTTGAATTACTGTATCTAAAACAGTAAATTCTTCGAAAGCAAAGTGGTCTTGATTCAAGCTAGACATTCTTTCATTAGCATCGATAGAAATATTACCTGTAGTAGGTTCAATCTTACCTTCCAAAAGTTTCAAAAAAGTTGACTTACCGGCACCGTTAGCACCAATTACTCCATAACAATTACCGGGAGTGAATTTCAAGTTAACATCTTCGTATAAGGTACGACCAGATAAATTTAAACTTAAATCTGAGACAGTAATCAAATTATTTTCCTCTCTTACATTTAATTTTTAGTTATAACACATTATAGAAAGTCTTTTTATGAAAATTTAATGCAAACTGGTAATGAATGTAGCTAATCCAAATAAAATCCCCGGAAAGTTAGCTACAAACAACGGCCAATCCTTTTTCTCTCTTAAGAGCGCATACAGAACCCAAATAAGGCAGTTAATGGCTGCAACTAATGGCTGAATAGGATTGCCGTAATTTCCTTGCAAATTATTCATAATTTGTGGAATATAAGAAACATACATTAGAACAGATAAAACTGAGCCAATTCGTCCAATCGTTAATACAGTCTTATTATCAAAAGATCTAATTTTCTTTTTCAACTAATCTTCCTTTCTATACTATGTTATCTAGTTTACTTACTTTTTATAGTTATCTCAAGCACAAAAAAAGAGATTGATTTTTGATCAATCTCTTTTTTTAATATCAACTTATATTAATCTAAGTCAACGTTGTCTGGGAAGAATGCTAAACGTTCACCCTTACCAAGTTCTTCTTCGATTTCAAGTAAACGGTTGTACTTTTCAACACGTTCTGAACGAGCTGGAGCACCAGTCTTCAATTGACCACCGTTAACAGCAACTGCGAAGTCAGCGATGAAAGTATCACCAGTTTCACCTGAACGGTGAGAAATCATAGTGTTGTAACCATTCTTACGTGAAAGACGAATAGTTTCAAGAGTTTCAGTAACAGTACCGATTTGGTTCAACTTGATTAATGAAGCGTTACCAGCACCTTCGTGAATAGCCTTGTTCAAAAGCTTAGGGTTAGTACAAATGAAGTCGTCAAGAACGATTTGGATACGGTCCTTGTGACTTTGAGTAAACTTAACCATACCTTCAACATCGTTTTCATCGTATGGGTCTTCCATAGAAATTAATTCTGGGAATTCGTCAAGTAACTTGTCGTAGTAGTCTGCCAATTCTTCGTCAGTAAGAACTTTACCTTCAAGGTGGTACTTGCCGTCTTCTTTGTTGTAGAAGTATGAAGCAGCACAGTCACATGCAATAGCAATATCTTCACCTGGCTTGTAACCAGCCTTGATGATTGATTCATGTAATGCCTTCAAAGCTTCTTCTGAGTTCTTCATGTTAGGAGCGAAACCACCTTCGTCACCTAAGCCAGTTTCGTAACCCATATCTTCAAGAACTTTCTTCAAAGTGTGGTATACGTTAACGATCTTTTCAAAACCATCACGGAATGAAGTCTTAGCAACTGGAGTAATCATGAATTCTTGAATATCAATACCGTTGTCTGCGTGTTCACCACCGTTAATAACGTTGTGGAAAGTTTGAGGCATTTCAAGGTCAGTACCGCCAAGGTAACGGTATAATGGTTGGTGGTTATCCTTAGCAGCTGCAGCAGCAGTAGCCATAGATACACCTAAGATAGCGTTAGCACCAAGACGACCCTTGTTTGGAGTACCATCTAAAGCAATCATAGTTGCGTCAATGTTTGGTTGATCGTGTGGATCTAATCCCTTTAAAGCGTCGTTGATTTCAGTGTTAACGTTGTTAACAGCGTTCATAACACCTTTACCACCAAGACGTGAACCACCATCACGTAATTCAACAGCTTCGTTTTCACCAGTTGAAGCACCAGATGGAACTTCAGCCTTACCTACAACACCGTTTGAAAGAGTAACGAAAACTTCAACAGTTGGGTTACCACGTGAATCAAAGATTTCAAGTGCATGTACATTCTCAATAACTGATTTGAGCATTAAAAAAATCCTCCTTAAATTTGTGGCGAAAAATACAAACTAACCGAATTGGCATCTAGTCAGTGTTTTTCGTCGCTTTTAGGCATAGCCCTTTTGACTACAGATTTATTTTAAAGCAACTTTGTGAGTATGTAAACTAAAGAAAGCAATTATTTTTTATAAAAAAAGATCGACCATTAAAAGGCCAATCCTAAAAGTTGCTGTGCAATTGTAAAACAAAATAGGGCTAAAGTTGTTGCTCCTAAAACATCAGATGGATAGTGTGCACGCATATTTAAACGTGACACTACTACCAGTCCCCATGCGATTATCAAAGTAATTAAGAGCCAGATTCCCATAATGTGCCCAAAGATTTGCCATAACATTAATGACATAATAGTTGCGCTTAAGACATGTCCACTAGGAAAGCTATAGCCATCTCGATAGGTTCTCATTGACAAGGGTCTTTTTCTTTTAACTGAATGCTTCAAAAAGATTCCAACTGCATCAGTTACTGCCAAAGTACCTAAAGACCAAAGAGCAAGCCAAGGGTGATGAAACAAAACTAAAAGTCCTGCTAATAAAAAGTCCCAAACAACAATTACCTTAGGCTCATTTAAGACTGTAATAACTTTCCAAATTTTACCGTCTCTATTTTTAACAAGTTTATGGTGCAATAAATGATCATAAAAATTAAATAGACGAGAATTTCTAATGTTAAATATTAATCCTAAAAGAATCAATGCCGAAATCAGCAATTGAATTAAACAATGCAATTTCACTTTTACTTAACCTCAATTAATTGTGCTAATAAATATTGTAACAGCAAAAAAATAAAGTACATACGTTTTTAAATTTTATTTAACTATTTCAATAAAAAATAAGAATAAGATTTCATCCTGAGCAAATATTTAGCGATCAAAGTGTATAAAAAAGCCCGTAAGATTACTACTTACGGACCAAATTTAAAGGAGAGTACAGGTTTCAGTGCTTGATTATTTATGTTTACATTAGCCACTTGAATTATTGATCTATCAGACTTCGTTGCTTTATGTTGATATAACTATTCAATGCTATGTTACCAAAATTGTTACCATTTGTTACCACAAACAAAACATCCTAGGAAATTAATTTTCTAAAGCAACCTCTTATATTTTTAGTCATCTACTTCATAGCTAGTGGGTACAATTATTTGATTTTCAAAGTCTACGTAAATTTTACCTTCAAGAGCTAACTCTTTTAGTTGACTAACGTCTTGTCAACTACCCCAGAATGAATTCTGGGGCTTGGTGGTTCGTTAGCTTACGCTAAC
>CANOGU010000028.1 GCA_947565635.1 uncultured Lactobacillus sp. | reverse complement strand
GTTCGACCCCGATCACCGCTATTTATTCAGACATTCTGGCAAAAAGACGTGAGTTGATTCTCACGTCTTTTTTTTATCCAAAATTGCAACTCCTATCTACTAATTTTATAATGGTCTTTAATGGAGGTATTTTACATGAATATTGGGCTATTTACCGATACTTATTTTCCTCAGCTTTCTGGGGTAGCAACATCGATCCAGACTTTAAAGAATGCTCTTGAAAAAGATGGACATTCTGTCTTTATTTTTACTACTACAGATCCCCATTTGGGAAAAGGAACTATTGAACCAAATATTTTTAGAGTTAGTAGTGTTCCCTTTGTTTCTTTTACTGATAGAAGAATTCCAGTGCGTGGGCTTTTTCAAGCTACTAAAATCGCTAAAGAAGTAAAACTAGATATTGTTCATACGCAGACAGAATTTGGAATGGGAATGATTGGAAAATATGTTGCTCATTCGCTGAATATTCCTGCAATTCACACTTACCATACTATGTATGAAGATTATTTACATTATGTTTTAAATGGACATTTATTGAAGCCATACCATGTTAAGCAAATTACTAAAGCTTATTTGCATAAGATGGATGGAGTTGTGGCTCCTAGTGAACGAGTTAGAGAAACGTTAACCCGTTATGGAGTTACAATTCCAATGCGAGTAATTCCTACTGGTGTAGATTTAACGGCAATTAATGAGAATCCTCATCGAGATGTACGTAAAGAGTTGGGCATTAATAAAGAGGATAAAATTATTTTAACTTTAAGTCGTGTAGCCGCTGAAAAGAAAATAGATCAAATTCTTGATGTATTACTTGCAATTTTAGAAAAAGAACCGGATGTAAAGTTTGTGATTGCAGGTGACGGACCAGACGTACAACCATTAAAAGATCAGGTGGCTCGGCTTTCATTAGAAGATTATGTGATTTTCGCTGGTAGTGTTGAACATAGCGACGTTGGAAATTATTATCGAATGGCAGATTTGTTTGTATCAGCTAGTGATACAGAGACGCAGGGGTTAACATATATTGAAGCTTTAGCAGCTGGTACCAAGAGCGTAGTGTATAGTACAGATTACACAGAGCATGTTTTTGACAATAAGAAATTAGGCAGTACATTTACCACAAAGAATGAAATGAAAGATGAGATCATTGGTTATCTAAAGGAAAAACAATTTAATATTCCTGAAGATTTAAAAGAGAAGAAATTGTCGGAAGTTTCAGCAGCTACGTTTGCACATAAGATAGAAAAATTTTATCAAGATGTAATCCAAAATAAACAAAAAACTGAGGTAAATTATGATTAGAATTAATATGTTTTCCCAGGCTGACTCTGTTCAAGGACAGGGAGTAGGTTCGGCATATAAAGAACTTGTTCGTTTACTTAGAACACGATTAGTAGATGACTTTTATGTAACGATTAATAAGTATGGCGCTAGTGATTTAACTCATTATCATACTATTAACCCAACATATTTTGCTAATAGTTTTTTACCTAGTCGAGGTAGAAAAATTGGATATGTACATTTTTTGCCAGAAACTTTGGAAGGATCAGTTAAATTACCTGAACCAGCAAAAAGTATTTTTTATAAATATGTGATTGATTTCTATAAAAGAATGGATCAAATTGTAGTAGTTAATCCAATTTTTATTGAGAAATTAGTGAAATACGGTATTAGTGAAGAGAAAGTAAAGTATATTCCAAATTTTGTAGCAAAAAGTGAATTTTATGAACAAACTCAGGTACAAAAGAATGCTTTTAGAAATAAATTGAATATTCCTTTAGATAAGTTTGTAATTGTTGGTGATGGCCAAGTACAAGAAAGAAAAGGGGTAGATGATTTTGCTAAATTAGCAGAAGCTAATCCTGATATTCAATTTATTTGGGCTGGTGGTTTTTCATTTGGCAAAATGACTGATGGATATGCTCATTTTAAAAAATTAATTGATAATCCTCCAAAAAATCTAAAATTTACTGGTATTGTACCACGCGAAGAATTGGTTAGTTATTTGAATATTGCTGATCTATTCTTATTACCATCTTTCGATGAATTGTTTCCGATGTCTGTCTTAGAAGCTTTTTCATGTAATACTCCAGTTTTACTACGAGACTTAGATCTATATCAAGCGATTATTGATGGCTATTACATGAAGGGAAAAAGTTTTGATGAGCTAAATGCTCAAATAAAATCTCTACGATCAAATCCAGATAAGCTAAAGAAATATCGTGATTTATCTGCTCAGGCTAGTCAAGAATATTCAGAGGAGCATCTTGCTAAGATATGGCATGATTTTTACATGGAACAATATGAAATTGGTAGAAAGTTAGGACAAATCAAATAATGAACAAAAAACATTTTATAGGGATGCTGGTTGTTCTTTTAATTAGTGGTTTCGTTATTTGGCAGGAATTAAGAAAAACGCCCATTAAAGAATTATGGGCAGCAGGTAAGAAGTTAAATATAACTTTTTTATTGCTAGTTTTATTTGTAATGATTCTGTCTTATGTTTGTGAAGCTGCAATTATTTGGATTTTGGAACATAAAAAAGGCGAAGTACATAGATCTGCGTGGTCCTTCTTTAGAATTCCAATTATTCAGGCTCTTTTTAATGCCATAACACCTTTGTCTACTGGAGGGCAGCCCTCTCAATTAGTAGCTATGATTCAAATGGGAATAGAGGGCGGGAGAGCAACCTCTATTTTGCTAATGAAATTTATAATTTATCAAATTTGTGTTTTATTTGCGTATGTTTCAACAATTATTTTTGGATTTCATATGGTAGTAACTAAATTTTCCGGCTTAGCCTTATTTATTTTGTTTGGTTTTGTACTTCATGTTAGTTCAATAATCTTTCTCTTAGCCATTATGTTTGCCTATCATTGGACTAAAAATACAACAAACTGGCTGATGAATATATTAGAAAAGTTTATAAATAAAAATACTGTTGAAAAATGGCGTAAGAATATTATGGAGAAAATTGAAACTTTTTATGCAGAAGGTCAACATCTAAAGCGTGAAAAGAAGAAGCTACTTGGAGCGAGTATTTTAACCGTTGGGCAATTGCTATGTTTCTATTCAATTCCGTATTTGATTTTATTAGCTTTGAACTTAACTCCGTCTTGGCTAGAAGTTACGCAAATGAATATTATGATTATTATGTTCATGGCAATTGTTCCAATTCCAGGAGCGTCTGGTGGAGCGGAGTTTAGTTTTCAAACTTTATTTTCTACTTTTATTCATTCAAATATCTTGTTAACTCTAGGAATGTTTTTGTGGCGCTTTACCACTTACTTTTTTGGGATGATTTTAGGAATATTTGGTTGGTTATTCAAGCCTAAGAAAGTAAAAAGTCATTAAAATTCCTTAAATTTACTATTTTAATTTATCAAAACTATTTTTTAGTAGTAATATCATGAAAGAACAAAGTTGAGGAGGACTTAGATGGGACGCCTAAAAGCATCATATAATTGGTTAACTAAAACTAAATTAGGCTTTTTCACTGTAGTTGTTGTATTTTTTTGGATAAAGACATACTTAACATATATAACTAAGTTTAATTTAGGTGTAGTAGGTCCAATGCAAAAATTTTTGCTATTGATTAATCCGCTACCGACAGCAATTTTATTGATTGGAATTGGGTTATTCTTTAAGGGTAGGAAATCTTACTGGATTATGGTCATAATTGATTTTCTTTTATCCTTGTGGTTATTTTCAAATATCTTATATTACCGAGAATTTTCTGATTTTCTATCAACATCGATTATTAAAACTTCGGGATCTACTTCAGATAATCTAGGAAAAAGTATCGCTGGAATTACAAAAGGTACTGATTTTTTAGTATTTTTGGATGTAGTTATTATTGTTTTATTAATAGCTTTTAAAGTTTTTAAAATTGATGTTCGCCGATTGAAGCTAAAGGTATCACTTTTAATTGAAGGGTTAGCTGTAGTATTAATTGGTACCAATCTGACTATGGCCCAAAAAGATCGCTCTGGTCTTTTAACTAGAACTTTCGATAATAATTACATTGTTAAATATTTGGGATTAAATGCTTTTGCTGTATACGATGGCATAAAAACTGCGCAGAATAATGCTATTATGGCTAAAGCTAATCATAGTGATTTAAAGACTGTTCAATCGTATATTAAGAAAAACTATATTGCCCCTAATCCTGAGTATTATGGTGTAGCTAAAAATAAAAATGTATTAATTATTCACTTAGAAAGTTTCCAACAGTTTTTAATTGATTATAAGTGGGATGGAAAAGAAGTTACACCAAACTTGAACAAACTTTATCATGCTAACGATACGATTAGTTTTGATAATTTCTTTAATCAAGTAGGACAAGGAAAAACTTCAGATGCTGAAATGATGCTGGAAAATTCTATTTTTGGGTTACAGTCAGGTTCGGCAATGTCCAGTTATGGAACGTCTAATACTTTTGAAAGTGCACCTGCTATCTTAGATCAAAAGGGTGGTTATACTAGTGCGGTTATGCATGGTGGAGCAGGATCATTTTGGAATCGCGATAATGCATATAAATCTTTTGGATATGATTACTTCATGCCATTGTCTTATTATCAGAATAAAAAAGGCTATTATTCAGGGTATGGAATAAAAGATAAGCTATTTTTTGAGCAATCTATTAAATACATGGAGCATTTACCACAGCCATTTTATCTAAAAATGATTACGGTAACTAATCACTATCCTTATGATTTAGATAAGAAAAACCAATCTATCGATAAAACTGATACTGGTGATAAGACAGTAGATGGTTATGTTCAAACTGCTCATTATTTGGATCAAGCTGTTGGGGAATTGATGAGCTATTTAAAGAAATCAGGTTTAGAAAAGAATACTTTGATTATGCTTTATGGAGATCATTACGGAATTTCTGGGAATCACCACAAAGCATCAGCTCAATTGCTGGATAAAGATAGTTTTAATAATTTTGATAATCTACAATTCCAACGTGTACCTCTAATGTTTCATATGCCAGGTCTTAAAGGCGGGATTAATCACACTTATGGGGGAGAAATTGATGTTAGACCAACTCTATTTAATTTATTAGGTATTAATGATCAAAATATGATTCAATTTGGTCATAGTCTTTTAGCAAAAAATGCTCCTCAGATTGTAGCTCAAAGAAATGGAGATTTTATTACTCCAAAATATAGTAGAGTAGAAGGAAGCTATTATTATACTAAATCTGGAAAACGAATTACTCATCCAGATAAAAAGGTAAAGGCACAATTGGCATCAATTTCAAATACTGTAACAACAGAATTATCTTTATCTGACCGTGTAATTACAGGTAATTTGCTGCGTTTCTATAGACCAGATGATTTTAAATATGTGAAGAGAAAGAATTATTCGTATAAAAAATCAGAATCGCTGAAGAGGTTAAAGAAGGCTGAAAAGAAGAGTAAAAATAGTCTATGGTATCAAAAGGGAAAGAAATCAACACAAAGTGATTTTAAGACTGATGCGCCAGAATTGAAGAAGTAATCAAAATCGTGTTAAGTAAATATGCTTAACACGATTTTTCTACGTAAAGTTAAGTACAATAAGATATTTGATGTTATTTTTAAGATTATATTTTTGAGTATCGTAAATATAGGCCAAATTATTTTTTTAAGAAAGTACGACAAATAAGCCTGTAAACATGTCGTTTTTACAAGCTTAGAGCTATAATAAAATTGATCGATTAATTACTATCAAAGTCTTTTTGGTTATATGTGGCTACGTCATAATCATATAGGTACTCATTGATAATCACAGCATAAATAGTTCTGATTAATTTATGAATTGAAGCAATAGCTATCTTTTTAAACCCTTTGGGTTGAGAGGATAGCTTTTTGCTTTCATAATAATCTGCTATATGACATGGCTTAGTTTTAGAAGCTAGATCTATTTGTTCAATAGCACGATAAAGTAGTTTTACATTACCGTGTTTAGTAATAATTAAACTAGCATCCATTTCACCAGACTGATAGCGTCCTGGATCAATACCAATAAAAGCATTGATCTTATTTGGGCTAGAAAATCTACGAATATCACCTAATTCAGCTAATATTCTAACAGCAATAGTTTGAGCAAAACCGGGAATACTTTCTAGATTCTCAAGATCATGATTTGGTAAAGATTTAGCCAGTTTAACCATTCTAGAAATTAAATCATTTCATTTTTGCTTTGACCAATTAATTCACAGACAGTAGAAGTAGACTTGCTTATATCAATTCCGAATATAACTTGCATAATTAAACCTCCTAAGCTAGTAGTAAAACTTATTTGCTTAGGAAGTTAGATCTAATTTTCTAAACTCGACATCAAATGTCCACATTCTTCGAAGAGATTACTAAAATGTTAAGCAAAACTGCCAGTTTTTTGTACGACATCAAGTGTCTAAAGCGTCTATGGCATATTGTTTTACTGCTATTTCAATTCTACAAGAGAACAAAAATAGTGAATCAATTATTCCGTCGAATAACTAATTCACTATTTAGCTTAGAATGTTTTTTGTATCCGAATTTTAAAGATGGTTAGCAGGCTCAAATAGAATAATGTTGAGAATAAAACCAGATAATAATAGATAAATAAAAAATTAATATTCGGGAATGCAATTTTTTTTAAAAACTTGTTGACGAAAAGAAGAAAAGCCTGTAAAGTAATACATGCTGTTTGAGGCAAGCGAAAAGAGCGAATAAAA
>CANOGU010000027.1 GCA_947565635.1 uncultured Lactobacillus sp. | reverse complement strand
GGCCTATCTTCTTTGCGAGCAGGATAAGAATCAGAAAGTTCTTAATCCTAGAAGCTTAGAAAGCTTTTCCAACTGGCAAAGAGCGCGCAAGCTTAAAGCCAGCTATCAAAAGAAGGTTGCCAACAAGCACAAAGACTATCTCCATAAGCTGACAACGCACTTGGTTAGGCAATACGATGTGATTGCAATTGAAGATTTGAAAGTCAAAAACCTTCAAAAGAATCACTGTCTAGCCAAAGCAATTGCCAACGCTTCTTGGAGCATGTTTAGACAAATGCTGGAGTATAAGTGTGAAAGATACGGCAAGGAATTAATTGCCGTTAATCCTAAGAACACCTCTAGAATTTGTTCAAAGTGCGGATTTAACAGCGGAGCTAAACCGCTAGAAATTCGAGAATGGACTTGTCCTAACTGTCAGGTTCATCATGATCGGGATATTAATGCGGCAGTTAATATCTTGCATCAAGCAATGCCAAATGGTCAGGAACTGGCCGTGGTAAATAGCTAAGTTCTGTGAGTTAGGTATGAAGATAGCAATATCTTCTGTAAGATCCTAAACACTACTTAGTGTTCCCAGAAACCCGGTACTTTAGTACCGGTGTAGTTCATAACTTATCTAAGAGTATTAAATTCAGTCCATACATTAAGATGGGACATGGTCAAACCTTTAGTGCAACTGAGAAATATTTATATGTAATTGCCAATAATCACTTATTAACCAATAGTTCAAAATCAGAAGAAATTATGCGTATTAACAAAAATAATTTGCAAATTGATAAGATTTGGACTTTTAAAATTTGGAATGGGGATGCAAATCATCCCCGCTATATTCATAATGCAGTCTTTGTAAATGATCATGAATTTTATGCTGTTTTCCATAATAGTGCGATGAAACGTTTTGAATATTGGCACGTGACTCGTCATGGCAATGAATGGCATCCTAAAGAAGTTGGCGCAAGTGGATCTAATTTCATGAGAAATGGTTCCCCGGTTCAAGGCTTTACTTATGATAAGCGTAAGAACCAGTTTTATTTGGCATTTAATGACTATATTTTAAATATTGCCAAAAATAGTAAGCTTCTTAGAACGAGCCATTTTAACAGTGGGCGCGAAATTGAAGGGATTAGTGCCACAAACCATGATCTATATGTGGAGCTTGCAGAACGTCCTGAATTATTCAGGGGCTGGATTAAGTAGAAATTCTTGTCTTACTACTACTTTTGTTCTAGAATACAAGACTTATAAGTGTTAATGAATTGTTGAGGGTAGCAATGCAAGGTAAGGTATTAGCAATTATTAAAAGTGAAGATTTCATTCAATTAATTAGATACGGCCTGATTGGAATATTAGGTTTGATAGTTGATTTTGGAATCTATTCAACTTTAACTCTCATGACAGAAATGAGAGTAGAACTTGCCAATTTGATTTCTTCAAGTTGTGGTTTAATAAATAACTTCCTTTGGAATAGTTATGCAAATTTTAAAGTTCACGATCATCTAATTAAAAGATTTGTTGAATATTATATCGTGGGCCAGATTACGACCATTTTTACGACAATTTGTTTGTTCATTTTTGTGAGCTTCCTCCGACAAGATAAATTGCTCGTTAAGGCTATCTCTACAATAATTGCAACACTTATTCAATTTGGAATTAATAAAGCAATTACTTTTAAGAAGGGATGAGCTAGAGTGAAGAAGATTTCAATTGTAGTCCCTTGCTATGATGAAGAAGAAGCGCTGCCGCTTTTTTATGAAGCAGTTGAAAAAGTAGTTAGGAAGATGGACGTTAAAGTTGAATATTGGTTTGTGAATGATGGTTCTACTGATAAAACCTTAGCTGAATTACGCCAGCTCCATGAAAAAAATCCAAATGTTCATTACATCTCTTTTTCACGAAATTTCGGGAAAGAGGCGGCTTTATACGCGGGGTTACAGGCAGCCACTGGAGATTATGTGGTAGATATGGATGCAGATTTACAAGATCCGCCATCTTTTTTACCCATTATGTATAAATTGCTTCAAACCGGTGAATGGGATTGCATTGGGACTCGTCGAACCGATCGTAATGGAGAAAGTAAGATTAAATCTTTCTTTAGTGGGATGTTTTACAAGTTTATTAATCGAGTCTCTAATACTCATATTGTGCCTGGTGCTCGTGATTATCGAATGATGACAAGACAAATGGTGGATGCTGTTTTGTCGTTAAAAGAATATAGTCGTTTTTCTAAAGGTATTTTTTCCTGGGTAGGTTTTAGGACAAAATACTTGGATTATCAAAACGTTGAAAGAGTTGCAGGAAAAAGTGATTGGACTACTTGGGAGCTGTTTAAGTATGCTTTTGCTGGAATTGCAGACTTTTCACAGGCACCCTTAAACATTGCGGTATGGATTGGAAGTGTATCTTTTATAATCTCAATTGTGAGCCTGATTGTAGTAATTGTGCGCCACATCATCAATCCTAATACAGATGTTTTTGGATGGGCATCTTTAGTCAGTATAATTTTGCTAATTGGAGGTCTGCAGTTGCTCTGTATTGGAATTATTGGTCGCTATATTGGGAAAATTTTCTTACAAGTAAAGAGGCGTCCAATATACATTGTTCAAGAGAAAAAATAAAAGCGAGGAGATATCTCCTCGCTTTTTTGAATGGGTCCCCTGGGAGTCGAACCCAGATTTTAAGAACCGGAATCTTACGTGCGATCCATTACACTAAGGACCCAAATAATACCTTTTTCAGTATAGCAGAAAACGAATCTAAATAAAAACCTTTTCACTCAATTTAGAATATTTTTAAAATACACAAGTTTTTTCTTGAATTACAAAAAATTCATTGTTATACTAACAATGTCGATTGAGAAATGTAGGAGTTAAAGATTTATTGAAGCTACGTTTCTCTTATATTTTTAAGCATTCTGGGACGAAAAATGACACATCTCGGGTCATAAAGTGTCCCAGGGGAAGGAGGGAGCTCATGAACTCGGACTTTTCCTTGCTCGAAGCTCTCGTTCCTGACGTTTTAAAGATTCTTCGACAAAGATATCTTGTTCTTGAGCAGATTTCATTAAATGCGCCAGTTGGGCGTAGAGTCGTAGCTCAACATTTAGGACTTTCTGAGCGTAATGTTCGAACTGAGACAGAATATTTAAAAAAACTTGGTTTGATTGAAATTAAAAACTTTGGAATGTTCCTAACTGAAAAGGGCGAGAAAACATTACAAGATGCAGCTCCGTTGATTGATCGCTTATTTAACGCTGGTGAAAACGAGGTTAAATTAGCTAAAAAACTTGGTATTGAAAGAACCATTATTGTTCCTGGTAATGCAGATTTACAAGATCGAGTTTTTGAAGAAATGGGAGAAGAGTTAAATTCTGCCTTGGATTTACTTCTACCATTAGGTCATTCAATTATTACTGTTCTAGGTGGGGCGGCTTTAGCTAAAGCTGCGAAATATTTATCAAGTAGCTTGAGTAATAACCGTCAACTAGAATTTGTTCCCGGTCGTGGAGCATTGGGCGAGAATGTTGCAACTCAAAGTAACACGATTGTTCAAGAAATGGCAGCTAAAACCAACGGCTCATATAAAACTTTGTATTTGCCGGAGCAGGTGTCAGAAGCTGCTTATAAATCTTTGATTCGTGAAGATACGATTGCGGACTTGCTGCAAGATATTTCGCAAAGTGATGCTGTGATTCATGGGATTGGTTTAGCTCAAGAAATGGCACAGCGCAGGGGTTATAATTCTATTAAGCTTTCTGAGCTTCGCGAAAAGCATGCTGTCACCGAATGTTTCGGGTGTTTCTTCGATGACAAAGGAAAGATTGTTGACCGCATCACCCAGGTTGGATTGCAGTTTGAGAATCTAAAGAAAATACCTCACATATTTGCATTTGCTTGTGGAGCAAGAAAAGCAGAAGCAATCAAAGCTTATATGCCTAATGCGCCTCGTCAAACCTGGTTAATTACTGATGAGGGCGCCTCAAATAAGATTTTAAAGAGGAAATAAATTCCTGTTTAAAATAAATTGTTGTTTATAGTTCTTAAGGAGGACTTTAGGATATGACAGTTAAAATTGGTATTAACGGTTTCGGCCGTATTGGTCGTTTAGCATTCCGTCGTATTATGGATTTAGGCGAAAAGTCTTCAGATATTGAAGTTGTTGCAATCAACGACTTGACTACTCCAGCACTTTTAGCTCACTTACTTAAGTACGACTCAACTCATGGTACTTTCAACCACGAAGTTTCAGCAACTGATGACTCAATCGTAGTTGACGGTAAGAAGTACCGTGTTTACGCTGAACCACAAGCACAAAACATTCCTTGGGTTAAGAACGATGGCGTTGACTTTGTTCTTGAATGTACTGGTTTCTACACTAGCAAAGCTAAGTCAGAAGCTCACCTTAAGGCTGGTGCAAAGCGTGTATTAATTTCTGCACCTGCAGGTTCAGACTTGAAGACCATTGTTTACGGCGTAAACGATGATACTTTGACTGCTGATGACAAGATTGTTTCAGCTGGTTCATGTACTACTAACTCATTGGCACCAATGGTTAATGCTTTACAAAAAGAATTTGGTATTGAAGTTGGTACTATGACTACTATCCACGCTTACACTTCAACTCAAATGCTTTTAGATGGTCCTGTACGTGGTGGTAACTTACGTTCTGCACGTGCTGCAGCTATCAACATTATTCCTCACTCAACTGGTGCTGCTAAGGCTATTGGTCTTGTTGTTCCAGAATTGAACGGTAAGTTGAACGGTCACGCACAACGTGTTCCAGTTCCAGATGGTTCTGTAACTGAATTAGTTTCAATCTTAAGCAAGGATGTAACTGCTGACGAAGTTAACGAAGCAGTTAAGAAGTACGAAAGTCCTTCATTTGCATACAACGACCACAACATCGTTTCTAGCGACGTTTTAGGTATGACTGCTGGTTCAATCTTTGACCCAACTCAAACCATGGTAACTACTGCAGGTGACAAGCAATTAGTTAAGACTGTTGCTTGGTACGACAACGAATACTCATTCACTTGCCAAATGGTTCGTACTTTATTGAAATTTGCTACTCTTTAATCATTAATTGTTTATTACTGATTTTAAGTAAGCAGACGAGAGAAGGCGGAGGGAATTACTTCCTCCGCCTTTTTTCAAATAATCTATCGGAGGTAAATTAGTTTAAATGGCTAAATTAATCGTTTCAGACCTTGATCTTAAAGGTAAAAAAGTTTTAGTTCGTGTTGACTTCAATGTTCCAATTAAGAATGGTGTTATTGGTGACGACAACCGTATTGTTGCTGCATTACCAACTATTAAATACATCATTGATCACGGTGGTAAAGCAATTTTGCTTAGCCACTTGGGTCGTGTTAAGTCAGATGCTGACAAGAAAGAATTGTCATTACGTCCAGTAGCAGAACGTTTAAGTGAATTATTAGAAAAGCCTGTAACTTTTGTACCAGAAAACGAAGGTAAAGAAGTAGAAGAAGCTATCGACAACATGAAGGATGGCGACGTTGTTGTTCTTGAAAACACTAGATTCCAAGATATTGACAACGACTTTGGTAAACGTGAATCTAAGAACGATCCAAAGCTTGGCGAATACTGGGCAAGTCTTGGTGATGTATTTGTAAACGATGCATTTGGTACTGCTCACAGAAGTCACGCTTCAAATGTTGGTATTGCAACTGCTATGAAGAAGGCTGGTAAGCCTGCAGCAGCTGGTTACTTACTTGAAAAGGAAATTAAGTTCTTAGGTGATGCTGTTGAAAATCCAGTTCACCCATTTGTAACTATTCTTGGTGGTGCAAAAGTATCAGATAAGATTGGTGTTATTGAAAACTTAATTCCTAAGTCAGATCACATTTTAATCGGTGGTGGTATGGCTTATACTTTCTTAGCTGCACAAGGTCACAAGATTGGTAAATCATTGTTTGAAGCTGACAAGGTAGAACTTGCTAAGAGCTTGCTTGAAAAGGCTGGCGACAAGATTGTTCTTCCAGTTGATAACGTTGCAGCTACTGAATTCTCAAATGATGCTCCTCACGAAGTTGTTGGTGACGATATTCCTGACAACGAAATGGGTCTTGACATCGGTCCTAAGACTGTTGAAAAATTCAGAGATATCTTAAAAGATGCTAAGACTGTTGTATGGAACGGACCTATGGGTGCATTCGAAATGCCAAATTACGCAGAAGGTACTTTGGAAGTTGGTCGTGCATTAGCTGACTTAAAGGATGCTGTAACTATTATTGGTGGTGGTGACTCAACTGCTGCTGCTAAGCAATTAGGAATCGCTCCTAAGATCAGCCACATTTCTACTGGTGGTGGTGCTTCACTTAACTACCTTGAAGGTAAAGAATTACCAGGAATCGCTTGTGTTTCTGACAAGTAAAATTAGGAGGAATTTTTAATGCGTACACCAATTATTGCTGGTAACTGGAAATTACACATGAACCCTGAACAAACCATTGAATTTGTTAATGCAGTTAAGGGTAAGTTACCAGATCCAAGTAAAGTTGAATCAGTTATTGCTGCACCTGCAGTTGATCTTTATGTTTTAAAGAAGACTGCTGAAGGCTCAAACTTACATACTGGTGCAGAAAATGCATACTTTGAAGTTGAAGGTGCCTTTACTGGTGAAACTTCACCTAAAGTTTTGAATGAAATGGGTATTGACTACTGTATTATTGGTCACTCAGAACGTCGTGGTTACTTCCACGAAACTGATGAAGACATTAACAAGAAAGCTAAGGCTTTATTTGCTAATGGCGTAACTCCAATCATTTGCTGTGGTGAATCTCTTGAAACTCGTGAAGCTAACAAGCAAGATGAATGGG
>CANOGU010000026.1 GCA_947565635.1 uncultured Lactobacillus sp. | reverse complement strand
TGATATGTAGAAAATTCGTCTTCTCCTACATATTTCCATGTTTTATATAGCAGGTTAAATAATGGCAGGAAAAATACCGGTTGGTGATTTTAATACGCGAATTTCTCTTGATGGCGAACAACCGATTCAAACTCTTAAATCTTTAAAAAATGAAGTCTCCTCTGCTACTAGTGCCTGGAAAGCACAAGTTGCCGAACTTAAATCTGCTGGCGATCAACTGGGAGCAGCTAAAGCTAAATATGAAGGACTAGGCGATACATTAAAAAAGCAACAATCTTTATTAGAGCGCAATAGGTCTGAATTAAATAGCTTGAAAGAAGCTCAAAGTAAGGTTGATACAACCACAGAAAAAGGCCGTAATGAGTATGAAAGATACTCTAAAGAGATTGCTACTGCTGAAAGAAATGTAGCCAATGCTACTACTAAAATTGCCAAATTAAGTCAGCAACAAGAAAAAGCTCGTAACTCACTTGATTACTACAAGTCAGGATTAGCAAGTGCACAAAGCGAACTTAGAAAAATTACTGAGTCAAGTAATGCTTATGTTGGAAGACTTGAAGCAGAAGGCAAGCACGAAGAAGCAAATAAAGCAAAGTTATCTGGCTTATCCCGTGAATATGACAAATTAAATGAAGTCTACAAGATTCAATCTAATGAACTCTCTAAAATAGCTTCTGAAGCTGGTAAATCTAGTGAAGCTTACAGACGTCAAAAGATGCGGGTAGATGAAACAGCCACAAGTTTAGCTAAGACAAAGTCGGAAATGTCTGGCCTATCTTCTGAAATGAAGAAAGCTAATCCTTCAATTTTTGATAAAATCAAAGCAAAACTAGTCGGAGTAAAAGATGAAGCTAAAGAAACTCATTCTATTTTTAAGTCCGTATTAGGAGCAAATATTTTATCAAATGTTGCTCAAAGTGCATGGGGACATTTGACAAGTGCTATTTCTTCAGCAAAAGACGAAGCTAAGCAATATTCACTTGAACAAGAAACTATGCTAGCCACGTGGCATACTTTAACTGGAAGTGCTAAAGAAGGTCAAAAGTTAGTAGATATGACTACTAAAATGGCTATTGCTGCTAATAACTCAGTAAGCATGGTTGACCAGCTAAACCAAAAATTCTACTCAATCAGTAAAAATGCTGACTTGACTGGTAAATTAACTAAGTCAGTCCTTACATTGCAAGACGCTTTCGGTGCAACTGATGATGCAGTAGAAAATTTTGGCGTTCAATTTTCTCAAATGATGGCAAATGGTAAAGTATCTGCCCAAGATATGATGTCTTTTGTTAATGTCTTTCCTGTTTTGAGAACAAACTTACTGAAAGCAGAACAAGCAGTAACTCATAATTCTAAGCTTACTATGGCACAAATGAACGATTTGATGTCAGCTGGTAAAATCACTTCTAAAACTATGGAACAAGTTTTACAAGATACAGCTAAGCAATATCAAGGAGCTACTGAAAACTTTGGTAAAACTATTCCTGGTATGATGAGAACGGTTAAGTCTCAAATGCCAGTTTTATTATCTGCAATTAGTGATCCTTTAACAAAAGCAGCTAACCCAATTGTTGCTAGAATTAGTGATTGGGTAACTTCCAAAGATACTAAAAATGCCTTTACAAAATTAGGTAAAACATTTTCAGATGGGTTAAATAAAACTCTTAATTCTATGTCTAAAGGCACTGGCAAAAATGCAGGCAAGGATATTACTGATACGCTTAATAGAGGTTTAGAAAAATTAAATGGTCTTATAAAAGATACTTTTAATTTTCTTTCAGCTCATGGTAAAGATATTGCAAGCATAGTTGTAGATGTTGGTAAATTAAGTGGAGCAATTGGAAAACAGGTTTGGAAAGATTTTGCTGATATTATTAGCACAATTGGTGGTGCATTTGGACTTGTAGGTGATAAGGCTTCTAAATCTAATGATCCATTAGCTAAAATTGCTGATATTGTTCATAATCTTGCTAAAAATAAAACAGCTATTAAATTAATTGCTGGATACTTAGTAACCATGGCAACTATAAAAACATTAAGCCCATTAGCAACGGGATTAATGGGAATTGCTAAAGGTGGAAAAGCAGCTTATAGATTTATTAAAGGGATGCCTGACGCATTTGAAACAATGCAAATTAAAGGTCTGCTTGCAATTGATAAATTGAAGTCAGGTTTTGGTAAATTAGGTTCAGTAATTAAAGATCTTTATTCTAATACTGGAAAAGGAAAATTCTCTGGTGCATTACAATCAATTCACTCTGCTGGTGGATTAAGTGGCTTAACTACAGCTGGTAAAGTTGCTACTGGTGTAGCAGGTGTAGGAGTCGCTTTAGATGCAGGTTCGTCTATCCTTTCAGCATTTAAAGATAAGAAAGAATCAATGAAGCAATACCAAGATGCAGGAAAAGGAATTGGTTCTGCAATTGGTGGTGGAATTGGTATGGCTTTCGGTGGTCCAATGGGAGCTATGATCGGTTCACAAATCGGTAAGATTGCTGGTGGCTGGGGCGGTAAAGCAACTAAAGAATTTCTTAATGGTTGGAAATCTAAAAAGCCACCTAAGAATTTCTGGTCTATCGAAAACTTAGGGTGGTCTACTAAAGATGCTTTAAGCAAAGCAGGAAAAGGAATTGGTTCTTGGTGGAAAGGTATTCAGAAGTCTAACCAAAAGGCACAAAAAGAATGGCAAAAGGCTGATAAGCTCAGAGAGCAAAACCAAAAGAAACAGCAAAAGGCTTGGAATAATTACTGGAAGAAAGTTGGCAAAGGCTTTGAGAAATTTGGTAAAGATTCTAAGAAAAATTTAGATAAAACAGTTAAAAACTCACAGAATTTTATAAAGAAACTTGGACCTAATATCAAGAAAGGCTATGATACTTTTCTAAAAAATGGACATAATTTCTTTAAAAAATTCAATACTAATTTAAGTAATTTCTTTAAGTCAATTCCTAAAAATAGATACGTTAAAGCATTTCAAAAAGGAAAATTATTTCAAACTGCTTATAAAGATATAAGTAAACAAACAAAAAAATGGACTAAAGACTTTAATAAATCTTGGTCTAAGCATTGGAAGAGTACACAGAAAACAGTTTCCAGATGGGCTAAGGACACTCGGAAAAACTATGACAAAGGAACCAAATCCTTACAAAAGAGTTTTAAATCTTGGTCTAAGAATGCAAAAAAGACATGGGATTCTCATTGGAATAATCTTCATAAGTCAGTAGGTGATTTTTGGAATAAATCTAAGAAGGTTGCTAGTGAAGGTACTAAAAAGCTTTTAGGGCAAGATAGAGATTATTCTGATAAGTCAGGTGAAGAATGGCTTAAGCATCACAGTTATGTTTCCCAAATTTCTAGTGATTTCCAGAAGAACTTAAAAAAGAGCCATGGCAATATGCTTGATGCTTTAAGACGAACTACTGGAGATCAATTACACAAGATAGCTCATAATTTCGCTGAAAAATGGGATGCTATAAAAAAAGATACCGGCAAAAAATGGTCTGATATGAAGTCAAATGCCTCAAAATGGGGAAGCAATATGCATTCCTGGTTTGATGGCTTCAATAAGAAATGGAGAAGTGGCTGGTCTAACTTGGGCAAAGGCATTCAGAATATTTTCTCTGACATGTGGAAGTCAATGCAAAAATTAGGTAAGAATGCCATGAATGGACTAATTGATATTGTTAACGGAGGTATTGGTGCTGTTAATGATGTCATTTTCTTCTTTGGTGGTGGTCATTCTACTGTTAAGAAGCTTCCTCACTTTGCAAGTGGTACTGGCTATTTTGGCTCCCAACGTAGGGCTATTACTGAACCCACACTAGCAATGGTTAACGATGGTAATGATTCACCAGAAACTGGTAATAAGGAAGCTCTTTACCGTCCAGCAACCGGTGAGTTCGGCATTTTTCAAGGACGTAATACTACTACCATGCTTATGCCTGGTGACGAAATTCTTAATGCTTCAGATACCAAGAATTTAATGAATGCAATGGGAGTTGCTCATTTTGCAAATGGTGGTATTGGTGGATTCTTTAGCAATATTGGCAAGAATGTAGGGAACTTCTTTGGTGGCATCGGTTCATGGGCTAAGAACACCATGGACGGCATGAAGAAGTTCTTTGACTTAGCTAAAAAGATTGTCTCTGGTCCACAAAAATACTTAGATGGTATTTTTAAGTGGACAGGTGTTAAGGGCTTATCTCGTGGTGCATTTCATACGATGATTACCAAGGGATTTGATAAAGGCAAGAAACAAGTAAGTGCCTTTTGGAAAACCCTTTGGAATATGGTATCTAGTTCTCTTGATGGTGAAGCAGAAGGAGGATTACTAGGTGCTGTTGAAAAATATGGTAAAGATAAACCATATGTATGGGGTGCCGAAGGACCAGATTCATTCGATTGCTCAGGATTAGTTAAGTATGCCTTAGAGAAAGCATTCGGTAAAAGCTTTCCTCATTATTCTGGAGATCAGTATTCAGCTTCACGTGCAGTTAAAGATCCACAAATTGGCGACTTAGTATTCTTTGGACCTGGAGGTCGTAATCACGTCGGTGTTTATGCTGGCGGTGGCAAGATTTGGTCTGCGATGAATCCAAGCTCTGGAATCGGTATGGCTAAAGTTTCTGACTTCCACGAAGGAGCAGTAAGCTATCGTCGTATTCCGGGTTTGAAGAATGAGAGCGGAGACGGAGACGTTAAAGCAAATTCTGGTTTAGAGAAATTCATTAAAGGTTTGAAACCACTGAAAGGATTCTTTAGCTTCATCAGCAAGATTGGCGATTTGTTTGGTCTTGGCGGTGACGAAAAGGACCCAAACGGTACAGGTGCTGATCGTTGGGGCGAAGACATTAAAAAGGCTGCTGAAACGATGCATACCTCAGTTACTCCAACAGAAATTAGAAAAATCATTTCTATGATTGCTGGTGAATCAGGTGGTAATCCTAAAGCTGTACAACCAGGTGCAGATCCAGATGGTAACGGCTCAGGTCCTGCTCGTGGATTGTTGCAGTATAAGACTAGTACATTTAATGCTTATAAAGTTAAAGGACACGGCAACATTTATCACGGCTGGGATCAATTGCTGGCTTTATTCAATGATTCAAACTGGCGTAATGACATTCACTTTGGCGCTGGCTGGGGTCCAACTGGGCATGCAAGATATGCAAATGGTGGAATTGCTAACCAGCCTTCTATCTTTGGTGAAGCTGGACCAGAAATGGCTATTCCATTATCAGCAGTTAAATCTAGTCGTTCTTACGAATTGCTTGGCAAGACTGCTGCGATTGTTGCCGCCAGAGATAACATTCAACCCATTAATACTAATACTGATGGCTTAGGAGAAAAGCTAGATAAGGTTATCGATTTACTAACTGCCATTCTCACATCACCATCAACCGTTGAAACTAGCATAAATGTAGATAAACAAGCTTTAGGTAATTCGATTACTGAAGTTGTAAATGCAAGAATGCGATTGAATTCAATTAATAGAAAGAAGGGTATAAGTGTCATTAGGTAGATTAATTTATCATGGAACAGGTTCTGATTACTATGGTGCTATGGTAGTTTATCCATTAGTTCAAGCTACTACTAAAAGAAATGTTTCACTCACGTCAGTTGTGGGAGTAAATGGTTCATATATCAATGATAATTTGAACTATACAGACATAACTCAACAAATTACTTTTGTTGTTCAACGCCCGACTTTCTATAAAGATTGGTTTACTTGGGGCATGGACTTTGGCGATTGGTTGACTTACAAAGATAAATTTGTAAAGTATGAGCCATTTTACTTTGAACCGTTCAAAGGCTGGCACTGGGAAGCTTTTGTAAGTGAAAGCCCTGTTGTTACTCCAACTAATGAAACTTGGGCTAACGTTACTATGAGCTTAGCATGCAAACCTTTCTTAATTAATGATGAAGCTATTAAGTATCAAGCTGTACCAAGTAATCCGGTTTATAATCCTACTAAATGGAATTCACTCCCTATTTTTCATATCGTAGGTAATGGAGACTTTACTTTGACGATTAATGGTTTGGCTTATCAATTTAAAGATACAGATAATGAATTATTTATAGATAGTGAGAAATGTTTGGTTTACAAATCAATGACAGAATTGCGAACTAGTAGAGCAATCTTACCGAATCATGAGTACCCTGAATTAATACCCGGTAAAAATACTATTTCTTTGAGTGGTAATTATTCTAAGTTTGAATACCAACCAAGATGGAGGCGAGCAATTGTATGATTCCTAGATTATATGAGACATATATTTCAGATTTTAATACTGAAGGTTTGGGATCACTTAAAGATTTACTTAGTATTTCAATTACTAAAAATAGAAATCAAATACCAACTTTGGCAATGACGTATCCTATTAATGCCCCTTTAAGCAGAGACATAACTGAGGGCATGGTAATTGTGGCTGATATGGGATTAGAAGATGATGAAAAGAATCAGCAATTTAGAATTGTAGACGTATCTAAAAGCATGACTTCAATTTCAGTTACTGCTAATCATGCATGGGCTGATTTATCCAATATCCCTTTAAAGAAGGATATTAGTGAGGCCCATGCCAGTCCTAATAGAGCGTTTGATTTGATTTCTGATGCGTTAGCGTGGCCTATTTCAGGGTTAGGTTTTGCTAGTGATATTCCAACTGTTGCAAACTTAGGCTGGAACTTTAAAGAGCTAGGTAATGCTAATGCAGCTATTTTTGGGGCTGACCAAGCTGGAGATCAACCCACTAACACAATGGAAGCTTTATATAATGGAGAATTTAGGTTTAACAACTATTATCTGACAATGCTGAAACATGCAGGTAAAGATAAGGGAGTAGTAATTAAGTATGGTCGTAATATGCAGTCAATCACTAGGGATGAAACAACTAGCGACACTTACAATGCGATCATGCCGTACGTTACCTATTCTCCTGAAGAGCAACCACAGCCAGACGGAGAACCGTTTGATGGAAAAGCAACAGTTCAATATTTGGCTAACGGTACAATTAGCCTGTTTAGTACCCCATATAAGGGACACACACCTGTAAATAGTATTAGGAACGGCGAATATTTAAAGTTTGTTGCAAAGACTGATAAGCAAACGCTCAATAATGATACATGGTATAAGACTGATACAGGTGATTGGGTTGAAGCCAGTTTAATTACATTTGATAAATCAGGCAACTATGTTGTCAACAAGATTACGGCTCAAGGGACTCTTGAAGTGGGTGATGACATTCAAGGCATAATTGTTAAGAATGATGGTGTTGGTACTGTTTCATACGCAGGCCCTGGTCAAGTCCCACTTTATACATCGCCGTTTGGTGGTCGTAAAAGCGGACAATACTTGTCAAACGGAAAGAGCTATAAGATTTATTGGAAGGCTAAAGATATCGATGGAACTGTTTGGTACAATTTGGGCAATCGAGATACGCAATGGATTTCATCTCAATATTTTGTCTTATCAAAGACTGGGGACTATGCAACACAAAAAGCCTATGGCCGTTTAAGTATTAACGGTAATGTAACAATGATGTCGGGTCCTGGTGGGACAGGAAACGTAATTAGCTGGAATAATAAAGGTCAATATCCGATTTATGATATTTCAACTGACGCTGGAGGCACTAAGTGGTATCACATTGGTCAGCAGAATGGCCATCAGCTTTGGGTTAAATCTGGCGATAATGTTAGTTTTAAAGAACCTGGAACAGTTGAATATAAAGAAGATGATGCAGAAAAAGCTAATATTCAGCAAACTGCACAAGTTCCCGTATATAGTGATCCAAGTGGTATAAATCCAACCGGAAAATACTATAGTTTAGGTAGTTTACTAAGAATTACAGCGCAGTCAACTAGTCAAGGTAAAACCTTTTATGAAGTTGGAACCAATCAATGGATTAATTCAGATTTCTTTAGTTTCGCTCATGCCACAGATGTAGCACCAGGTGAAGATGATTCGAACGCTGAGCCTGAGGTATCAGAACAAACTTTAGAATTAGATGAAACGGTGCTAGTTTCTGAATATGCACGGGTAACTAACGCACCTTTGAGAGTACAAGCGGTAGATTTATCGTCGTATGGAATTGGTAATGATAAAAATAAGCTGCTAGCAATTGCTAAAGCTTATATGGAAGAATACAGGATCGGGTACCCAAATATTTCGCTTACTGTTTCATATGAGCAAATGCAAGGCGAGTATCAAAAACTAACTCAAGTTGACTTATATGACTACGTGAGTGTGCTTTTCGATGAAGTAGGAATTTTTGAAAAAGCACAGTGTAATTCTGTTACTTGGGATCCAGTTAGAGAAGTTGCAACTAGTATCACCATTGGACAATTGCCTATTAGTTACGATCATGCTTTAAACAACTTTGTTACTAATATGGTTGCCAAAAATACAACGACTGCTACTAAAAGAGCAACTCACTTGTTTGGCGAATTAAAGCAAGTAATGGAAG
>CANOGU010000025.1 GCA_947565635.1 uncultured Lactobacillus sp. | reverse complement strand
TTGAACCAATTAAGCTCAGGCTTAACCCAAGTTCAAGGTGCTGTAGCTCAAGGTGTTGCAGGTGCTAGTCGCTTAAATGACGGCGCAGCTCGCTTAAACAGTGGAGCAGGCCAACTTGCAAGTGGTTTACAAGCAGGTGTAGCTGGTTCTAGTCAGCTTGCAAACGGCGCAGGCCAATTAGCAAACGGTGCTGGTCAATTAAACACTGGTTTGCAATCTGGTTTAAACGGTACTAACCAATTGGCAAATGGTATTGGTCAATTAAACAGTGGTGCTGGTCAATTAAGCTCGGGTATTGGTCAACTTAATGGCGGTGCAAATCAATTAGCAAATGGTGCTGGTCAAATTGCATCGAATAATCCGAAGATTACTGCTGGAATTGATAAAGTAAACAGTGGTTTAGGCGCTGGTCAAGAATACTTAACTGGCTTAGCTGATTCAGCGGCTGGTAAGACTTTCTACATCCCGGCTAAGATGATTCATTCATCAACCTTTAAGCCAGCTCTTGATAATTACATGAGTTCAGATCTTAAATCTACTAAGATCATCATCATTCTAAAGATGAACCCTGCTTCAACTGAAGGAGCAAAGAAGGCTCATGAAATTAGTAACATGGTTAAGAAATCAGTTAAGGGTACAAGTCTTGCTGGTTCAACAGTTGCAATGGGTGGACAATCTGAAAAGATTTACGATACTCAAGAAACTGCAAGTAGCGACTTCTTAAGAACTGCAATTATTATGTTAGTAGGTATTGGTATTGCCTTGATCTTTGTTACTAGATCAGTATTGCAACCAATGTTTATCCTAGGTACTTTGGTAATTGCATACCTAACTTCTTTATCAATTAATCAATGGATTGTTAAGGCCGTTTTAGGTAGATCATTATTGGCTTGGAACACCCCATTCTTCAGTTTTATCATGATTGTTGCTTTGGGTGTTGACTACTCAATCTTCCTGATGATGCGTTATCGTGAATTGGGAGAAGTAAACCCTGGCTGGAGTACAAGTCAACGAATGCTTGAAGCCTGCGATATTATCGGAACAGTTGTAATCTCCGCTGCGGTTATCCTTGGTGGTACGTTTGCTGCTTTAATTCCGTCTGGCGTTCCAACTTTAATTGAAGTTGCATTATGTGTGGATATTGGATTATTACTCTTAGTATTCTTACTACCAATCAATATGTCTGCTGCAATGAAGATTACATACGAAGGCTTAGGCAGAAAAAAGAATAAAAAGGATACTGAATAGGATTTAGCGTTCAAAAAATGAAAGATTGAAGTTATTCATTTATGATTAAGGATTAACTTCAATCTTTTTTCTTTATATAAGTTAATTAGATATTTTATTTAAAACAGCTGCAATTCGGTCATGATCATTATCTAAGGTGATTGGAAAATCAACTTTATTTTTTAGCTGCCCCCCTTTATTAACTCCTTTAGGGATAATTTCTAAAAGATGAGAGGCTTAACACTAACTATTTTTTCTCTTTTACAACTAACGAATTTTTATTAAGAGAGGAAAACCAATTGTAATCACTATAGACATCCCAAGCAAGATCTGAGGTCTTAAGAGATTCTACTTCATTGATTAATTTAACTGCTTCTGCAGCATCAAAAAATTGTGAATTAAGAGGTCGTCCCATTTCATCTAAAACTAAAGTTCCATTATACGCAATAATTGGACAAAAATTAGGCATTTTATCTACAACGTTCATAACCCCTTTTGGCATGCGAGCAGAGACAGGAATGAATAAGTCGCCAGCAATAATCTGTTTTCGAATTGCATCTATGGTAGCAGGTGAAACATCGTCTTAAGATGTAATTAGCGTTCCGTCGATATCGCTAAAAATAGGTTTGGCTGTCATGAAAATTTTTTCTTTTAAATAGCTTTATCTTTATTATTATAATACGATAAAGATAAGAACTGATGAGTATTATTCGCCTTTGCTTATTAAATAAAATAGTGGAAAAATATAATTAACGACTATTGATAATTGAAATAGATGAGTGAAACTATGACAAAAAAATTGAGAAAAGTGGTATTTATCATCGGTGGTATCTTAGTAGCAGTAATTTTACTCTACTTGCTCTACCGTGATTATCGCCCTGAAATTGATGTTTTAATGCATCCTGATAGCCATACTAAAACGAAATTGCTCTACTTAATTCGCCAACATGAAGTACGCGATAGTCTATTTTTATTGGGACTGATAGCAGTTCTAAATGCTATTCCTGGTATGTCAAATTCCGTTTTTTGTATTTTGGCAGGACTTTGTTACGGGCCGTGGATTGGGTTAGCAATTAATTGGGCTGGAAATATTTTAGGAAATTGTATTGTAGAAAGTTTGATAAAAAGAGTTGATTTTTCACATCGATTTAAGAAAAATAAGTTTTTAAATTGGTTAATGAATCAAAAGCATCCTAGTTTAGGGATGACTTTAGGTTTTATGGTGCCTGTGATCCCTAGTGTGTTGGTAGATTATACAGCAGCTAGATTGGACACACCTGCTAATAAATTTTTATCAATGGTAATCGTAGGGATGTTTCCTACTTCATTTATTTATGCCTTTGGCGGGGATGCAATTTTCAATGGTGATTTCAAAAAATTAGCTGGTGCTTTGATTGGAATAGCTATTTTATTTATTATGGCTTGGTGGTTAGTCGGCATGGCATCTAAAAAGAGACAGGGAGAAAATTAGCTCTTTGCCTCTTTTTTGGTTTAATTAATTTAAATGCTATAATAAGCTAAAAAGTTTATGAGGGAATAAGTATGAAGTGTCCAAATTGTGGAGAAGATGTAAAATCTACAGATAAACAGTGCCCTAATTGTAACTTTGATTTAGAGAAATTTAGAAATGAATTCTTTACGGGACAGAAAGTAACTCGTAATGAAGAAAACAATGATAAGCAATTAAATAGGAAAACTAGATCGGTTAAAAAGATTGAGCCCAAAAAGCAGAACTCTACAATTGCTACGATGATTAATTGGATTCAAGTTAATTCAATGATTGTTTTTGTTGTAGGAATTATTCTTTTGATTTTAACTAGTTTTTCTCCAGCCTTAGGTTGGTCATGTTTTATTGCACTATTAATTTGGTTGTTTATAGTTTGCGATAAAAATAAGGGTAACACTACAGAGCAGTATACAGTTGATAAAAGGTTAACTGAACATGTAAATAAAGTTGGTTCTGATGTAGTCAATTCTTTTGAAGAAGGCGAAAATAAGGTAAAAGCACGTAGACAAAAGATTGATGATAAACTGGGGCGTGATCCAGAAGCAATAAAGAAGGTTGTTAAACAAAAAAGGACTGCTACTCAACTAGGTGTAGTTCTAATAGCAGTTTTAAATTTATTACTAGTTTTTAGTGGCCCGTTTTCGTCGGGAACTATGCAAGGCTACCAAGCAGTATCAATTTCTAAAACTCTACTTTCACTTGGAAGATTTAGTGGCAAATATATCTTTATTGGGTATGGAATGTGGCTGTTACTAGTTAGTGTGCCGATTGCAATTATTATTTTGACTATTAAAAATGGTAAGAATAATAAGAGAATAGTTTTCCTCTTGTCTTTGATAGAATCAATTGTGCTAGTAATTTGTGCGGTTGAATTGATTTTTATGAATGCTGGTTTATCGGTAGGAATAACTAATAACGCAGCAACTAATAGTATGGAAATTCAAAGAATTGTAGCCAATGCAGTTTCTTTTGGAGTATCTACGTACTTATTGTTCGTATCAAGTATTTTGTTAACGGTAGTTGCTTTTCGTAGTATGAAACAAAAATAAAAAGAATTGGGTTAGACCCAATTCTTTTTTTGTACTGCTAAAAAATTATTTTGATACATCAATTACTAAATGTTCATTTACAAATGACATTAAGCCAAGCTCACTTAGTTCACGACCATAACCAGATTTCTTTACTCCGCCAAATGGTAATTCGGGAGCAGTAATCCAGCGCCCATTAATTACAGTCATTCCAGTCTCAATTTGGCTAGCAACTTCTTGAGCGTGATTTACATTTGAAGAAATAACACTTGAACCTAAGCCAAAACTTGAATCATTAGCTAATGAAATGGCTTCTTCTTCATTTTTAACTTTAAATACTTCAGCCACAGGACCAAATAATTCTTCGTTAAATAATGGATTCTTTTTATCAATATTAGTTAAGATCATTGGGCGGAAGAAAGCCCCAGAACTTTTAATTTCAGGATACTGATAATTAACCATAGCACCGTGCTCGATGCCTTTCTTTACCTGTTCAGCTAATTTGTCAGCAGCTTTTTGAGAATTCATTGGTGCAAGAGTAGTAGATTCATTTAGAGGATCTCCTGGTCTCAGACTAGCAAAGGTATCATGTAGAATGTTCATCACTTCGTTATATAGAGACTCAACAACAATGATTCGTTTAGAAGAGGTACATACTTGACCACAATTGTATGTTCTAGCATCACCTAATACATTTCTTAAAACATCTGGATCTGCATCAGCCAAAACTATAAATGGATCGTTTCCACCCAATTCCATAGTAGACTTTTTAATGTTTTTTCCTGCGGCTTCAGCTACGCTACTACCACCACGTTCTGATCCAGTAACAGCGACACCTTGGACGCGTTTATCAGCAATTACATCACCAATTTGATCATAAGAAAGAAATAGATTTTGTAAACTACCTTTTGGAGCACCAGCTTCTTCAATAATTTTTTCAGTTAATTCTGCGGATGCTGGAACATTATGAGCGTGTTTTAAGATAATTGGATTTCCAACCATAAAGTTAGGAGCAAAAACTCTAATAACTTGATATAGCGGAAAATTCCAAGGTTCACAGGCCATAATAATTCCTGTTGATTGTTTTAAATAATAAGCTGATCCTAATTCCGACTCTAAAGTGGTGGGTTCTAGCATGCTAGGAGCTTTATCAGCATAATAGTTACAAATATTAATACATAAATCTACTTCTTCAAGTGATTCTTGGTATAGTTTTCCCATTTCTAAAGTCATGGTTTTGGCCATTTCTTTACGATGTTTGCTGAAATTGTTTGCAATTTCATGAAGTGATTTGCTTCTAGTAGCCGGGAGTTGATTATACCAAGTAAGGTATAACTTTTCACCCACATCTAGGGCTTGATCTATTTCTTGTTGAGTAGCATTTGGATAACTTTTAATTAATTGATTTGTGTATGGATTAATTGATTCATATTTAGACATAAAATTTCCTCTTTTCAATATATTCATATTATAAAGCGCTTACTTTATAATATCTATAAAAACCACTTCTTTTTAGTAAGATGATAAAAGAAGTGGTTCAATTAATTAAGACTGCTAATCTTTTCTAAAAGGACACGATTATTATTAAGACGAGCAAAAGCGGCTGCGTCATTTAGATACTGAGTAGTTTCTTCTTGAGTCCCGTCTTCTGCAATATTATTTTGTGCTAATTGATAAAGAATTCGAGCAGCAAAATAAATTACAGGTCTTTTCTTGCATAAATCGTATCCCATTTTTAATAGCTTATCGGATTGTTGATAATCTTTGTTGCGACCATAAAATTCACTACCATTGCACAAAATAGAAAGAAACTGTAGCAAGGAGTCTTCATCTTCAAGATCAACATTAGAAATTGAATTTAAAATAATGTCATAATAATGACGAGCTTTGTAAACGTCGTGCTGTAAATCGTAAACTCGACTACATCCTTTAAGAGCAAGAAGATAGTAAATTTTATTTTGCTTTGATAACTTTACATCTAAGATTGAATTGAAATAATATAAAGCATCAGTTTCCGAATGATCAAGTTCTAGAGCGATAAGACCGCGTAAATAATAATAGTGGAGAGTATCTTCTTGACGAACTAATTCTTTTTTATTAATGCTGCCTAAGATTTGAGCAACTTTTGGAAAATCAAGTTGAATAACAGCAAAGTCTGCTTCAAATAATTTATGGGATGTTTTTTTATTAGAATCTACATCCATAATATCTGCTACATTAATATTCATGCGGTCGCAGAGACTGTTTAAGATTTTTAAAGAAGGGATATGACCATTATTTTCAAATTTACTTAATGTAGATTGAGTACAAATGCCATTGCATAATTCGGTTTGAGATAGACCTAATTTTTTACGAATGGAAATAAATTTGTTAATATTAATCATTCTTTTTCTCCTTGATAGTCTGGAATAGAAAATCTAAAGATTCATCCAAGTAGTCTTTGGCATAGTCCATTGCGTGGCGATGCCCTTTGATGACTAATAATTCAACTTCATGATCTTTATTAGCTAAAAACGCAATAAAGTTTAAAACACCATCTAGAGGAACCAATTCATGGGCCGAGTTAATCATTTTTAGGCGTTCTAATTTACTAAAATCATAATTTTGAGCATCCATTTGTTTATAGATAACTGGATCATCCTTACCTGCATAGGTCATGACAAAGAACTTATAAAAAGATTCAAAGATATCATGCAAATCAGTTAAGTGTAATTCATTGGCGCCATATCTTGAAGGTATAACTTTTTGATGATTCTTCATCCAATTAGAAAAGTCCACTGATGCAGACCAAGTTACGGTAGGAAAACCATATAACCCAGCAATATATAAAGCTTGAGTTCCGCCTACGCTAGCGCCAATCTGAACAATATTTTGTTGATCATCGTCATCAGTATATTCTGAATCTAAAAGCCATTCTACAAATTTTTTACTATCATTATGAGCAGCTGGAAAAGTGAATGTTGGTGCAAGACGATAATCTGGGATTAGAGTCATAAAGCCTGCGTTTGCTAACTTTATTCCCCAATTTTTGACATCATTCTTAGAGCCAGCGAACCAACCTCCACCATGCCAAAAGATTAGAATTTTAGTTTGTGAGTTAGTATTATTTGGAAAATAGATATCCGTTTTTAAATTGTTATTTTCATCGTAAATTATATCTTTTTTTATAACAACCATAATTAAACCTCTTAGTTATTTTATAGCACATTATTATTATAGAATAAATTTTTAGAGCTTATTCATTTATTTATTGATAATTCTTAGGCTATAGCGCCTATTTTGCCTTGTTTTTGTTATTATTAATTTAACATACCAAGGAGGGCAGAAAAATGTCTACTAAAACGAGTCGGAAATTAATCAATATTTTGACTATTATCATTACAATTATTCTGATTATTTTGAGTATTTATTGGTACAAATTAGGCATTTTTACCAGTCAAGAGAAAATGAAAGCTTATCTAGCAAATAAGCAAATAATTGGACCATTAATTTTTACTTTAATTCAAATAATTCAAGTTGTAATTCCAATTATTCCAGGTGGGGTTTCTCTGCTTGGAGGCGTCATATTTTTTGGACCAATTTGGGGTTTCGTTTATAATTACGTTGGAATTTGTATAGGATCTATTATTTTATTTTTCCTAGCAAGACATTACGGCAAACCATTTATTTTGCATTTAGTTTCAGAAAAAACTTATGAAAAATACATGAAGTGGACAGCAAATCAGAAAAAGTTTAATTGGTTCTTTGCACTTTGTATTATTGCGCCAATGGCACCTGATGATATTTTATGCATGATAGCAGGCTTGACTGAAATGAAATTTTCTACGTATGTATGGATTATTTTATTAGGTAAGCCTTGGACTATTGCTGCATACAGCTTAGGCTTAATTTACGGCGCAAAATGGTTAGTGAAGTTAGTAGGCAAGTAATGCTGGAAAGTAAAAGAATTGTTTTAAGAAATATTGAAATGACAGATGCAGCTATACTTTTAAAATGGGGACAGGATAGTATTTATCATAAAAGCGCTGGTTATCAATATTTAGAAGATTTAGATGCCGCTAAGAAAAGTGTCTTACAGTATCAGAATAGATCTTACAGCTACGGAATAGTTTTGAAAGAAAATAATCGTTTAATTGGCTTAGTTGAACTATATGAGCGTGGATTAGATGAATATAATGGGCTTTTGATGACTAAAGATTTAGGCTTTTTATTAGATAAGGATTATTGGCATCAAGGGCTTATGACAGAAACTTTAAAATTGATAATTAATTATGCTTTCAAAGACCTGAAGCAGAATCAACTCTGGGCTGGGACATTTGTCTCTAATACAAATTCTCAAAAACTTTTGAAAAAATTAGGTTTTAGATATGTTTATACTACTGATTATTCAGCTGTTACGTCTCTATTTAACTATCAAGAAAAATATTATTTATTAACACTACAAGATTGGCATGATATAATGCAAATAAACATGAAATCCTAAGACTAATTTCAGAGAGCTCATGGTTGGTGTGAATGAGTAAATAGTCGTTTCCAGATTTCGTATATGGGTAGGTAATTCTACACGGCTAGCACCGTTATCGCTATTTGAGTGTGGTATTTTTAACCAAATTTGGGTGGTACCGCGAACCGTGTAAGCCGATTCGTCCCAGTAGTAGGGATGGATTGGCTTTTTTATATTTAGGAGGAAATATGTTAGATATAAAAGTAATCAGAGAAAATCTAGATTGGTCAAAGAAAAAATTAGCTACACGTGGCATTAAACCAGAAGAATTGGATAAATTAGTAGCAATTGATAAAGAAAGACGCGAGGCTTTAACAAAGAGTGAACAATTAAAGCAAAAGCGTAATGAAGTATCTGATCAAATCGCACAAGCTAAGCGTAATAAAGAAGATGCAAGCGAAGCTATTAAGGCAATGCGTGAAGTAGGTAAAGAAATTAAAGATTTGGATAAAGAAGTAGAAGATCTTACTCAAAAGCAAAATTATATTTTGCTTCGTTTACCAAACTTCCCAGCAGATTCTGATCCGATCGGTCCAGATGAAAGCTACAATGAAGAAGTCCGTAAATGGAATGAACCAACTAAGTTTAATTTTGAACCAAAACCTCACTGGGAAATTGGTACTGAATTAAATATTCTTGATTGGGATACTGCAGCTAAAGTTTCAGGTGCGCGCTTTGTTTACTATAAGGGTGCTGGTGCTTTACTTGAACGTGCAGTTACAAACTTCTTCTTAGATGAGAATACTAAAGATGGCTATACAGAAGTAATTCCACCATACTTAGTCAATGACGCCTCAATGCAAGGAACAGGCCAATTCCCTAAGTTTACTGAAGATGTTTATACTATCGTTGATAATGACGATCCAGATAAGCCACGTGACTTAACTTTGATTCCTACTGCTGAAGTACCTTTGGTTAATTATTTCCGCGGTAAGATTTTAGATGCTAAGCAATTGCCGATTAATGTAACTGCATTTTCTCCAGCATTTAGAAGTGAAGCAGGTTCTGCTGGACGGGATACTCGTGGATTAATTAGAATGCATGAGTTTAGAAAAGTTGAAATGGTAAAAGTAGTAGATGAAGATAGCTCATGGGATGAGTTAGAAAAATTGACTCACAATGCTGAACATTTACTTCAAAAATTAGGTTTACCTTATCATGTTGTTGCATTATCAACTGGAGATGCAAGTTTTACTAGTGCCAAAACTTATGATCTTGAGGTTTGGATGCCAGCACAAGATAAGTACCGTGAGATCTCAAGTTGTTCAAACTGTACCGATTTCCAAGCACGTCGTAGTATGATTCGTTATCGTGATGAAAATGGTAAATTACATTTGGCTCATACCTTGAATGGTTCTGGACTTGCTGTTGGTAGAACAGTAGCTGCAATTTTAGAAAATTATCAAAATGAAGATGGAACTGTAAATGTCCCTGAAGCACTGCAACCATATATGCAGGGTATGAAAGTAATTACCAAGGAACCAAAATTCGGTGAATAATTAAGATTAATACCAGTCTTTTGTTAGATAAAAGACTGGTATTTTTGTTTTATATGGATAAATAGCGTTTTATAATTTAGCACTCTAGAAAAATATTGCTAATTTTTTGCAAAAAAAGGGTTGACGAAAAGTAAAAAAGCCTG
>CANOGU010000024.1 GCA_947565635.1 uncultured Lactobacillus sp. | reverse complement strand
AGTTGCTTGATTCTTTTTCAAAACTATTCATCAACAGGATTTGACAAACAGCCATAAAAATTAGTTTCTAGTAGTAATGTCGACATCTAATTCAATTGGACAGTGATCAGATCCCATAATATTGCTTAAAATCTTAGCATTTGTCAATTTATCTTCTAGATTGTTCGATACCAAGAAGTAATCTAATCTCCAACCAATATTCTTTTCACGCGCATCTTCACGATAGCTCCAATAAGTATACTTAGCTTCATCTGGGTGGAAGTAGCGGAAGGTATCAATGAAGCCAGCATTTAATAATTCAGTAAATTCTTTTCTTTCAATACCGGTAAAACCAGCACGATGACGATTATCTTCAGGTTCAGCTAAATCAATCTTTTCATGAGCTATTCCTATATCTCCACCAATAATTACTGGTTTATATTGCATAAGCTTAGTTGCATAGTTTCGAAATGCTTGTGCCCATAATTCTCTAAAGTCCAATCTTTGCAATTTTTCGCCAGAAAATGGAGCTTGAACATTAATAAAGTAAAAGTTAGAAAATTCTAGCGTAATGCTTCTGCCTTCTCCATCAACTTCTGGAACTCCGAAACCATTAGCCACGGTAATTGGCTTTTCTTTGGTAAACACAGCAGTCCCAGCATAACCCTTACGGTTTTTAGCATAATTCCAATATTGATAATACCCAGGCAAGTCAACTTGCACTTCATTTGGTTCAAGACGAGTATCTTGAATCGCAAAGATATCTGCATCTAAATCTGTAAATGTATTAACAAAACCATGCCGTAAGGCTGCCCTTAAGCCATTTACATTCCAAGACATTAATTTCATAATAATTCTTCTTTCCATCAAAAAACAATTGATCTCATCAACTCAATTGTACAAACTTAATTCAAATAGATGAAATATTTCGAACTAAAAAATTAGATCAACATAACCTGTTAAGCTGATTTTTCTTATCTTGTCTTCAGATGCCAAATAAAGAAACCTATTCCAATAATCAAAGCTAAAATTCCAGTCCAAACTAATCCAGAATAAGTACCACCAAGAAATCCTAAAATTCCAGCGACAATCATCATAGCCAGTCCTGCTATATCTCCACCTAAGCCATCGCTATTTTCAGTTGAAATATAAACAATTCCACTTGCCATAAATAAACCACAAAGTAGGATGCCAATAATACCTGCTAACATATTTTTATCGGCAATTACTCCTAGGAATCCTCCCAATAGGCCTTGAATAAATAGCCAAACTGAATATACAATCATTAAAATTCCGACAACTAATTTAGTAACTCTCATATACATCTCTTCTTTCACCTACTAAGTTAGTATACTTCGTCTTAATATTCAAAATTTTTGATACAATATTTTTATCATTATGAAGGATGAGAATTATCATGATAATATTTGAATCCATAGGTTTAATCATTTATTTGATCTTAATTGCAATAATTGTCGCTCGCCAAATTAAAGTCAGTCAAAAATTTAAAGCCAATAAAATTACCGAAGAAAAGCACCAAACGCTAATGAAGCAAAATACAATTTTATTAATCATCGTTGGTGTATTGCTCCTATTATTTCTTTACACGCCTTTCAAAATTTTGATTTTTTAGCTTTGTTATAATTAAGCTATGTTAATTAAGGAGTTCCTAAAATGAAAAGAATTTATATTGTTCGCCATGGTCAAACTTATATTAATCGCTACGATAAAATGCAAGGTTGGTGCGATACCCCTTTAACCGATGAAGGAATTCAAGGCGCAAAAGATGCTGGCAAGGCTTTAAGCAACATTCCTTTTGATATTGCAATTTCTAGTGATCTAAAAAGAGCTAGCGATACTTGCGATTATATTATCAACGAAAATTGCAATCGGGATGAGTTGCAACACATTGCTACCCCATTTTTTAGAGAACAGTTCTATGGTTTCTTTGAAGGAATGAATTCTGACGAAGCTTGGCGCATGATCGGTGGTCCTCATGGCTATTCAAGACGCGATGAACTACTTAAAGAGGTTGATATTAATACTATTAAGGACTATATGAAAGAAGCAGATCCTTACCACGAAGCTGAAAATGCAGCAGAATATTGGAATCGTGTTAACAAGGGCTTTGACTTAATCAGTCAATTAGACGGTGCTAAAAATATTTTGCTTGTAACTCACGGATTTACCATTCGAAGCATCGTCTCCCGTTTTGCACCTGGAGAATATAATTTAGCTCATGGTCCACGCAATGCTTCAATTACTATCATGAACATGACTGATAAAGATATGAAGATCGCTTCTTATAATAAAATGTCAATTTAACACAAAAAGACTTCACCAAATTTTTGATGAAGTCTTTTCTTTAATCTTCTTTTTGTAAAACGATATGTTGATATAAAACTACTGTTAAGAAGTAGTAAATTACATAAAGTACTCCGAAAATTGTAAATGGAATCCAAAGTTTATCGTAGGTATTCATTCCTAAAATTGATTTAAATAATTGTAGTCCAAATAAAACATCTACTACACCCAAGGCAGCTGGCAAAGCAAACAAGATACCAATTTCTTTCGCAATAGAAGATTTTAATAAGCTCTTTCTAGTACCAATTTTCCAAAGCATTTGATATCTTGGCTTATCGCTATTAGCGCCAGACAATACTTTAAACATTAATGTTGATGCAAGCATTGCTAAGAATGCAAGACCTAAGAAGAAGCCCATAAATTCAAAGCCAGAAGTCATACTTGAAACTAGACGATATTGAGCTGATTTAGAATTAGAAAGATTTACATTAATTCCATCTTTAGTTGCATTTGGTGAGCTAATCATTTGATTTACAGACAATTTTTGTAATTTTTCAATATTATTGAAATTACTTCTGAAGTCATTGACTCTTAAAAGTTCAATCTTATTTACCGTAGCTTTAATTCGATTATATTGTACTTGCGGTACAACTTTAACTTGAGCGTCTTTATATGGAGTAAGAGACACTAATTGATATTCGCCTTCGGCAGCAACATTTGATTTTTTATTCTTAAAATCATTCAAAGTAATACGTCTAGTATCATAATGACTTACATCATTCTTACGTGAATAATGTTGATACATGATTTTATTATTTTCAATTTGACTTTCAGGAATGTAAAGAATTCGTTGTCTCTCCTTGCCTTTACCTTCCATTATTATCTTATACTCAAGATTCGTAGTTGATTTTACAGAAACTTTCTTTAATTGATTGTCTACTTTTTTATTATGGTTATATAAAACCACATCGTAGTAAGTACTCTCCATAGCTTGTTCAGTCATATTATTGAAGTTTAAACCAACAGTAATTGCTCCCAAGGCAAGAGCGAAAAGTAAGGAAACAGTTGAAAGAATACGAGTGTAATCACTTAATCTAAATTTTAATTGACCTAAAGTAAAGGAATGAAGTTTTCTGTATTTGAAAGCTAGGTTCTTACGTAGCAAATCAATAATTGCTGTAAAGAAGGAATCAAAAGTAAAGTAAGAACCAAAAACGATCGTAAAGAAGGCAATTGGAATAGTTTTGGTACCTAATTTTACAGCATGCATCATTGCCCAATAACCAGTTCCAAGTAATGCAATTCCTAAAAGAGCCTCAATAAACTTCCATAATTTATTTCTATGTAATTTAACTGGTTTTTGATCTTCATGAAGTAAATTAATTATATTTGATTTAACTAACTTATGACGATTCCAAAAAGCAGCTAAGAAGAATAAAATTGCAAAAAAGGCAATCGTCCAAAGTAATGCTGGTAAATAGAATCCTACAAATTTATGAATTTGCAAACCTAATTGTGAAATCAAAATGCTAGAAACGCCTTGAGTTAAAGCAACTCCTAGAACTGTTCCTAATAAGGTAGCTAATAAACCAACAACAAGTGTTTCAGTAAAAATCAATCTTCCAATTTTACTAGTCCTAGCACCTAGCATCATGTACATTCCATAGTCTTTTTGCCGCATACTTAACAAAAAGCTATTAGCATACACGATATAAACAAAAGTAATAATTGATAACAATGCAATTCCGAATCCAAAGACAATTTGAGTAATTTGGAATGCAATACTCAACGAGCCCTTTAAGAAAGCGGGATTTGTTGCTAAGGTCATAAACATGTAAAAGATCGCACTAGCAAAAGTTAAGCCAGAAAAAAGGACTAAATAGTCTTTGAACCGGCTTTTAATTCCGGTTAATGATAATTTCCAAAGCATAGTTATTTCCTTTCTAATCTCTTAGCGTCTACCTAATTCTGCAATAATCTCTTGATAAAATTCTTCTCTGCTCTTACCATCTTTTTTGATTTCTTTGCCAATTTTACCGTCCTTAATAAAAAGGATTCGACTAGCATACGAAGCAGAATATGGATCGTGAGTTACCATTAAAATCGATACTCTATCCTTTTCATTTAATCCCTTCATAGTTTCAAGAAGCTCTGTAGCACTCTTAGAATCAAGTGCCCCAGTTGGTTCATCCCCATAAAGAATAGCTGGTTCATGAACTAATGCACGTGCTGCTGCAACACGTTGCTTTTGACCACCGGATATTTCTGCTGGATACTTATTTAAGATATGGTCAATCCCTAAACGCTTTGCAATCTTATCAACTTTAGGGTTAATCTCACTAGCTTTTACATTTTGCAAAGACAAAGGCAAAGCAATATTTTCACGATTAGTTAAATTTTCTAATAAGTTAAAATCTTGAAAAATAAAACCAATTTCTTGACCACGGAAGTCTGCCATTTGATTTTTATTTAAGCCAGTAATATCACGGCCATTAATGTATACATTTCCAGTTGTAGGTTGATCTAATGTAGATAAAATATTTAACAAAGTGGTTTTACCAGACCCAGATGCACCCATGATTCCAACAAATTCACCACGTTCCACATCAAAGCTGACGCCCTTTAAAGCTTGGTATTGTTTTTCACCTTTTTTACCATAAGTCTTAGTAATATTTTGAACTTGAACTACTTTACTCATTTTGTCTCCTTTTTCGTTATAGTGTATTACGTACCTGTTACACTATATAATACAGACACCACACAAAAAAGTAAAGCTTGTTTTTCAATTTTTTCTCTCTCTTTCGTAATATTGAAATAAATTAGACAATTTACGCAAAAACGTAAAAAGCTATTAAATCACGGTTTTAATACCACGATTTAACAGCTTTTTTGATAGTTATTTCTCTAATAACTTACTATGAATTATTTTAGTACTTAATATGCAAATTAAATACCAAACTAAAATTTTTATTAATAAAATTAACATTCTTTGGCTAAAAATATTACTGTTAACTATCCAATCTATTAAATTACTAATTGGAAGTAGTTCTGCAAAAAATTTTAACCAAGTAGGATATTCACTTACTGGAATAATCATCCCAGCTAAAATAATCAAACTACCCGTTACAATATTAGAAAGCCAGTAAGGATTCTCTTTCTTCATTCCCCATACAGCACAAAAATAAGCTAAGAGAACACTTATAAAGATTTCAAAGGGTAAAGCCAGAAAAAGCCTAGGAATAATATTTACTTTATTAAGCACTAGTAAACCTATTACTCCCAAAAGAATGGTTTCTAGAGAAAGGATAACTGCCGCAATTACAAATTTTACTAGCCAATAGTTTTTAAAAGTAGGTCTAATTGAAAAAATATCGTCCAATAAATTAATATTTTGATCATAAACTGTGGACGCTACCACAATGCCAATACCTGTAGAAATACCTGTAGTAATCACGCTTCCGACCAAAATCCGAGAATAATCTTGACTCGCTCCAAAGGCAATCAACAAAAACATAATTAGAGATACTAATGGTAACAGTAAATAATTAACTAAAATCACGTTAACATCGTCAAAAGTTCCAATCGAACGTAGAGTAACACGATAGGCAGCTTTCAAAATATGCTCAATCTCCCCTCTTTAAAAGATCGTTTAATTACAATATTAGTCATTAATTTAGATAAAACTCCAAAGACCACTACAACTAAAATGTAGCTCATTATCCAATTCCATTGAATAGATTCATGATAGATAATCCTAATTGGTAAAGTTAACGGACTTAGCATTTGAAAAGGTTTGATACTTGTTCTAATTGCGTTTGGAATACTTAAAAGTCCGGATAAAAGTAAAATTGGTAATAATAAAAGCTGTTCATAAACAATTGCATTTTTGCTTAAAACGAAAAATAAACTAATAAAATAGCTTAAAACTGCAGCTGCAATCCATAATAAGATGATTCCTACTAATAATTGAAAATCTAAGTAATTAACTGGCATTTTTAATAACCAAGCTTCTAATCCTGCTAAAGGAAAAGCAATTAAACCATACACAGAAGCTGGAATCAGAGTAGCCAGCAAAACTTTTTCTCTAGCTACCCCAGTATTTAATAGATATGGTAGTGTACCTTGGAACCTCTGAAAACCTAATGCACCAGCACTAGTAGTACATGATGCCCATGTTCCCATTACTCCCGCAATTAACCATTCTTTACCGTCATAAGTTTGCAAAACATAGTGAGCCAAATACTCATAAAGTAACATTGTAGTTGTTTCAATAATCACTAAATTTACAAAATAAGTATTTTTTATATATAAACGTACTTGAAATAATGCTAATTTAATAAAAGACATATTACACCTGCCTTCTTTTCAACTGATCAGCTACTGCTAAATAGGCATCAGCTAAACTTGCATTATTTTCTACACCAGCAAATTTCTTTACTTCTTGAATTGACCCTTCAAAATGAATCATCCCACCGCCGATTAAAAAGATCCTATCAGCCAAGCTTTCAATATCTGACATGTTGTGACTAGTTAAAATAATACCTCGTTTTTCTGACGCTATTCTTTTAACTAATTGTCTAATCGAAATAACTGATTCAATATCTAAGCCTGCTGTTGGTTCGTCTAACATTAATATTTTGGGATGATTTACTAATCCACGAGCAATATGAAGTCGCTGCAGCATGCCTTTAGAATAAGCAGATACTTTCTTTTCAGCTACATCGACTAAATTAACAGTCTTCAAAGCTTCTTGAACACCGCTTTTAATATTTCTTTCTTTAACACCTACGACTCGAGCAAAAAATTCTAAATTTTCTCTCGCAGTAGCACCGTAGTAAAATCCACGATCACCACCAAAAACAATGCCCATCTTCTTCCTAGCTTTTCGTGGGTACTTAATCAGATCAACACCTTCTACTTCAACTTGTCCTGAAGTAGGAACTAAGTAATTAGAAATAGATTTAATGAGTGTTGTTTTGCCAGCTCCATTTGGTCCAACAAAAGAAATTACTTCTCCTGCATGTAATTCAAAACTAATATTTTTTATTGCATGAAATAATTTTTTCTTATCTTTATAATCATGTGTAATGTTGTCAGCTTTAAATATAGTATTTGTCATAATTTTCTAAAATTCCTATTGGATTAAATTTCAAATTCTTTATATCTTTTGTTACTACTTTTACTAACATATAGCATTACCTCTTTTTGATTTTTTATAAGCATATCATCGTATAAATTAATATTCAATAAAAATTTAATTATTTTTTTATTTTATTTTGTTACATCGATAAATTGTTATACTTCAATAACATAACAATTTATGAAATCTCTTTTATTTGCTATTATTTTTATAAGGTCTTATATTTATAAATGAAGGCAGTCTTCATAGAGAAGCAATAAATAACAAATATTAATTGCTGTTACTTTATATAAATATCTAGTAAATATATTAAGAAGAAGTTCTTGATATTCTGAATCATAGTAATAATTCACTATTTTCACTACTTTTTCCCGTCTATAGTTCAACAAAATTGAAAATAGTGAAACTTATTGTTAATAAATAAAATATAGTTTAACTAAATTCTTCAGGGAGCTGAATATACATTAATATAATTTTTTCAGTTTAAACTATGTATTACAAAGATAATAAATTTGTCACCCTATATACCCTTAAGTCGTGAGCTTTCCTATTCCCCCATAATTATATATGGCTTAAGTGATTTTCTTAATTAACTACCTTTGATACAATCAGTTTAATTTCATTTACAAGTGTAAAAATTTATTATGATTTCAGAGTAACAATAATATGCTCCACTTAATATTTATGTGCACGGTTAGTTAAAGTAATTCTCTCTATTGGGATATTACCGTGTTCAAATATCCTTAAGGTCACTTCGTTTTTCGAAGTGACCTTTTTTGCATTAAAATTGCTTTTTATTTAAAAAGAAATTATAATTTTCATACTATCAAATAAAGGACTGGTTATGATGATTTTTTAACTTATTAATCAATATAAAACTAAATTTATGAGAGTAGGTGAATTATTTGATCAACAACCAACCTAAAAAGACTAAAGCATTTATTGCAGGCGTAAATTTAAATGATCCTAACTTCGACTATTACATGACTGAATTAAGAGAATTAGCCTTAGCAAATAATCTAGACGTTGTAGGACAAGCTAGCCAAAAAGCTGAAAATATTGTTTCCGGAACTTATTTTGGAGTTGGAAAGATTAACCAAATTAAAAATATGGCGCGTGAATTATATGCCAAAGTTTTAGTTATTAATGATGAACTTTCCCCAACTCAAATTAGGAATATTGAAGGAATGACTAAGCTTAAAGTTCTAGATAGAACTGAATTGATTTTGGAAATCTTCTCTAATCGTGCTCGCAGTAGACAAGCAAAACTGCAAGTCCAACTTGCACGTCTTCAATATGAACTTCCTAGACTTCATCCATCTGAAAATAATCTAGACCAACAACGTGGTTCTGGTGGAGCAAGTGGTGGATTTGCGAACCGTGGTTCTGGTGAAACTAAGTTAGAATTAAATAGACGTACGATCGGTAAACAAATCAGTGCCATCAAAAAAGAATTAAAGGATATTAGTAAACAAGAAGAAATTAAATCTGCTAGAAGAAACAATTCTCGTCTTCCACAAGTGGCTCTTGTTGGTTATACAAATGCAGGTAAATCTACAACTATGAACGAATTACTGAATGTTTTTAGTGATGAGGCCAACAAAAAACAAGTTTTTGAAAAAGATATGCTATTTGCAACTTTAGATACAAGTGTTAGACGAATTGATTTAAAAGATGATTTAAGTTTTATTCTTTCAGATACAGTTGGTTTTATTTCTAAACTGCCACATAATCTTGTTGAATCTTTTAAAGCTACCTTGCAAGAAGCTAAAGATGCAGACTTGTTAATCAATGTCGTAGATGCCTCAGATCACAATATGGTGCAAATGGTTAAGACTACACAAAAGGTATTAGCTGAATTAAACATTACCGATATGCCAATGATTACAGCCTATAATAAAGCTGATTTAACAGAACGTAATTATCCTCAAATTGAAGGAAATGATATTTTATATTCTGCTAAAGATCCAGAATCAATTAGGCAATTAGCTAATTTAATTGTAAAAAGAGTATTTGATAATTATGAAAAGGTAAATTTAGTTTTACCACTGTCGGATGGAAAAAATTTGGCTTATTTACATGAATATGGTCAAATTTTAAGTGAAGACTTTAAAGATGATGGGATTCATGTAACAGTACGTCTATCTCCAAAAGATCTAGATAAATTTAAGACTAATGCTATATAGCAAATAAAAAGAGTAGATTTTGAAAATCTACTCTTTTTTCATATTATTTATAAATAATTACAGCTTCATTCTTTTCTATATTGTTCCAAACCTTCGGTGCGTCGCTTGGTTTCAAGTTTACGCAACCATATGAACCATCATTTAGATAAGCTGTCTTCGACCAGTTCTTTCTCCAACTATTATCGTGGAAACCACAGCCAGTTAAAGTGAATGGCATCCAATACTTAACATCAACTGCATATTTAGAGCCATCATCATTAGTTCCCTTTAGGACACTCGGCGATTCTTTATATTGAATATACCAAACTCCTGTTGGAGTTTCTAAATTTTTATGCGCAATTTTAGTTTCAACAGTTCCAGTAACAATCGTGTCTAAAGTTAAGACACACTTACCATTCTTATAAATCCACATTTTCTGATCGGTTAAGGAAACAACAATATAATTGTTACCAATTCCATTATTGCTTAATCCATAACCAGTCCCGTACGTGCTAAAACCTTCACCATAAATATATTTTTTTCCATTAAGTTCCTTAACATTATCAGCTAGAGCATTTTCAACAGCGGCTACTAATTTTTTCTCATTAATTGCCCAACCGTAACTCTCATTTTTAACTTTTGTAGTCTGACCATTCGGAAGTTGGAAGTCATAAGATTTATGAAGTGTTGCTACTTCCTTATTAATATTATTTATTTTATCTTCTAATACTTTGGTATCAGAGAAGACATATTTATCATTCTCATAAGATACATTTGAAAATACTTCTGCCCTTTTAAATACAAAGTTTTTTCCATTAACGGTATATTTTACTTGACGATCCTTAATTTGATTGAGCTTATCTCGTGCTTTTAATAAAGTTTCATTTTTAAAATTCCACTTTTTACGACTAGGATAGCGAGTCTGTTGACTTTCAAAGTAAGACTGTACCTGTTTATTAGTAATCACCTTATCACTAGTCTTTTTTAGAACAACTTTATCTCCTTCTAAAATAGCAGTATTCTTCGCATTTTTATTGATTTTAGAAGTAGCTTTTTTAACCGTTAATTTTCCAACTGGAACATCATAAATTACAACATTTGAATTAAAGTGACTGGCATTAAATTTTTCAGCCTCAGTATTTCTTTTCGATTGAAGATGTCCCAAAATTAACCAAGCTATTAGAATAATTGCTAAACCAATTAAAATACCTATCAGCCACTTACGATAGTTATTTGTGGGATAGGTATTTTTTTCTACATTTTTATTACTCATTAAAAATACCTAATTCCTAAAAAAGTTCTTTTTATTATATCACAAAAAAGAAGGTTAATCTTCTGATTAACCTTCTAAAATAACTATATTTATTTCAATAAACTAGTTTACACGAATTGCGTAATCTGGCATAAAGTAACTAGAAATAGTAGCTTGAGTTACGTTTTGACCTGGTTGTGGTGCATGTACGTATTGGTTGTTCCCTACGTAAATAGCATCGTGGTAGTCACCCCACATTAAGATGTCACCAGCTTGTGCTTGGCTTACAGAAACGTGTTGACCTGCTCCTGCTTGTTGGTAAGTAGTACGTCCAACATTCTTACCAGCTTGGCTGTATGCGTATTGTACTAGACCTGAGCAGTCGTATGCGTTAGGACCAGTTGCGCCCCATACGTAAGGTTTACCAACTTGTGATTGAGCTGCACTAACCACAGTTTGTGCTACACTGCTGTTTGATTGAGTTGAAGCTTGTGGCTTAGCAGTTTGTGCTGGTGCTTGGCTTGAAGCTGCTTGTTGTTGAGCTGGCTTAGCAGCTGGTTGTGCAGTTTGTGCTTGTGGCTTAGCTGCGGTGTTAGTGTTTTGTGCTGGTGCACTGTAAGTAGTTGCAGCTGCTACTTGTGCTACTGGAGCTTGTGCAGTTGCTGAAGTTGATTGTACCTTTGCTGCAGTATTAGTTTGTACAGGTGCAGTTGCTACAGCTGCAGTGTTGTTAGTTGAAGCAGTTGCTACTTGTGCGTTGTTAACGTTAGCTACAGCAGTTTGTGCAGTAGTGTTTTGAGCGTTGTTTGCAACGTTTGCTGCAGGAACTTGACTTACGGCAGCCTTAACTGCAGTTAAATCAGCAGTAACTGCGATAGGAGCTTCTTCTTGTACGTCGTCAGCTGAGATCCATTGGTCTCCACCTAAGTTGTACCAAGTTTCACCCTTAACGTTCTTAACTTTCTTGTATGTCTTCCAAGTTGATTCATGTGGTAAGTACTTACCTGTTTGTTGCTTGTTGTCTTCGTAGCTGTTCCAAACTGCAACATTTTCACCAGTCTTGGAATTTACTTTTACAACACCAATTTCTTGTGCTGGTGCTTGAACAGTTGAAGCTTGAGCAGTGTTGTTAAAAGATAATGCATTTAATTTAGCTGCACTTAAAGTTGCAATACCTGCAACAGCGAATGAAGCAGCAGTTGTGAATTTGATTACTTTAGATTTGATAGTCAAGGGTTATTCCTCCATAAAATTCTTTTTTCTCAATTATTAACATAGCCGTCATTAATTAACTAAAAAGTTATGCTATGTGTCTCTTTTTTTAATTGACAATGGTTATTGTAGGAGATCAATATTACAGACCTGTTACAAAGCTAAATCATTGTCATTACATTTAGCTTGTTATCAACCTTTTTCAATATTCAAAACCTATTAATCTTCTAGCTCTTTTACAATTGTATCAAGCTCTTTGGCTACTTCTTCCCAGTTGTCATTATTTAATACATGAGCCTTTTTAGCTAATTCATCGGATAGATGCAAATCACGCTTAAATTCGTAACTGTTTAATCGCTTATCAATTTCACTCACCTTATCTCCGCGTCCTAATAATCTTTTTTTCAAAACTGAAAAGTCAGACACAGTCAAATATATAAAATATACTTGTTGTCCTAGCTTTTCCAAATAAGACTTAACACCATCTGTCTCTATAATTAGAGAAACTAGATCGTTCTTTGTCCAGGCTTTATCTAAGGCTTCTTTACTCGACCCATATTGATATTCTCCATATTTTACATGCTCGAAAAAATGGAGCTTTTTAAAACTTTCATCAGTTTCAAAATAATATGATTTTCCGGGAACTTCGCCCTCTCTCATTGGTCTAGTAGTATGAGTTACTACACGAGGAATGTTATATTTTTCTGTTAAGTACTTTGAGACTGTGGTCTTTCCTACTCCACTTGGACCAGCAATTATGATAATTCTTTGCAAAATATTACTCTCCCGCTTGAAATCGACTATTATATATAATAGTATTTCACTATTGTAAAACATTTCTGTACAGAAAAGGGAGTTTTTTAAATGAAAAAAGCTGATGTAAAAATTGGTCAAATTTTAGCTGCTACTTCTGAGGAAGAACTTAAGCATCCTTTTCAAGGAAAAGTAGAAAAGATTTATGAAAATTCTGCTTTGCTAGCTATTACTTCATACGATCCAGAAGATGAATCTTCAGTTAATGAATTAAACAACAAAATGGTGATCAACTTTAAGAACTTGAAGAAAGTAAAATCACCTGCACGTGGAAAAACTGCCGCTACAAATGATGTAAAAATTTCAAAAGTTCAACCAGATAAAGACAAAAAGTCAAAATAAAAGTTAAGCCTATATAATTTTATTTTTTATAAAGGATATCTATCATCATATGAAAAAAAGGCTTCAAACATTTTTATTTTGGTTTATCTTAATTCAGCCATTTTTAGATATTTATTGGCTATCTAGGCCGCCACTTCTAAGATTCTCAATTCCTACCATTTTGCGAGTCTTAGGAGTTTTTATTGCCATTATTTTGTTTTTCAGTATTAAAAATAATTGGCAAAGATTCAAAAAACAATGGTGGATCATTGCTTATATTGCAATATTAGCCATTTATTCTTTCTGTCACTTAATTTCAGTCAAGAATTTTATCGGCGTAGAACCAACTGGTTTTCACTATTCACCTATTGTCGAGATTCTTTATCTTGTACGAGCTTGCTTACCTTTAACAATTTTATACATTACTTCGTATAGTGAATTTAAGCCATACTACTTTTTTAGAGTTATTCAAGCTATCTCGGGCTTATATTCTTTAACAATAGTTATTTCGAATCTTCTTGTTTTTTCCCTAACTTCATATCACACAAGTGAAGCAAAGAGAATTAGTGCTAATATCTTTTCCTGGTTTGATCATACGAATTATCCCTTTAACGCTTTGGCTTCTAAAGGCATCTTCTTTCAAGCCAATACTTTATCGGCTATATTATTTATGATTATGCCAATAATGCTCTATATTCTTTATAAAGAATTCAATCTTCTGAATATAATTTTAGTTAGTGCTCAAGCTTTAGCAATGTTAATGTTAGGAACAAAAGTTGGTAATTTTGGATTAATCATTAGTTTAGTTGCTTTTCTAATCATTTTCTTATTACATAGTTTGATTTTGAAAAACACAAAATTCTCATCCAAGTTTCTAATTACCATGATTTGTATTTTAGCTGCCTCTGCTGCTATCTTCCCTTACAGTCCCACTCTCAGACGTTCTTCTCTTGAAAGTGGAGTAGCTCAAAAGCGTAGTAATCTTGGGAATAAAAACAAGCTTGATCAAGAATTAAACACTGGACTAAAAAGATATCAGGGTCAAAAACAAGAAGAATTTTTAAAAGATTTTATCAAAAAGAACTATTGGGTTTATTCATTAAAACATGATCTAGTTTTAGATCACTATTCATATAAAAATGATCCTTACTTTTGGCTTGAGGTTATGAGAAGACCCGCAAAGGAGCGACTCAATTATCGACATCTTGAACGAGATATCTTAAGTCGCGTCATGAATAATGATAAAAATAAGCTAAATAAGCTTTTTGGTATTTCTTTTAGTCGTGAAAACAATATTTCTCCACTTGAGCGCGATTTTCTCGCTCAATATTACTCAATGGGAATACTAGGGGTACTTCTGCTAGCAGTAATTTACATTATTGTACTTGGATATGGAATCTTTTATTGGCTCGTCAATAAAAAGACAAGAACCTTTTTAAATTCTTCGCTCCTAGCATCGGGAGGATTTATTCTCTTTGCTGCTTTTTATGCAGGAAACGTACTTGAATACCTCTCAGCAACTCTAGTGATGGCATTTATTTTAGGATTTTTATTACAAAATATTCGCTGTAGTAGATCTACGAAAGAAATAGTAAGAAAGTGACCATTAAAAAAGGGCTGTTTGTCAAATCCTGTTGATGAATAGTTTTGAAAAAGAATGGCTGTTTGTCAAATCCTGTTGATGAATAGTTTTGAAAAAGAATCAAGCAAC
>CANOGU010000023.1 GCA_947565635.1 uncultured Lactobacillus sp. | reverse complement strand
TTAGTTGCTTGATTCTTTTTCAAAACTATTCATCAACAGGATTTGACAAACAGCCGAAATTCTAAAATTCAATGAACTCAAAAAGCATTACCTAAATCGCAACAAAAGGTAATGCTTTTTTTATCGCTCGACGCCTACTAATAATTTACTAAAAACACGTAGATATAAAAAAGAGCATAAGTACATTACATATGTACTTATACTCTTTAGCAGTAAAACACCTTGAACTAACAAATTTTAAAATATACATAGGCATTCAAATTTATATGATCTACTTGGACATTAAAAATTGTTGTTCAAAATAAACAAATTATTTTCTTTGAAGTGGACATTCCTTTAATACCTTTTAATATATGTATTCACGCGTGGTGCTAGTTAAATCTCTCTAGACAATAAGCTAAATTATTATGCAAGTATGGCAATTTCTAGGCGAACTTGAAATCCTGTTAGACTACGAGCTCGATTATTTTCAGCATTATAATATGTTAAAAGTGAAAAATCACTTTCAATTGTTTTACGAATAGCCATTAATAGATGATTATTATGCTTCTTGGCCTCTGCCATATTCTTACGATAAGGCGTCCAAAGTATATAGCCCATTTCTTTTAGCTGATTGTGTAATCTTTTACCTAAGTAGCCTTCATCTGCAAGGAGATAACGATTGGCTGGATGAGCGTTGCTCATTAACTCAACTGTTTCTTTAGCATCATGCACGGAGTAACTACATTAATCAAGAATGTAACCATCGTCACTGACAATTGTGTGTACTTTGAAGCCATAATAGTAAATCTTCTTAGTAGCTTTATACCCAATATCCGCATAGCGATGAAATATTTTGGCTCAATAATTCCGAATCGGCTGACATACAGGTACTGGAAAGCTATCAAGAATCAAAAATTGTCCGCTTAAATCAATGTTTTGATTCATCTTGTGACTCAATCCCTGTTTTGGCTTGCCAAATGAGCAAAGCTAGGAGAAAACTGTCAGAAATCTTAGTATGCTTAAAATTTCGGCGATGTGCAAATTTATCAGGAACGTATAAGTTATACCAACGACGACAAACTATGACTAAATCTTTAAAACTAACTTGTAAATGATAGCTAAAACGCTTTAACTAGCACTATGCGTAGTTACTTATTTTTTTCTTGCAATAAGTCACGAATTTGGCGAAGGTATATTTCTTCGTTAGTTGGAGCTGGATCGTCTTCTTCCACTTCTTTTTTAGGTGTTAGTCGATTAACTAATTTAATTAAGAAAAAGACAACTAGGGCAATAATTAGAAAGTTGATCACAGCATTTAAGAAGCTACCGTATTTAAATGTGGCTTCACCAACTGTGAATTTTAAGTTTGAAAGATCAATTCTCCCAATAAATAATCCAATCAAAGGATTAATCAAATCTTTGACTAAGGAATTTACAATTGCTGTAAAAGCTGCTCCTATAATAACTCCAACAGCTAAATCCATCATATTACCGCGAGAAATAAATTCTTTGAATTCTTTAACCATATGATATCCTTTCAAAAATAGCTATTAATTAAAAAGTATAGCGAAAGAAATTCAGTTTTTGCCAGTAAAATGCTTTCAAAGAGTAATGTATGAATATGCCTACCTGATAAAAAATATCCTACTAAATTTCAAGATTGATAAATCTTGATTTAGTAGGATATTTTGTTTCTGAACTTTCTCAGAACAATTTTTTAAAGCTTAATTTTTCTTTTTCCGTTTGAGATCATTACCGATTAAGCCTAGCAATAGGGATGCGGCACTGAAAGCCAATCCTAAGAGACTAGCTCTATTCTTTGTAGTTCCGGTCTGAGGTAAGATGGTTTGCTTATCTTCTTTTATTGAGACAACTACATTCTTCTGATGGGGTATTTTACCTTTTGAAGCAGATTGAATGGGTTTAGTAGGTTGAACAGATTTGGTAAGCTCAACTGGTTTAGTAGGTTGAACAGGCTTAGTAGGCTCGACCGGTTTAGTAGGTTGAACAGGCTTAGTAGGTTCGACTGGCTTAGCTGGTTCGGCAGTATAAATTACTTTAAATAATAAGTCAGAACTACCATGAGAAACAACTTGTTGATCAATTTGTTTGTGATCAGCAGTATAACCAGCAATAATCGGAGATTCAACTAATTTGAAAACATTAGAATCGGGTGTCCATTTTTCCAGACTTTTAACATTAGTTACTAAGTCAAGTTTACCAGTTTGTGAGAAGCTGGTTGAAGAAGTGTAGTTTGGAGTAGCTTCTTGGCCATTGTCATACATATAGATAATAGTTTCAGTAACAACCTGAGAATTACGTAAATCTTTAAATCTATGAGTAAGATGAACTTCGTAATTTTGATCATTAGGCTCTTCGTCATTGTCAAAGATCAGATTTTGTTGGTTCGTTGAATCAGAGACTAGAGCATAATGTTGAGACAAATATTTATCAATTGTGTCTTTAGTAGAATAATTAGCGCTAGTATTTGGTTCACCGGATAATTTCTTAATTTCTAAGACTTTACCTGTAATGTCATCTATATAAGTTACAGTGATATTTTCACTGAGTGCATAAGGAACTTGGACTGAATAAGTACTATTGTTTTCAAGGCTAGCAATTAAGCTTTGATCATTAGTTGCATCAAAATTCAAAGGAGAGATTTGGTTATTACTAATTTCAAATTTCTTAGAATTAGGAGCTACTTGTGTAATACTTTGTGGATTAATTTTGTAGACATTCGAAATTACAGCAGGGAGTGAGAGTACTTTACTATTATTTTCCACAGTCCAGTTATCCCAAGTAGTTTGGTTAGTAACTAAGTCTTTTTGTCCTGTTCTAGTGAAGTTAATATCACCTAGATTCAAAGTATCAAAAGTTTGCCCTCGTTTAGGACCATTTTCTGCATAAAGAATAGCTTTTTCTGAAATGGTTTTATCCTCAGTAATCGGTTTGAATTCATGAGTGAAATGAAGAACAAAAGCTTGATCTTTAGTTTCATCGTCATCAAAATCACCATAAGAAATTTTGGAATAGTCGGTATTATTGATTGAACCAATACCACTAACACCAGCAAATTTGTAATGCTTACTGTTTAAAAAGTTAACAATCTTATCAGCACCTATAAATGAAATGGTTTGTTTAGAAGATCCATCACTTGGATTGGTATAATTATCACTTAATAAAGTAGGTTGATTATTTTGACTTAAATAATTATCTAAATATTCTTTATCAGTATCGTCGTAGAAACGAAGAGTAGCTTTTTCTGGAGCATAATAATTTACGGTGTAATCTAAAGGAACATTATCTTGAGTAGTAATTGTTCCCTTAGAAGTAATATTTAAGTTAATTGCTGGAATACTTGTAGGTGCAACTAAGGTATAGGCTGAATCATAAGCTTTTGGAGAAATTACTTCATCAAACGAAGAATTAGTTTTCCAGGGATCCCAAGCGATTTCATTAGTCACTAGATCTCTACTTCCCTGACGAGTGTAGGTAAGCAGCTGCTTGTTGACCGTTTTTGGTTCCGTTAGCGTAAACATAATTAATCTTTTCAGTTACTGAAGATGTCTGTATTTCTGGTTTAGCACTGATACCATGATAAAGGTAAACATAATATTTTAATGAATCATTTGAAACATCTATATTGTCATTATCGTAGTTAATAAAGTTTTGTTTAGTTGGATCAAAGTTGAGTAAAGGTTTAACACTATGTTGACCTTTAGTCGCACTTTCATCTACTCTATAACCCTGACTTTCAAGGGTCTTAATTATATTTGGAGTCGGATTAGTTATTGAACTATTAGGAGGAGTAATAATCTCTCGACTAGTGTGGGCAATTTCCTGATCAGTATTTTCATCAATAAAGTAAATATTAACCATTAAGTCTACTTTTGGATCAAACTTGAAATTAGTATAAGTTTGAACAAAAGAATTAGTAGTTCCAGAACCATTTAAATTCCATTCGTTTTTTATTGGGGTAGTGATAGATGGACCATCGTTAGGATTATTAATCCAGTATGGAATATAGTTAGTATCAAGTTGTGTATCTAGCTGAATGAAATATGGGCCTTTCTCAGAATAATCTTGGCCGTTAACAGTAAAGGGCCCCGTTTGATCAATAATAATTTGGTGATTATTATCATAAATTGAATTTTTTAAGAAATTTTCAAAATTAGTATCTTCTAAACTTGGTTGATGACTAACAATCTCATTATAGTAATCGTTAATATTTGTTCTTTGACCATCTGCATTGATTATTTTTATATCATTGGGAATTTTAAACACCTTAATAGTTGATGGAAGAATTTTTTGATGGTTGCTAAATTTAATATGGACTAAAACGTTGTATAAAGGATCTAATGGAGAATTACCATTAGCAACTGAACCATAGTTCCAGTCAATTCCATACTGCATTAAGCGAGCATCTCTTTGTTGGTCAGCTGGAATGTCGGCTGCTGCGCTAGGCTCAGGACCGGTATAATTTGCACCATTTTCAGTATATATGCCGTTAGTACCAGGATTACCATCTTGACCTGGTGTCCAAATAACTTTAGGCCCCATGATAAATCCGTGTAAAATTTCACCCTTTACAACTTTATCTTCATAAGGATTAATTTTAATTGGAAGAGTTTGTGTATAAGATTGGCTATTAGGTAAAGTTACAGTAATTGGGAAATTGAAATCCGGATATGCTCCATTTTGTTCATGGTATGCTTGGGCAGCTGAATTGACTGCCACAAATGGAAAAGTTGCATCAAAACCAGACAAAACACCATTGTCACTTCCCGTATAGGTAAAGGTGAAGTCTTTAGTACCGGAATTATTATTAACGCCAACATCAAAATTGCCAATTTTAGTTGCATTAACATCAAATTTTAGCAAGTTATCAGAATCTGCTACTGAAATGTTGACTTGCTGATTATGATTGATAATGATTGGATGACTTGAATTGTTAGCAACATGAACGTTAAAGCTACCTTGAGTTACGTCAGCAATGAGAGAAGTATTGGTTGAGCTTCCTGTAATCTGTACTGGAGCCGTAGTTTCTTGTTGTAATGTTGGTTTATCATTTTTTAAATTATTGGTCGTATTTTGCTTAGAATTATTTTCATATGAAGGATTAGTCTCATTGTTTTGAGAGACGGTAGTATTGTTTGCAGTATTTGCCGTTTCTGATTTTTGAATAGTTAAGGTTCGAGAATTATCAGGATTGACAGAGTTTTGATTAATAGTTGTATTTTGTTGAGAATCGTTATTAGCTTGATCCGCGGCTTGTACAGTTTGTCCACTTTCTAAAAAGAAGATGGTACCTAAAGCAACAGTAACTAATCCAACTGAAATTTTTCTAAAACTAAACTTTTCCTTCCCATTAAGTTTAGTAATAAAAAATAAATCATTTTTATGTTCCATTTTTATTCTTTCCTCGATTGTGAATGTTTTTTAATAAAATAACATTTAGCTTTCTAAAAGAACATTATACTCCATATTTAAATAATGGATTATTAGATAAGGAAAACAGTCTGTTACTAGTAGGGAAAAAGACAAGCTAAAGGTAAAAAAACGACTTAAAAAATTAAACATAAAGATAAAAAATACGTGGCTTATTGAATCATAAAGGCAAAAAATTATATAAAAATTTAGGTGAAGATGATTATCATGATAAAGAAAGCGCTATCTTGATTTTAAATGACACCTACCCGCATATTTAACGAAAATTGTAAACTCTTGTTTTCAATTTGTTAACTACTATACTAGATACAGATACATTTTTGAAAAAATGCGGATAAGGCACAATATATTGTGTGACCTAATATAAAGAAAGAGGAGTTAATAAATGGACAATTCCACATCATTACAGGAAGATCGTAAAGAAAGAAAGGATAACTACTTCGTTTGGCTTTTTAAGCAATTACACGGTTGGCCAGTTCAAAATTATATGCTTTGGTTCTTTGCTTTTGGCTTCCAATTAGCTATTTTGATTCAAAATAAGATTACTACTTTAACAGTAATTACTTTTATTGGTACATTGCTTGGGACTTTATGTGTTTTAGCTATTAATGCAACGAAAGCAATTAATGGATGGTTAGGATTAATCTCAGCAGCTTGTTTCATTTATGCAGGACTAGCTGCTAAGAATTATCTTTCAATTTTTGAACAAATTGCCTATATTTTAACTTTAGACTTACCAGTTATTATTTCAGTTAGATCTTGGAATGATGATACTAAAAACCACTTACGTAAGTTTGGTACTAAAGAATGGATTGTTGCTATTGTTGGTACATTAGTTGTTTACGCTGTATCTGGTTACTTGATCGGTAAATTTACTAATGATCCACGTCCTTGGATCGATGCTATCAGTTTTGCAATTTCATTAACTGCTGGTATTATGTGTTTCTTACGATACAACAACCAATATTTCTGGTGGACTGCCAGCGGAATTTTTCAACTAATTCTTTGGGGCATTACTTATGCACAGGGAGATGCAACTTTAGCAATGGCTGTTAACTCCTTAATTTATGTTGTTAATGATGTTTTAGCCTTTACTGTTTCACCATGGTTCAATATGGGAAGAAAACGTGAAGGATTAAAGTCTATTAAAAATTAATAATAATCAAAAATAAGTTAAAATTAGCATGTCGACTTCGACATGCTTTTTTGTTTATGAGGTGTGAAAGATAAGATGAATGAAAATTGGATAAAAAATGGTCAAGAGGCTGTGAATGATGATGACTATGTCAAACTAAATGCAGGCTTAATGAAAGTGTCTGATTTAAATGATTATTTAGCATCTTTTCCTAGCAGTCTGCTTAGCTTTAATAAGCTCGGAGAGTTTGTATACTATAAGCAACTGCCGGAAATGAATTATAATCCGCCGGAGCTTGGAGAAAATATTACTGCATTAGCTAAAACTGAAGATGAAAAGAAACAATTAACAGAGATTTTCCACAAGTTGAGCACAGGTGAAGCAAAAGAATTGCACTTTGCAGATCAAACTAATACACAAAAGCGTTTTATGGTGGATAGTTACCGAGCTATTTATGATAAGGAGCATCACTTTATCGGAATTAATGAAAGTATTCAGGACATTTATCCACTGGTGGAATATTATCTAAAAGAAACAGGACAGAAATTGATAAATGATCCCGATAATCCAAATGGTGAAGTGTATCGTAATAATCAGCAAATTGACGCAGAAAGTGGAGCTTCTGAATTGTAGGAAATTGACAGGATGTTATTTTTCCTTAAAATATAATTAAAAATAGCTAGGGAGTGGTTTTAATGACTAAGATTGATCAATCATATATTCAAGATAAATTCGTTGAGTATTGTAAAGTAAATACTCGCTCTGATGAGCAAAGCATGGCTGTGCCTACAACGCCTGGACAGGTTGACCTGCTTAAAATTATTGAGAAAGAATTAGAAAAATTAGGTTTAACAGATATTTCTTTTTCAGAAGAAGATTCATATTTAGTAGGAAAGTTATCTAGCACAACTAATAAGGAAGTTACACCAATTGGTTTTGTGGCACATGTGGATACTGCAGATTTTAATTCAGAAAATATTCGGCCTCAAGTTCATAAAAATTATGATGGAAAAGACATTTCTTTAAAGGAAGGGCGCATTTTATCAACAAGTGAATTTCCTAGTTTAAATAAGCATATAGGAGAAACTTTAATTACTGCTGATGGAAGCACATTGCTTGGAGCTGATGATAAGGCGGGAATTGCTGGTTTGCTTGGAATGCTTAAATTTTTGAAAGAAAATTCAAGTATTGAACATGGAGACGTTTGGGTGGCTTTTGGTCCAGATGAAGAAATTGGTAAAGGTGCAGCTCGTTTTAATGTAAAACGATTTCCAGTTGAATTTGCTTATACGTTAGATAACGGAGATCCAGGTGATATTGCTTTTGAAACTTTTAATGCTGCGGCAGCTACTGTTGATTTCCATGGGACTGTAGTTCATCCAGGTGAAGCATATGGCTTAATGGTTAATGCAGCTTTAATGGCCAGTGAATTTATCCAGGGATTACCAGCCAGTGAAGTGCCTGAGAATAGTAGAGACTTTGATGGTTATTTTATGATTTTATCTAATATCGGTAATGTTGATCATGCTGAAATTCAGCTGATAATTCGTGATTTTGATACGAATAGTTTTGAACAAAAGAAAAAGTTAGTCACAGGCTTGGTGGGTAAGTTAAATCAAAAATATGGCTTAAACCGAGTTAGTTTAAAAATGCATGACCAATATCGTAGTCCTGGTGATTTAATTAAGCAGCATCCGTATGTTGTAAATTTAGTTTTACATGCTTATAAAACTTTAGGACTGAAGCCTAAAGTTATTCCATTTCGTGGTGGAACAGATGGTGATTTTATTTCAGAAAAAGGAATTCCTACACCTAATTTATTTAATGGTGGAGCAAATTTCCATGGACCATATGAATATGTAACGACTGAAAGTATGGCACTTTTAGCTAAAACTTTAGTCGAAATTGCTAAGCAACATGTGCTATTAAACAATCATCGTGATGAAAGTCCTTTAAAGAGAAAGTATTAGTTGAGATGAATTTTTATACCATAAATTATATTCAAAGTCATCAAAATACAGACCGGACAGCTTTATATATTTTAATGATTGTAGCTGCTAGCGCGATGATTATTTTTGCTATTTTATATTTACGCAATCGATTCAATACTCGATATCGAGATTTAGGAATAATTGCACTTTTATTTTTATTATTATTTACAGGTACTCAATATGAAAAATATCTGCAAAATAATGAGCAAAAATCAAAAGCAGCTCAAATTGTTCCTTTTATTAAGTCAGTTGCCGATGATGCAAATGTAAAAGAAAGTGATGTAATGGTTAGTTCAACAACACTTCAGAATGGCATGATTGTTCGAATCGATTCAAAAAATGAAGATTATCAATTGAATTTGAATGAAGACAATAACAGTTATACTTTAAATCGTGCTCACGTAATTGATCATCATGCATATGTACAGAAGTAGGTCAGAAATGGATTATACACAATTATTTATTAAATTTGCTTTAGGGATATTAACCTTGATTATTCAGATTAATGTTTTTGGTAAAAGTAATTTGGCTCCAACTACTGCTCTTGATCAATTATAGAATTATGTGCTTGGTGGAATTATTGGTGGCTTAATTTATAATCAAAATATCACTATTATGCAATTTTTATTAGTATTAATTGTTTGGACTTTGGTAGTTTTTATTTTAAAGTTTGGGCGAGAACATAGTAATTGGATTCGTAATTTAATTGATGGAAAACCAGTTCAAGTAATAAAAAATGGACATGTTTTAGTAGGCAATTGTATGAAAGCAGGTATTTCTGCGAATGAATTAATGTTTAAACTTCGAAGTCGAGGAATTTATTCTGTTGAAAAAGTTAAAAATTGTATTTTTGAACAGAATGGTCAATTAACAGTGATTGAAAACGATGAGGCAAATATTCGTTTTCCAATTATTAGTGATGGACAGATCAATGAAGATGTTTTGGACTTAATCCATAAATCCAATGCTTGGCTTGAACAAGAAGTATCAAAAGCTGGTTATAATAGTACTGATGATATCTTTTTAGGAGAATATGTTAATGGGCAACTGCGCCTAATAGGATATTCTGAAAAATAAAGAGGAAGACAAGATCATGAAGAATTTTGAAGAAATAAAAAAATGGCTAGCTGAAGCAGATGCTGTAATTGTTACAGCAGGTAATGGTTTTGCACAAATGGAAGGTCTTGATATGTTTGATGATGCGGCATTTCCGATTGAATGTAAGAAAATCAGCGAAAAATACCATGTAAAAACAATTGCGGATGCATTAGATAAAAACTTTGATTCTTGGGATGAAAAATGGCAATTTTGGAGTCAGTTAATCAATGAATATTCAGTTGAATATGAACCGAGCAAATCAATGAAAGAATTAAAGATATTATTGACTGATAAAAATTATTTTATTGCTACTAGTACCTTTGGACATTTTTTTGAAAAGGCTGGCTTTGACCGAGAAAAGATTTTTGATGTTTTTGGCGATTGGACCAGAATGCAGTGTTCTAGTGGTTTAAATCATGGCACTTATTCTGATCTTTCAGTAGTAAAGAGATATATTAATGGTCAGGGTGAAATTCCACGATGTGAAGATTGTGATTCACCAATGGAAATTCATATGCCGCTTAATGCTCACTTTTTCCCGGATGAAGATGCTAATACTAGATTTCGTTGGTTTTTAACAAGAAACCAAACTAAGAAAGTTGTAGTTTTGGAGTTGGGCGTCGATCCAACTAGTCCTCAACTTCTTGATCCAATGGTAAAATTAGTAGAACAATTTAAAGATTGGCACTATATAGCGGCAGATTTAAGTCAAGATGACTTACCTGACTCTATTCAAAAAAGAAGTGCTGGATTAGGGATGGCACTTCCTGAAGTGATTGAAAAAATTTCTAATTAATGAAAGGTATAAAATGAGTATTTCAGTTATTCAAGGTGTTTTGCGAATTCCAGCTGCTCAAGAAAAAATTCGTCAAAAAGGAATTGAAAAACCAAGTTTTCCAGAAAATTACACCTTAATTGATGTAGAAACTACAGGTCTTAGCCCATATCGTGATCGTATTACTGAAATGGGAGGACTAAAAGTTCGTCATGGTGAAGTTGTAGCAACTTTTTCAGAATTGGTAAAATTTCCTGATGGTAATAAAGTTCCTGCTTTTATTACGAAATTGAATGGAATTGATGAAGCGGCAATTGAAGAAAAAGGTCTGCCAGTTCAAGAAGCAATTAAAAAGTATCGTGAATTCATTGGTAGTGATCCAATTGTGGGTTATAACGTCAACTTTGATTTGAATTTTGTTTATGACTTAGCAGAAAAGTATCACTTAACAGTTTTAAATAATGATTATGTGGATGTATATCGTCTCGCACGTAGTTTTTATCCTCAAGAACGGCATAATCGCCTGCTTGACTGTATGCATCGATTAAATATTGCGGAAGAACAGGAACATCGCGGCCTAGACGACTGTCTTGATACTAAAAAAGTGTTTGATGAATTTCATAGATTATTTAAGCAAGATCATATGTTAAGAGCACAAGAAGCAGTTAAGACTTTAGACTTAACAAGCGAATGGCCCGATATGGTTAAGCAGACACAAGTATTTCGTAGTCCCTTTAATCACAAGAATGTTGTCATTGCTGGTGATTTAGCTGTAGATGAAGATGAATTAGCAAATGTTGTAAAAAATTTAGGTGGTTTTATTCAAGAAGAAGTTGGTCAAGATACTGATTATGTTTTAGTAGGTGATCATGATTTCTTTAGAACAGATATTACTGAATTGAATAAGGCGAGAGCTTTTAATAAGCAGGGGCAGCATATTAGAACTTGGTCTGAAAAGTTCTTTTTAAATGTTCTTGATAATTGGGCACGTAGTTAATGATTAACCAAAAAGGAATCCTAGAACAGGATTCCTTTTTTGATGTGTGGGATAGTAGTGTGAACTAACCAACTAATATTAATTGCTACGATAATAAAGGTAAGAATTGTAATTACTTCAAAGCTTGACCAGATAAGGCAAGAGATTGTGCCAATTAAAGTAGTTGTAAAGAAAATAAAAATAGTAGATTTCTTTAATTTGAATTGTAGTTTATTATAGCGAGTTGAAAAGAATAAACCTAAATAAAATAGTCCAATTCCGCAATATAAACATAGTACTGCAAACCAAGAATTAGCATCAGACTCGTGGATAAATTTAATACTTACTGTAATTAGACTAATTCCGAAAATGATCAAGTAATGTAAATAAATTAAAACATTTCCTGTAACGTCGTCTTGGTCTTCATTGGTTAACTTATCGAATTGTAAGGCGTAGGTGAAAAAGAGCAAAGCAACAGTTAAAAAGATAAAGATTGAGTAAAATGAAAAAGTATTGGGACGAAAATAATCCGCAATGTCAATAATTGTTTCGCCGAAGATAATAATAACTAAGAGATTTAGCCGTTCGAGTAAGTGTGGAAAAATAATTGGATGTTTAATAGTATATTTAGTAGTTAAGGATGGCATTAACCAACTAAAAATGATTCCGATAACTGCTAGGGCAAAACCAGGTGTATTATCAAGAATCCCTCCAATGATTAAGGTGATAGATCTAAATATTAAGATTAAGAAAAATGCCCGGGAAATACTTTTATCTATATTGTTTTTTACTTGGAAGTAGTTAATTAGATAGTGACTTGCTAAAGTAAGCGATAGTAAACCAGCGGAGATAAATAGAACTTTCATTTCTTTTAAATTATTGGTATCAAATGAATTAGACATATAAAGCAGAATCATCATATCAATAAAATAAAAGGTAATATCAGCCCAGCTACCAATACCGTATCGATTCGTAAATACAGTTTGCACCATCCAAGAATTGATAAAAATAATTACAATTAGAGCAAATAAAGCGAATGAAGTAGGAGATACTAATCCATGTTCGAGATGATGGAGTATTTCAGTTGTCTTAGAAATCATGTAGACAAAAACGAGATCATAAAATAAAGCGATTTTTGAAACTCGTTTATTTAGAATTGCTTGCATAAAAGGCTCCTACTTTACTAAAATTCTTCGTGTTCATTAGGATCAAATCGTCTTGCAGAAATTTTATCTAAATCAATGATATTTTGAATTTCTTTAGGAGTTAATTTGAAATCGAAAATATTTAAATTGCTGAGTTGATGTTCATAAGAACTAGCTTTTGGAATTGGAACAACATTAATTTGAGTTTCCCAGCGTAGAATTATTTGGGCAGGAGTCTTATGGTATTTTTGTGCTAAATCAATAATTTCTTTTTCTTCAAAAGCTTCTCCTCCTCGTTGAAGTGGACTCCAAGCTTCTGTAATAATGTTGTGTTGATCATCGTAGTCACGTATTTTTTTACTTGACCAGTAAGGATGAAGTTCAATTTGGTTAACAGCAGGCATAACTCCAGTTTCACGATATAGGTAATCAATATGTTTAGGTTCAAAATTAGAAACACCAACTGAACGAATTAATCCCAGACGCTGTGCATCAATCATAGCTTGCCAAGCTTCTAGGTAGTGGTTTTGCTTGGGATTTGGCCAGTGAATTAGGTAAAGATCGTAGTAATCAAGTCCCGCACTGTATAAGGATTCTTGAATTTGTTCTAAGGCTTCTTGATATTTATGATGACGACCTGGTAATTTAGAAGTTACAAAAATGTTATCACGGCTAACATTACTATTGTTAATAGCACGACCAACTGCACCTTCATTTTCATAATTAACAGCAGAATCAAGAAGCTGATAACCATTCTTTAATGCAGCATGAATTGCAAAAACTCCACGTGAACCATTTAACTTATAAGTTCCAAAGCCGATCTTAGGAATTCGATTGCCATCATTTAAATTAAAGTATTCCATGTATAAATTCTTCTTTCTATTTATATAAATCTTTCAAGATTATTGTAACAGTCTGGCTTAGTAAAAACTTATTAATTACATTGCAAACGTACGTTCAAATATCTATACTGAAAGAAATAATGTTAGGGGAATTTATAAATGGCAAAAAGAAGAAAATATCGAAAAAAACAAAAAAACACAGTAGCTAGCTGGGTTCTAGCAATCATAATTATCCTTTGGGGTGGTTGGTTTAAATTACATTCTCCTCAACAGAATTCAAATCAAACGCAAGATAATAGTTCTCAGCAGGTAGTAAATAAGGCTACGACTGCTGATACTAATTATGGTGGTTTATCCAATGCAGATTACCAAAAGCTCGCTAATTTGAATTTTAAAAGTGGAGATAAGGCTTACGTATATGTAAATAACAATAAATCGACCTTGATTAAAAATGCCTGGAAAGTAAATCAGGTAATTTATTCTAATTTAGATAACTTGAATAGAACTTCACATTCAAATACCGCTTTTTTAGAACCAAAGAATGTAGCGAATGACTCATTGCGAGTAAGACAGTTCATTAATCCTACTGCTTGGCATTCTAATCGTGAAAACGGAACGCAGATTTATAATCGTGGACATTTAATTGCTTATTCTGTTTCAGCCGGGATTGATCAAGATGGAAATTATAATCCTAACAATCAGTCAGGAGATCAAAATAATCCTAAAAATTTATTTACGCAAACTGCTTTTTCTAATCAAAAGATTCAGACTATCTTTGAAGGAAAAGTAAGAAATGCCTTGAAACAAGGAAATAAAGTTATTTTTCAAGCAACGCCAATTTTTAGAGGAAACGAATTAATGGCGCGTGGTATTAACTTACAGGCGATTAGTTTGAGTAATAATTTGAATTTTAATGTTTATTTATTTAACGTTCAGCCAGATTATGTATTTGATTATAATAATGGTAGGGCTAAAATAGATCGTAATATGGTAGTTAATCAATAATTAATTTTTAATACTAATTAGGAGAAAATAATGAATAAAAGCAAAGATAACTGTACGGCAATGATTGTCGGAAAAAAAGCTACAATTGATGGTTCAACTATCATTGCGCGTGATGAAGACGGTTATGGCGGCATTAATGAAAAGCTTTTTGTTGTACATGAAGCAAAAGACTATGATGAAGAATATGTTTCAAAATATAATGGCTTAAAACTTCATTTGGAAGGACATGGCTGCAGATGGACTGCTACGCCGACAGCTGATGAATCAGAAGGCCGCTGGGATGAACAAGGAATTAATGAGTATAACGTCGCAATGTCCGCAACAGAAACTGAAGCGACCAATGCTCGTTGCTTAGGACATGATCCGTTAGTAGAAAATGGTGTAGATGAAGATTCAATGGTTTATCTCGTCTTACCATTTGTTAAAACTGCGCGTGAAGGTGTGAAACGTCTAGGTAAATTAATTGAAAAATATGGTACTGGTGAAAGTAACGGTGTTGCATTTTCTGATCATAATGAAGTATGGTATTTTGAAACCGGAGCTGGTCATCAATGGGTAGCCCAAAGAATTCCAGAAGACTCTTATGCAATTTGTCCTAATATCATGGTGATTCAAGATATTGATTTTGATGATCATGATAACTTTATGTATGCTTCTACAATTCGCGAATTTGTAGAAAAGAATCATCTGAATCCAAGTACTGATGGTAAGTGGAGTTTTAGAGATATTTTTGGTACTAAAGCTGAGGCTGATAGCTATTACAACACTCCAAGAACTTGGTATGGTCAAAAGTTGTTTAATCCAAGTATTGAACAAGATCCCTTAAGTCAAGAGATGCCCTTTATCAGAAAACCAGAAAAGAAGATTGGTGTAGAGGACGTAGAATTCTTTTTGTCAAGTCATTATAACGGTACTGAATATGATCCAATGGGATCTTTTGCCTCTGGCGATGATAAGAAGCAAAAGATGTTTAGATCAATTGCTTTAGATCGAAATCAATCTAGCTGTATTTTACAAATTAGAAATGACGTTCCTCGGGACATGGCAGGTATTCAATGGGTTAACTTTGGTTTTTATGCTTATAGTCCTTACGTACCTTTCTATATAAATATTGATGACACACCATTAAATTATCAAATGGCTAGTCATATGGTTACTCCAGATTCTAGTGCATATTGGTTGTATAAGAGTTTGCAAGTTTTGGTAGAGCCAAGATATCATCAGTTTATTTACCAAGTTGACAATTTTAGAGATGAATGTCAAAGTTACGCTGTTAGCCGTATTTCAGCAACCGATGAGAAAGCAAGAGAATTGTCTGGAAAAGAACAAACTAAGTATTTAACGGCTGCTAATGCTGAAACGGCTGCTTATATCACTAATAAAACCAAGAAATTGATAAGTGATTTGACGAGACAAGCACTAAATTCTTCTAAATTTCAATTTGAACGTGGCGATAATTTGTAATTTTTTGAAAAACACTGCACAAGATGTAGTGTTTTTTATTGTTCGACTTTCTTTATCTTGTATGTTAGTAAAACAGATTCCAAGGAGAAATCTAAAAAATGCAAGAGGGAAAATACGATCTATTTATATTTTATAGATATATTGTTCTTGAAACGATATCATTATCCACATCTTATCCACAAAAAAGCAGCAAAGATTCACAAAGTACGAATTATTTATTGAAAAAATATTTGTGATTTTGTTGCTTTTATCATAAAATTTGTGATGTAATATGATTTAAATCTA
>CANOGU010000022.1 GCA_947565635.1 uncultured Lactobacillus sp. | reverse complement strand
GTTCATCAATCATTTTATATATTTTAACTGTCTACTTGACACGGTACGGATCAGAATTGGATTTCAAAAAGAGCATTTTGGTTAAACATGATTTGGTTATTCTTCATGTTACTATTTCCAGTAGCTACTGGTTGGATAAGTGAACAAATCCATTCACGGGTTGCAGCGTATTTTTATTTCCTTATCTTTACAGTTTGGGCAATTACTTATTATGTAATGGTTTGGATTTTAGCTAAAGATAATCCAAACCAAGCTAAATTGATTTTGCAAATGTTAAAACCGTCTAGATGGATTTACGAATTAGTGTCAGTATTATTAGGTATGATTTTAATTTATTGACAACCAATTAGCGCTTTAGTTATTTTAGCAGTAAATATTATCTATTGGATTGTCGCATCTCCACAGAATTCAGACAAATTAGTAAAATTAAAATTAATCAACCTTTTCCCAGGCGTCTTGCCAGTTTTCAATAACTGGTTCAAGACGTTTTTTGTTTTCCTTTAAAAAGTTAGCATAGAAGACTTGCGTTGCCTCTTTATCACTAATCTCTACTGGAGTCCGATCACTTGTCATATTATTCGACCATTGTCTATTAGCTCTAGTGATATTAGTGGTAAAGAAAGGAAAGACGAAATAGTTCTTGATCTCATTAAAGTTTGCTTCATCATTTTGATATAAAAACTTAGCATCTGGAATCTTATCTTGAATAATTTCTTTCCAAATTCCGATGTCACTCAATACTAAAAAGCTTAAACCTTCTAATTCTTTAAATGTAACACTTTTCTTACTTGCTAAATCGGAGAAATCATTTAATTGCACAATTAAATGTTCCATCCCTAAATAAGCAGATTCTATCTTTGAATTCTTAAGAGACTGATTAGAAACTACGCAAGTAAATTGATTTTCAAGTAATAAAGATTCTAAATCTTGATTTTTTAATAATGTATCTGCAATTTTTAAATTCTTTTGCTTCAGATTCTTCAGAACAATCAATGGACCGGGAGCAATAGAAGCGATGCTGATTTCCTTATTACTATTATCAAAATTACGAACTTGAGAAATAAAATTTTGATTAGTAACCAATACTTTTTTAGCTTGTTCAGCAGCATATTTACCAGTTTCATTCAGACTGATTTTATTAGGTGTTCTATCAAATAAAGTTATTCCTAATTCCGTTTCTAATTTTTTAGTACCACGAGTAATTGCGGGTTGTGATAAGTTTAATTTCTCGGCTGCTTTATTCAAAGTACCATTTTCAGCAAAAGCAACGAGTTCTTCTAATAAATAGTTTTCGATCATGTTAGCCTCCAGTTTACGCTAAGCGTATACTAGCATGCTTAGTAATCAATTTTCAAGTAATAATTTAGCCAGTAGAATACATGGTGAACTGAGATGAAAGAGAGGAAAAAGTAATGACAGAAACAATCGCAATTATCGTACTTTTAACTATCCTATTTATCATTAGTAATCCAAAACAAGTTGCCCCCTCAAAAAATTGATCGTCGTGGCAGATAAAAAATAAAGACAAGGAGAGATAAATTATGACACAAACATTTACTTTAAACGATGGCAATAAAATCCCATCATTTGGCTTTGGCGTATTTCAAATTCCAGCTGATGGTTCAACATACAAAGCAGTAAGTTATGCACTCAAAGCAGGTTACCGTCATATCGATACGGCTGTTGCTTACTTTAATGAAGCAGAGGTTGGAAAGGCTATTCGCGATAGTGGTATCCCTAGAGAAGAAATCTGGGTAACTTCCAAAATGTGGCTTCAAGATTATGCTTATGAAGATGCCAAAAAGGCAATTGATAGTAGCTTAGAAAAATTAGGTTTAGATTATATTGATCTTTATTTAATTCACCAACCATATGGCAAAGTTGATGAAGCTTGGAAGGCAATGATCGAAGCACAAAAAGCAGGTAAGATTCGTTCGATTGGTGTATCTAACATGACACCTAAGATCTGGAAAAAGTGGGAAGAAAAAGTTATTTTCAAAGAAAAAATGCCTGCAGTTAACCAAGTAGAATTTAACCCATATTTCCAACAAAAAGAATTACGCAAGATCATGGCTAAAAATCATGTAACCTTGGAAGCTTGGGCTCCACTTGGTGAAGGCAATAAAGAATTGTTTGCTGAACCTGTTTTAAATGAAATTGCTAAAAAATATGGCAAAGATGTTGGTCAAGTAATGCTTAGATTTGAACATCAAGAAGGCGTAATTGTCTTTCCAAAGTCTTCTCATGAAGCAAGGATTAAGTCTAATATGAACATCTTTGATTTTGAATTAACCAGTGACGAAATGGACGCAATTCGCGCATTAGATAAAAATAAAGGCTCTCATGATCCAGATCAACCAGGATTTGGTGACATGCTTTTAAATGCTTTTGACGTTCATGCTAATGATTAATTTTCATAAAGGAGAAGAGAATGACTGTTCCAGAAATTAAATTAAATGATGGCAATCAAATTCCTAAAATGGGATTCGGTGTTTTCCAAATTTCTGATCATAATCAAGTGGTGCAAGCAGTTAAGGATGCACTTGGCGTTGGTTACCGTTTAATTGATACTGCCGAAGCTTACAATAACCAAACTGCAGTGGGTCAAGCAATTAAAGAAAGTGATGTAAACCGTGACGATATTTTTTTAACTACTAAGCTATGGGTATCTAACTTTTCTTATGAAAAAGCTAAAAAGGCGATCGATCATGACTTAAAAGAATTAGGCACCGATTATATTGATTTGATGCTTTTGCATCAAGCCTATGGCGATGTTGCTGGGGCATGGCGTGCCATGGAGGAAGCACAACAAGAGGGAAAGATTAAGTCACTTGGTGTTTCTAACTTTTGGCCAGATCAATTAAAGAACCTAGAATTAATGTCAAATGTTAAGCCAGTAATCAATCAAATTGAAGTTAATCCATGGTATCAACGAGTTAGTGAAGTTCAGTGGAATCAAAAAGACAACGTTGCTGTAGAAGCTTGGGCACCATTTGCGGAAGGTAAAAATGGTATTTTCAATAATGAAGTATTGAAAGCAATCGGTGAAAAATATGGTAAAACTACTGGCCAAGTAATCTTACGTTGGTTAATCCAACGAGGCATTATAGTGATTCCTAAATCTGTTCATCTTGAAAGACAAAAGGAAAACTTTGATGTTTTTGATTTTGAACTATCTAATGATGATATGAAGAAGATTTCCGAACTAGATACTAATACTAGTCAATTCTTTGATCATCATGATCCAATTGTGATTGAACAAATCTTTGGCTCAAGTTTAAGACAATTAAGAAATTAATAGGAAGGAAAGTAAATATGACTGAAGAATTAACAAATCAAGTAGCATTAGTCACTGGTGGTGGCTCAGGTTTAGGAAGAGCAATTGCGGAAAAATATGCGAAGAATGGTGCTAAGGTTGTCATTTTAGGTCGCCATGAAAACACTTTGCAAGAAACAGCAAAAACAAATGACAATATTTCTTATGTAGTTGCCGACTTAACTAAGGACGAAGATATTACTAAGGTTGCAAATTACATTAAAGATAATTTTGGTCATTTGAATATTTTAGTAAACAATGCTGGTTGGTGTCCTATTAAGCCTTTAGCAGAAATGACAATTGCCGATTATGATCGTGCTTTTAATGTTGATGTTCGCGGTGTTGTTGCTTTAACTATTGCAGTACTTCCTTTAATGAGTGATGGCCACAGAAACATTGTCAATATCTCAAGTATTATTACCAGACATCCAGGTCCAAACTTCTCAATGTACGCTGGTGCTAAAGCAGCAATTGAAGCAATGTCTAAGAGCTGGGCATTAGAACTTGCCAAGAAGGGGATTCGAGTAAATGTAATTAGCCCAGGTGCAATTGATACTCAAATTTGGTATAAAACTGACACCGTAAGCAAAGATGCCGAAGAGCAAAACCGCACAGGTGCCGTTGCTGGCACTCCTCTTGGTCACATTGGTAAGGCAGAAGATATTGCAAATATGGCATTGTACTTGGCATCAGAAAAGGCAAACTTCATCACTGGCGCTAACTACTTAGTTGATGGTGGTATGGGAGTTTAATAATAAAGAAACTGTTAGAAGAGATTCTAACAGTTTTTTGCGTTGGAATTTTAAAGAGGTGAGAGAAATGCAAATATCCGGCTTTGAAGACTTACGAGTTCAAAAGACAATCTCAAATATTTATAAGGTCTTTGAAGAGTTGATTCTTGAGAAAGACTATTCAAAAATCACTGTGACTGAACTTGCTAAAAGGGCACAGATTAATAAGAAAACTTTTTATCGTTATTATCCTACCTTAGATGATTTATTATCTGAAATGCAGGCACAATATTCAAAACAATACCTTGAAATTGTAAAAGATTTTCATTATCCAAGAGATCTTAAGAAAAGCGTACGAGCATTTTTTGAATTTTCTGCTAAACAAGACCCTGCTTATGACAAAATCACGGTTAGCCAAGGGTCATATTCTGGAATTAGACAGCAGATGATTGATCAGGTTGAAAAGAATACCTGGGAGCAGTCAGAAGATTTTAAAAAATTAAAAACTTGGCAACAAAAACTTCTTTTGACTTTCATTCAGGACGTTACATTAGCGGGTTATCGTAGATGGATTGAAGACAATAAAGAAGAATCTATGGATGAAATGATTAATTTAACAGCAGATTTACTTCAAGGTGGGGTAGATAAGCTATTTAATAATTTAAATAATACAGAAGAGACGACGATTTTTTAAAATGTCGTCTTTTTTATTACACGCTTTTTTGAAAAGTGTGGCATAAGTAACCATCCGTGAAATATTGCCCATTTTTTTACCCTTGCATCACTGCAATAATATTAATTGTCAAAGGCAAGGAGGTCTTAATTATGGATTTGGCAACTCAAGATAAAAAAGAAATTGAAAATATTTTTAAAAAGGAAAACAGAGCAATGGTCGAGCAAGACTTAACTGCTTTAAAAGAAATTATAGCTCCTGAAGCGATTCTTACTCACATTACTGGAGCTGAGCAAAGCCGGGATGAGTGGCTAAAGCAGATTAAGATCTGCAGGATGCGCTATAAGAAAAGTGTCTTAAAAAGGATTGTTATTCAACTAATCGATGATGATCATGCAAGTGCAGTAGTTCAGAATTTAGTAACTGCGAGAATTTATGGTTTTACCAACGATTGGATGCTTCAAAGCGCTAACCAATTAATAAAACGTGAAGGAAAATGGATTATTACTAGTTCAAAAGCTAGCTTAGCTTAAAAAGGAGGAAATTATGGTTAATAAGATTACTCGTTTAAATATGGATAATCCAAAGTATAGAAATACTCATATTCCGGAAATGCATCGCAGCGATAAGCTTTGCTTTGAAATTAATAAGTATTCTAATGAAGATCCTAAAAGACGCCCATTATTGGCAGAACTTTTTGAAAATCGTCTTCCCAAAAGCAGCAATATCTATGCACCACTTGAAATTGATTCGGGCCATCAAGTTGAAATCGATGAACATGTATTTATCAATCATAATGTGACAATGATGAGTCATGGTGGAATAAAAATTGAAGATGGCGTAATGATCGGACCGCATGCATATCTTTTGACTGTTAACCATGATTTTCATAATCATAGAATTTTAGAAGTTTCGCCCATTCATATTAGGAAAAATTCTTGGATCGGAGCTAACACTACAATCTTAGCGGGAATTACAATTGGTGAAAATGCAGTAGTTGCTGCAGGAGCAATTGTAACTAAAGATGTTGAAGCGAACACAGTTGTGGGTGGCAATCCAGCACGTGTATTGAAGAGGATTGATGATTAATGTTAATTGATACTTTTACTGTTAATGGCCGTAATGTGTATGTTTATGGCAAGGAAAAAATTCTCTCTTCATCTCAAGTTCCAATGATACTGGATTTAAATTGTACTACTGGTAATCCACGGGCTGAAGTTATAACAAACGGCTGGGATGAATTAGCTGAAAGAGAAAATCTTTTAATTGTGGCACCTGAATATAATGACTATGCTACATACTTAGAATGTGAATTCTTAAGAGGGGTGATCGCAATGTGTGTGCAGAAGTATCCAATTGATGAAAGTAGAATTTATAGTGTTGGCTTTTCCAATGGTGGTGCTGCTTCTGTTGCACTGGCAAGTACATATCCATATTTACTGGCAGGAATTGCTGCCATGGGCTGGGCAATTGGAATGATGCGATCTAAAGAAGAAATCCCCTTTATTTTGATTCAGGGCTCACATGAATATATCGATAAAGATAAGTTAGCGGTAATGGATGATGAAAAAGAGACACTGCATGATGTTTTCTTAGCTAATAAGCTTATTTCTCCCAATACCTTGGCTAACTATTCCAAATATCCATATTGGGGCTATGCAGCTACTTCTAAGGAACGCAAAAGGATAACTTATTATGACTATGATCCATATGGTCATAATAAGCATCAAGTTACAAATGATTTGGAATTCTTCTATTTCAATAAAGATGAATTTATACATCCTATTGTTGAAACTGTACTTGTACCTGATGCACCACATATTCCTCATAGTTGCAATGCAGAAATAGCTTGGAAATTTTTGAGGAATTTTGCCAGAAATAAAGATGGAAAAATTATAGAAATTAATTAAGAAAAAGAGGTAACAAATTATGACTAAAGTTTTAATTATCGGAGCTAGCGGCTCAATTGGTAGTGTTGTAGCAGATGTTTTGCTTAAAAAGACAGATGCTGAATTACGTTTAGGTTCACGACATCCAGGTGAAATTCAAATTACTAACCCAAGTCGTGAAGAAGCCATCAAACTTGATGTAACAAATGATCAAGAACTAAGTGAAGCATTGCAAGATATTGACTTTGTCTTTGCAGCTTTGTCAGGCAGAATGAATACTTATGCTAAGCACCTGGTAAAGGTTATGGATCAAGCTAACGTAAAACGTCTAGCATTCATTACAACAATGGGTATTTACCAAGAAATTCCATCATGGTTGGGTGAGTCACCAAATCCTTACCACAACATGATCTTACGTCCATTCAGAAAAGCAGCCGATACTATTGAAAATAGTGATCTTGACTATACTATCATTCGTCCGGGCTGGCTCGACTATGGTGACGAAACTTACGAATTAACCAAAAAGGGTGAACCTTTTGGCGGACATGACGTTTCACGTTATGCAATCGGTGATTTAGTTGCGAGAATGGTTAACGATCCAAGCTTTGGAAGTCGTGAAAGCTTAGGTATTAACCGTCCACAAGCTCATTAATTATAGGGAGGAAATTTAAGATGGAAAAAACAATTAAATTAAACAATGGCTTAGAAATGCCAATGGTTGGTTACGGTGTTTTTCAAATTCCAGAAGATCAAACCAAAGAAGTTGTTACCGCTGCTTTAAATGATGGGTATCGTTTAATCGATACTGCTGCTGGATATTTAAACGAAGAGGCAGTAGGTCAAGCTATTAATGAAAGCAGCATAAATCGTGATGAGATTTTCCTAACTACGAAGCTTTGGGTACAAGACTTTGACGGCGATAATCCTGAAAAAGCAATCGATGGCGCACTTAAGCGACTGAATCAAGATTATATTGATTTACTTTTGCTTCACCAACCAATGGGCGACATTTATAATGCATGGCGTGCAATGGAAAAAGCAGTCAAAGCCGGTAAAGTTCGCAGCATTGGTGTATCAAACTTTGAAAGTTTCCAAGTACAAGATCTAATGATGCACAATGAAATTAAGCCTGTCGTTAACCAAATTCAAATTAATCCTCTTAACCCTGAAAATGACAATGTTAAATGGCTTAAGGGAAATGACATCGTTCCCGAAGCTTGGGGTCCAATGGGTCAAGCACAAGCTGGAATCTTTACTAATCCTGTTTTAGTAAAGATCGCTAAGGCACACAATAAATCTGTTGGTCAAATTATGCTGGCATGGAACTTAGAACGCGGAGTTGTAGTTATTCCTAAGTCTGTTCATCCTGACCGTATTAAAGAAAACTTTGATGTTTTTGATATTGATTTGTCAGATGAAGAAAAGCAAGAAATTGCAACCTTGGATCAACACAATTCTTATTTCAAAGGTTTGCTTACTCCTCAAACTGTGAAGGCATTGGGCAGTATGAAATTTGATTACAAGAATTAATAGAATAGGAGAAGTCGAAATGTCTTTAGAAGAATTAGAAAATAAACAAGCCATTAGTGAGGTTATTAGTAAGTTTTCTGCCTTGGAATTGGATGTAGATAAACAATCAGAGTTATTTACTCCTGATACTCATATTGAAATTTTTATGGATGGTAACAAGGTTCTTGAAGCAAATGGTCGTCAAGAAATGAAAGAAAAGTTCGGTACATTAACTGCTGAAAAGTCATACCATATGAACGGTCAACAAGTTATTACTTTGGAATCAGCTGAAAAAGCTATTGATCTTCACTACTGTAAGGCTACTTTAATTGCTAAAGATAAAGAAGGTAATACTACTATTACAACCAATTATATTCGTTACACTGATACCTTAGTAAAACAAGAGGGAAAGTGGTTAATTAGTAATCGTCACCAAGAATTTGTAATTACCGATACTCGTCCATTTAATGCATAGTTTAAGAAAAGTCGGCAAAATGCCGACTTTTTATTTTGCTCATAAGTATACGTCAAGCGAATACTAGCTTGCATAATAGTCAATTTTTTATTTATTCTTTTCGAAATACAATATATTTACAAATAAAAAATGAAAGGATGAAAAGTATGAAAGTCTTAATAGCTTATTATTCCTGGTCTGGAACAACTAAAAGATTAGCTGAAAAACTTCACAATTTAATTTCAAACAGTGACCTTTTAGAAATTAAGATTCCAGCTGGAACTTTCTCCTCAGATATGTATCAAACTGCCGATATCTATGAAAAACAAAAAGCAGTCAATGCTTTACCAAAAGTTTTGAATATTCCTAAAAATATCAACCAATATGGCAAAATTTTACTTGGCAGTCCAGTTTGGGATTGGGGAGTATCTTCACCAGTTATGAGTTTTATGCATGAAATTCAAGACTTTAAAGGAAAAGTTTATCCTTTCTATACCAGCGTCGGAAATTCGCAAAGATTTATGAAATATTTTGACGATTGTAAAGGAAAGCTATTAATTGGCCCCGATTTTGATGATAGTCATGACAATTTGAATGACTGGCTGAAAGAAGTGACAGAATAGAATGTCAGAAAATAAATTAACGTATCAGCAAGGGGATCAATATGAACCGATCCCTGAAAATGAAAAACACCTGCAGACGATAACTGCGCAACATTTTGTAGATATTCCGTTGGATAGGTCGCATCCTGCTTTTAACATATTAGAAGGTTTAAATTTCGACAAAAAAGGTAATCTTTACGTTTGCGTTCCGCCACAAGGTGACATTTACTGTGTAAATATGAAGACTAAAGAAGTAAAACTCTTCGTTCATTTACCACACGATATGCTTCCCTCGGCTTTAAAAGTACATCGAGATGGTCGCTTATTTATCACTTCTGCAGGTTCAGATTATGGTTGCAGTGTGGCAGTTCTTGATCCAGAGACAGGAAAAGTTTTAAAAGAAATTGCCAACTTGCCAGGACACATGTTTGATGATTTGGCCTTTGATAAAAAAGGCGGCTTTTATCTATCAGACCTGGGCGGAACCTTAGATAAGCCTATGGCTGGTATTTATTATGTAAAACCTGATGAAGAAACGGTCGTCCCAGTTGTAGAAACTGGCATGATTGCTTCAAATGGTATTGGTCTTGATCCAGCTGAAGAAAGCTTATGGGGCACCGAGTATGGTAGAGGACAACTTCACCATTTAGGCTTGAGTAAAGACAAGACTACGGTTGTTCCATCATTATCCAATATTCCTTATTACTTCACGGGAATGGAAGGACCAGATTCTTTAACCGTGGATCATGATGGCAACGTCTATGTGTCGATGTGTGGACAAGGGAGATTTTTGATTTTTAATAAGAATGGATTTCCTATTAGACAAATCTTGCTTCCAGGGAGAGAAAATGGCGACATGCTTAAATCAACTCACATCATAATTAGGCCTGGAACTAATGAAGCATACATGTGCAGTTCAAATTTAAAGAATGGTAAAGCATCAATTTTTAAAGCACAGGTATATACAAAGTCGAATAATTTTAATGATTAAGGAGCAAAAGAATGACTAAAAATGTAGCAATCATAGGTGCGAATGGACGAATTGCACGTTTAGTAGAAGATAAACTGTTAAATGAAGACAAAGATATTCATTTAACTTTGATGTTAAGAAATGCAAGTCGATTGGATTATTTAAAGGGCAACCCCCAAGTAACTATTATTGACGGGGATGCTTCGAGCGAAGCAGATCTTCATAAAGCAATTAAAGGCCAGGATATTGTCTATGTTGCCTTTGTTGATCATACAAATGGAGCTGAGTTAACACAAAAGATAGTTAAAGTCATGGATGAAGAAGGAGTAAAAAGACTAATTTCATCTAATATTCTTGGAATCTATGATGAAGTGCCTGGTGCATTCGGTGATTTTAACAGAAATACATGCTTCAATGGTCAAGTTCATGATGATGATATCGTAGTTTTATCAGATAAATATGTTGAAGATTCAGATCTTGATTACACTGTTCTTCGTTTAGCTTGGCTAAATGATCGTCCAGATACTAATTACACAGTTACTCACAAAGGTGAAGAATATATTGGTGTGTCAGTATCAAGAAGAGCTTGTGCTGATGTCATTAGCAAGATTATTGAAGATCCTACTAAGTGGAGTCATGAGAGTATTGGCGTTGCTGATCCAGCAACCCAAGGATCAAGTCGTCCAGTTTATTAATGGTGAGCAACAAAAATGAATAGATCTAAAGTTATTGTACATATGTACGTGTCAATCGACGGAAAAATTGATGGTGATTACAGTCGTGCCGCTTCAAGCAGTTATTATAACGATGAATTATTTAAGTTAAGTAATGCCGATGCAAATGGCAGAATGACAATTCAAATGTATGCGACTCCTGGAGAAGTAGATTTAATGCCATATTCAGGACAAGGCATTAAATACGAAGACTGGATTCCTAATAATTTAAATGAAAAATACTGGTCTATTTCTTTTGATCGGAAGGGGAAGTGTAACTGGCAAAGCCAATACTTTCCTTACACAGAGAGAAATATGCGTGCAATTGAAGTAGTGACTGAACAGGCTGACAAGCGCTATTTAGAATTTTTACAAAAGCAAAATATTCCATATCTAGTATGTGGAAAAGATGATATCAACTTTGAAGAAGCTTTTACTAAATTAAAAGAGAAGTTTGATCTAGATACGTGAAGCTAACCCTTAAAGTTGGACGTTAGTTTTAAATAAATGCTTTTAAAGCTTGATTTCGATATTCTATCGGAGTCAGGCCTTTTTTCTTGTGTCTGATTCTTTCTTGATTATAATATTTTATCCAACTTTCCATTGGTTTAATTAGTTCTTTCTTTGTTTTAAAGTGATGTGTGTAATAGTCTATTTCTACTTTCATAGTATGGAAAAAGCTTTCTATAGCCGCATTATCATGACAAGTTGCTCTACGTGACATGCAAAAATATTATGCTTTCTTAATTCATGCCGATATGCGTTAGATTGGTACTGAATATCTTTGGATGGCTTTTATATTCGTACGTACTCTTAGAAAGACTAGTAAAAGGAAGGATTTCCTTTAGACTAAATTTGTATTCTTGCCTTAGTTTTGTGATGATTCGTCTTTCTTCTTCAGATGTCCGCGCTTCTGAACTAAGGCATCTAATTTTTTTAAGTATTCAACTTCAACATGTAAAGCTCGATTTTCTAGTCGTAGTCTCTCAAGCTCTGACAGTTCACTTTTATTTATTTTTTATGTTTAGCTTTCTTATGCATAGTTGGTCTTCCTTGCTTAATAAAGAGGGCATCAATACCACCTTCTTTGTATGCACGTTGCCAATTTGCAATAATTCCAGTATTAGAGATTCCATATTTTAGCGTGGTGGCTTGATAGCTTTCATTATGTTCTTTCCTCCAGTCTAATTTAAATTGACCACTATATTTTTTACGAGTACGTTTTGTAATTAAACCAGCTTTTCCATATTTCTTAAATAATATAATCCATCCATCAATTGTAGAATGCGATGTGATATTCAATTCACATTGAATATCTCTACTTCCAAGACCTTTTTTATATAATTCAATTGCTTTTAATTTAGTTTCAACTGCATATTTGCTCATAGTAAAATCCCCAGGTTGGATTTATGTCCAACTCTGGGGGCTAACTTCAGTTCAATTTAAAAATGAAATTGGGGAATTTTGGAAAGCTTCTCATAGTCAGATTTATCCTGAACTAAAGAAAATGGTCGAAGATGATTGGATTAAACAAACAAGTGATAGTAATAATGAAAAAGAAAAGTATTATCATTTAACTAATCTAGGAAAAGAAAAATTAAATTCATGGATTGATATCCCTATTACCGCTCTTCCAGTAGTCGAAGACTTGTTTTCATTAAAACTATTCTTTATTCAGGATCCTTATGATCCCAGAATTTCGACTTTAGTTAATAAGCAACTTAATCTATTAGAGGAGCAACTTGATCATTTAAATGATAGAGAAAAAATGCTATTTAATACTCAAGAAAAAAGAAGTAAAAATTATGGCCATTATTTGATCTTAGAACGTGCAATTAGTAGGCTTGATAACCAAATTAAGTGGCTAAAAACGATAAAACAGCGTTGATAATTCAGCGCTGTTTTTTGAATTCAATAGTTGAAAATATTAAATCATATTAATATAATTAATAATAATTTAATTGTGTCGTAGATTGGGGGAAAGGCTATGATCTTTGAAAAGCTTTTTTCTAAAGAAAATAAAAAAGATGAGATTGTTAGGGTAAAAATAAGTGACGAAGAATTCAACGAATTGAAAATAAAATTAAGTAGCGGGGATGTAACAGTTGAACAAGGAGAACGTTTTGCAGTTAACTTTATGGGTAAACGGCACTACTTACCTGCTGTTCAATTAGAAAATGGAAAGTTACAGCTTAAGCAAAGAATTAATTTAATTGATAATGGTGAAGCTCATCTTAATGTCGTTGTACCAGCAGAGGTAACCTTAGATAGGCTTGATGTTCAAACTAATAGTGGTGATATTGAAATCGTTGATACCAAAGTGGAAAAAGCATATCTTAAATCGACTGAGGGTAGAGTTAGAGTAAGACGTGTTGCAATTGCTGAATCTCTTCTAGAATCAACAGATGGTAATGTAACCGTGAGAAACAGTGATTTAGCTGATGGGAAGCTTGCTACATATGATGGAGAAATTAAAGTATCTGGATCTACCTTATCTCAAATTTCATTGAATGTTACCGATGGAGACATGAATTTAACTGACGTAACTATTGATGGTGGAAGTGCAAACTTAAAGGCTGGTAATTTCACCTTAGATCATGCTGTCTTTAAGAGCGATTATGAGATTAATAATATTGAAGGGAATAATACTGTCTGGAGTGCAAATTTAAAGTACGCCCGTGTCAGGACAGCTAATGGACTAAATAATATTTCATTTGATCCGCAACCATCTGGAGTGATCTTAACAATGACAACAGTAGATGGAGATAATGTGGTGGAATAGGAGAAGAATGGTGAAAAGAGAGAAATCTAAGCAGAAAAATTTAGGAATTTATAGTAGCTTGAAATCAGTTATTATTAATACAGTCTCATTCTTTGTAATGAGTTCTATAGTAGTGGGAATTTCTAATTGGAGTGAATCTCAAAGCTTAATACTGAAAACGTCAGAATATCTTGGATTAATAGGTGGAAGTCTGATTGGTGGAATTATAATGAGTTTCTTTTTTGGTGAAAAATAACCCCGTGGAAAACCACGAGGTTATTTTTATTTGACTATACTTAAAACTGAGCGAATCTTCGTAGTAAGCATATCAATGGCAACATCATTTTCTCCGCCTTCTGGAACGATGATGTCTGCATAACGTTTAGTTGGTTCAATGAACTGATTATACATTGGCTTAACCGTTGCTAAGTATTGATTAATTACTGATTCTACTGAACGACCACGTTCTTGTGTATCACGTTCTAATCTTCTGATAAAACGAATATCGTCATCAGTGTCAACGAATACTTTAATACTCATCAAGTTCCGTAAGTTTTCTTCTCCAAGAACTAAGATACCTTCTAAGATGATAATATCTGCTGGTTCAGTATGGATGGTCTTTTCACTTCGAGTATGAGCAGTAAAATCGTAAACTGGCATTTCAACTGCCTTATAGTCCATTAGTTGACGAAGTTGTTCAACAAGTAGTGGCATATCAAAGGCATCAGGATGGTCGTAGTTGATTTTTTTACGGTCTGCCATTGATAAGTTGTCGTTGTTCTTGTAGTAAGAATCTTGCGTCATAATTAAGATATGGTCGTCTTGTTGTAATTGGTCATAAATTTCATGAGCGATGGTTGTTTTACCACTACCAGAACCACCAGCAATTCCAATGATAATAGGGCGTTTACTTTGCACAATAAAATCTCCTTTTTTAAACTATTACAATAATACCTTAAAATTAGGCTCTGTGATAGATTTATAGGCAAGAATATTGACAAATATGTGTTTTGTAGTGAAATATTTTGGAGCTAGTCAAAAATGGTGTGCAATATTCTTCAGAAAAGTATATTGTTTACGATTTGATGGTTATAAAATTAATTCTCTTTCAAAAATCTCTATAATTTACTAATAATACTTTATAAATAAAAAATACCAAATTAGTACTCAAAGTGACTGATTCGGTATTTTTAGTATTTTCTAGGGATGAAAGATGGTAATATTTAAGACGTAAAAATAATGTTGATTATTTAAGGAGAAGAATCATGAAAGAAAATAAAAAAGAAAAGGTTATTTTAACTGAAGAAGAAATGGTTGAAGTTGTTGGTGGTACTAGAGTAAATGGTTTTGTTAATGTAAATTGGAATAAAGGTATATTTTACTGGACGCGCAACATTTGGAAATAAAAATGTTGTTAGTTTATAGCTTTTTAATGTTTATTTCTGGAATAACTGATTTATGGATATTTTTTAGAGTTTCTCAAATTGCAGCTAGTAAAAAAAATATTTTGATTCTCGGTGGAGTGTTATTATTACTTCCTACTATATGTGTAGGCATTGTTCAACTAGCTACTTTTTTAGAAATTTTATTTTTTGTATTTTATTTTAGAAAAAGTAAGGAAAAAACCTTAGCTATTGGATCAATTTTAATTGTGGGAGTTGTGGATTCTATAATAGATATAATAACTAGTATCTTAGGAGAACTTTTGTCTATTGAGGATGAAATTTATCTTAATTTATTAGTAACAATTGTCGTTATAAGTCTTACAGTTTTTATAATTGAAATAGTCTACAAGCATCTTCACGCGTATTTAATAAGTGAAAATCGCAATGTGTTTATTGGACTTCTGCTCTATTTATATGTTTCCACTACTTTAACAACAATTTTTTACGGGCAAACTAAGAAGGTTACATCGTTAAGCATATTTTTTACAATTTTTGTATTAATTCAAGTAGTCTTTGCAATAGCCACTTACGGGGAACTAATGAATATTCAAAAACATCTTTTGAAAAAGTCCCAACAAGACAAACTAATAAAAGAACAAAAGCAATTGCAAGACTATGCCGAGTATCTCGAAAAGAGCGAAGATGAACTTCGTGCTTTTCGCCATGATTATCGAAATATGTTTAATTCATTAAAAATCAGTGCACAAGAGGGAGATACGAAGGAACTAATTCAAAAACTAGACGAATATACTAAGACTAATTTAAATGCCAAAGCATTTGAAAAGTATAGAGATGTTAATCACATTAAAGTAAAATCTTTGAAAAGCATTATTATTGCTAAGTTAACAGAAATGTATGGATCAAAAATCCCATATAATTTCGAATGTAGAGATGATATTACTAAAATCCCTAACAATATTAATGAATTGGATTTAGTTAGAATTATTGGCATCAGTTGTGATAATGCAATTGAAGAAAGTAAAGCATTATCGAAGCAGAATAAAAAAGCTCATATTGAAATTATGATTAGTTCAAATGAGGATGGCGAATTTGAATATGAAATTCAGAATAAAAGAAGAGATTCAGAAATTTCACTTAAACAAATCCAGCAACGTGGTTATTCAACGAAGAAAAGTCACTCTGGCATGGGTTTAGCCAATATCAATAGTATTAAGAATAGATATGAAAATATGACGATTTCTTATGAGGTGCCGAAAGGATACTTTGATTTCTATCTCGTAATTGAACCAGAGGAGTGAAAAACATTGAAATATCCAGTAATTATTTGTGATGACGATAAAACATTAGCAAATAATGTGAAATACGCAGCTGAGAATTTGGTTGAAGACAATACAGCTTATGAAAATGTGGAGATTAGTGTAGAGCAAGTTGCTAATACCTTTGAGCAAGTCGTAAGTTATGTGGTGGCTAAGGATATCCAGAATGCAATTTACTTCTTAGATATTGAATTAAGTCAAAACTCTGAAGCTAAGAATGGAGTAGACTTAGCAGAATTCATTAAAAAGCAAGATCCGAATGCCCAAATTATTTTTGTTACTGCTTATGATAAATATGCCCCCT
>CANOGU010000021.1 GCA_947565635.1 uncultured Lactobacillus sp. | reverse complement strand
TCCACGTAACCAACCCAGCAACCGATGCAGACAAGTACACTCCAGAAGGTCAAGACGTAAATACCAAGACTGGCGTTGTACCAAATCCAGCAGAAGGCATCAAGAACAAGAGTGACTTACCAGATGGCACTAAGTACACTTGGAAGGACACTCCAGATGTAACTACTGCAGGAGACAAGCCAGCAACTGTTGTTGTAAGCTACCCAGATGGTTCAAAGGACGAAGTACCAGTAACCATCCACGTAACCAACCCAGCAACCGATGCAGACAAGTACACTCCAGAAGGTCAAGACGTAAATACCAAGACTGGCGTCGTACCAAATCCAGCAGAAGGCATCAAGAACAAGAGTGACTTACCAGATGGCACTAAGTACACTTGGAAGGACACTCCAGATGTAACTACTGCAGGAGACAAGCCAGCAACTGTTGTTGTAAGCTACCCAGATGGTTCAAAGGACGAAGTACCAGTAACCATCCATGTAACCAACCCAGCAACTGATGCAGACAAGTACACTCCAGAAGGTCAAGACGTAAATACCAAGACTGGCGTCGTACCAAATCCAGCAGAAGGCATCAAGAACAAGAGTGACTTACCAGATGGCACTAAGTACACTTGGAAAGAAGTACCAAATGTCAATACACTTGGTGAACACACTGGTGTCATTACTGTAACTTATCCAGATGGTTCAAGTGTAAACTTAACAGTTAAGGTATATGTCGATGCTGTCGCAAAGGAAAACAACAGCAACAACACTGCTCAAGTTATCACTAAGCATGTTGCGGAAACTAATGAAAAGAAGACTTCTGCAACTCCAGCACAACAAATTAACCATTCTGAAAAGGCTACATTGCCACAAACCGGTGCTAAATCAGAAAATGCAGCTGGTATCTTAGGCTTAGCTATTGCTGCAGTAGGTAGTCTATTCGGATTAGCTGCTGATAAGAAGCGTAGAGACAAGTAAATATTGTAAAAGTTTGATTTTCTAAATATAGACAAAGAAAGAAGAGACTAGAGGCCTCTTCTTTTTTGTTGCATAAAAATAAGTATTTTTATTTAAATACTTATTGGCACAATTATATGTAAGCGTTATTATAGTTATTGCAAATAAGCGGATTTACTGATGGGATCAGGTCTGAGCTACTACAAATAAAGATGATATACGTAGATAGGTATATTCGAGTTTGTGGTAGCTTTTTTCTATATAAAGGTGATTCGTCGGATGATATTTCTTAAAACATTTAATAATAGTGCAGCTTGGGTTCAGGACGATCAAGGTCAAGAACAAGTAGTCCTAGGTAAAGGCGTAGGCTTTGGCTTAAAAAAGGGTGATAAGATTGATGAAAGTAAAATTGAAAGACGTTTCATTGCTAACTCTCATCAAGATGAGGTTAACCAAGTTAAATAAATAAATGCTTCGACCATCGATTTAACTAATAAGGTGATCCAGATGACGGAGCTGCTATTGAATGTGAAGCTCAACGATTTTCAATACTTGGCTTTAGCAGATCATATTGATTTCGCTCTTTCCAGAATTGAAGATAATATTGATATTAGTGCTGCAAATACGCGCTGGGAAGTTAAGAATCTTTTTCCTAAGGAATATAAAATTAGTGAAAAAGTTATTGCTTTAATTAATAAAGAAATGAATGTTAACTTGCCAGTAGATGGGAAAAAGGCAAATGATGATGCCTTAAAAGACACTGATGGTGTTGTAACTGTTGTTAAAGCAGGTGACTTTTCTGGCGGAGGTCAAGTAGCCGATGACGATCTTGAAGATAGTAATATGAGTGTGATGGATAAAGCTATTGACCTTATTTCAGGTATCTTTACGCCAATCTCATGCTCAATGGCAGCTGCTGGTATGATCAAGGGATTAACTGCAATGTGTGCTTCCTTTGGCTGGCTTTCTAAGACTTCGGGTACTTATGAAGTTTTATATACAATTGGGAATGGATTTTTCTATTTCTTACCACTTATTTTATCTCTTACAAGTGCTAAGAAGTTTAAAGTTGACGGTAACTTTGCTGCGAGTGTTAAAAATCCATATTTGAAGTATTCCGAATGGAGCTGGGCAACTGATCCAGCTGGTCTTCAATATTATCTTGAAGTGATGTATGACCGTTATGATATTCCAATGATGGTTGTTGAAAGTGGCCTTGGCGCAGTGGATAAAATTAGCGATGATGGCGTTGATTTGATTGTCTACACTACTTGGGGTTGTATTGACTTAGTTAGTGCCGGAACTGGTCAAATGTCAAAGCGCTATGGTTTTATCAATGTTGATCGAGACGATGAAGGAAAAGGCATTCTGAAGAGAATGCCGAAAGATTCATTCTATTGGTACAAGAAAGTAATTGAATCTGATGGTAAAGATCTAGACTAATTTGAATTTTAAGAATACTGCTCAATTTAACGTCAAAATTGAGTAGTATTTTTTTATCAAAATTACAATGATTACTTATATAACTATGCTATGATGGTTTAGATTAATTATTATTTGTGAGGAAGAAGTTGGATGGATAAGCAAGCTACTAGAAGTAGACTATGGACAATTTTAGCCGCATTGGCAGCTGTAATGTGGGGAATTTCAGGTTTATTTGCGGAATCTTTATTTAAGATTAGTTCTAGAATTACACCAATTTGGCTAACGCAGGTTAGATTAATTATTTCTGGGATTGTCCTATTAATCATTGCGTCAGTTTTACATCAAAAACCATTTTCTGTTTTAAAAAATAAGAAAAATACCTTGCGTATTATTGCCTATGGTATTTTTGGCTTGCTACCAGTACAGATTTTTTATTTTATTGTCATTGAAATGGTAAATGCCTCGATTGCTACAATCTTGCAATTTATCGGGCCTTTTTTCGTCCTTGCTTATTTAGCGATGACCCATCAGCAGGTTTTAAGAAAATTAGATGTTCTAGCAGCAATTATGGCGTTTATTGGAGTATTTTTGCTGTCGACACATGGAAATTTTAATCATTTAGCTATTACTCCTTTAGCATTGTTTTTTGGTCTATTATCTGCTTTAGGTGAGGCAAGTTATACTTTGATTCCAGTTAAAATTGTAAAAAGAATTTCTAGTTTAGTTTTGACTGGGTGGGGGATGATCTTTGCTGGTCTTGGTTTGGTAATTGTTCATCCAAGTTTTCCTGCCATTCCAGTCACGCCAAAAGTGTGGCTCTGGGTTGGGGCAATTATTATTATCGGAACGATTCTGCCATTTCAGATAATGGCGAATGCCTTACGCTATGTTAAGCCATCAACTGTTAGTTTACTGGACGCCTTTGAGCCTTTATCGGCTACTGTTGGATCAGTTTTAATCTTTGGTTTAGTGATGTCAGGGATGGACTGGTTAGGTACAGCCTTAGTAATTACAGCAGTTTTAGCTTTGAATTTTACTCCTAAAAGAAAAATTAAAAAAACTGAAAATAAATAATAAAAGAAAAGCTGGTAATATCTTCGTTTGAAATGAAAATATTACCAGCTTTTTTGAAGTTTTTATAGTTCATTTAAGATCATTTCTTGCTCAATAAATTTATCAAAGTGAGGGAACAAGAAACTAACGTAGCGATAACCATTAGGTTTAATAACTTGGTCATCTATTAATTTTCTGCGATAAACAGCTAAATAATTTGTACTTTTATTCATTATTTTACCAATTTCTTGGCCTTTAACTCTAGTTTTTCCTACTTTTACCATTGCTTGCACGAACTCTTTTTCTTTGAAAGATATGTTTGTAGCTAAGTTTAATGGTTTCTAAATCTAGTGAAATAAGATATTTGGTGAAACAAACTAGGATTGAAAGGATTGTTGTCCATACGTTTCACTTTCTAATTTTATAACTAGTAGATTATTTTCTTAAAGAAAACAAGTGTATTAATATCGACTTTTTAATAAAATGCAAATTTTATCGAAAAATATTTTAATTTTATATTGTCTTTTTCATTTTAATATCATATAATCAAAAACAAGAAATTTAAGTCAGCTCACAAAGGAGGAGAACAAATTGAAAAAAGTTAAGTGGTTAGGAGCAATTACTGTTTTGTCAGGGGCGGCATTAACTTTAACTGCTTGTGGGAATAACAACAATAATAATGCTAGCGATAAGAAAGTTAGCTTTAAGGAAGCAGTTCCTAAGAAACAAGTTAAAAAAGGCGGAACATTAAAATACGCTATTGAAAGTGACTCACCATTTACTGGTATCTTCTTACCAGAGTTATCAGATACGGCAACTGATGGGGAAATTCAAGGGCCAGGTTTAGAAGGTTTATTTGCAACTGACGATAGTTATAAGATTAACAACAAGGGTGCAGCTACCTTTAAGTTAGATAAGAATGCCAAGACAATCACTATTGAAGTGAAAAAGGGTGTTAAGTGGTCTGATGGTAAGCAAGTAACTGCTAAGGACCTTGAATATGCCTACGAGATCGTTGGTAATCCTAAGACTAAGACTTCAAGATATACAGATTCTTTAGCTAACCTTGTTGGTTTAGAAGAATATCACAAAGGTAAGACTGATAAGATTTCTGGTATTGAAATGCCAAATGGCGAAGATGGTCGAAAGGTCGTTCTTCATTTTAAAGAAATGAAACCAGGTATGCTTCAAGATGGTAATGGTTACTTCCTTGAAACTGCAGAACCATACCACTATTTGAAAGACGTTCCATTTGATAAACTTTTATCAGATGACAAGGTTCGTAAACAACCACTTTTCTTTGGTCCATACAAGGTTCAAAAAGTTGTTCGTGGTCAATCAGTTACTTATGTACCAAATGAACATTACTGGCGTGGTAAGCCAAACTTAGACAAGGTTACTATGGAAGTAATCGGAACTAACTCTGTTTCTCAAGCTATTAAGAGTCATAAGTTTGATGTTACTGGTGTGCTTAACACTCAATGGAACAATGTTAAGGATACTAAGGGCGTTAACTTCATTGGTAAGATTCCTCTATCTTACAACTACTTAGGCTTTAAAGTAGGTAAGTTTGACAAGAAGACTGGCAAGAACGTTGAGGATAAGAACGCTAAGATGAACAATGTCTCATTACGTAAGGCGATGGCTTATGCAATGAACATTGACGCTGTTACCAAGCGTTACGGCAATGGTTTGTCATTTAGAATTAACACATTAATCCCAGCACAATTTGGCGACTTTTCTGATAAGAGTATCAAGGGATACCCATACAACTTGAAGAAGGCTAATGAATTGTTAGACAAGGCTGGATACAAGAAGAAGAAGGGTGAAAAATACCGTCGTCAACCAAATGGTAAGAAGTTAACTATTAACGTTGCTGTTCGTAATACACAACCAAACGCTGAAAAGATCTGGACTAACTACCTCCAACAATGGCAAAAGATCGGCTTAGATGCTAGATTTGTTGGTGGTCGTCCAATGGAATTCAACTCTTGGGTACAAGACGTTCAAGCGGATAGTCCTAAGATTGATGTCTTTGAAGGTGGTTGGAGTTTATCATCTGAACCATCACCAATGGACCTTTACAGTGAAGGTGCTCCATACAACATGGCTCGTTTTGTTTCTCCAACTCAATCTAAACTTCTTACTAACATTGATTCAACTAAGGCCTTTAACCACAAGTACCGTGTACAAGCATTTGATAAGTGGCAACAATGGATGTATGACAATGCCTATGTTGTACCTACCACAAACAGCTGGTCAGTAACTGCAGTTAATAACAAGGTAACTGGCTGGTCACTTAAGCCATCAGCAAACTCATGGTACGATGTTGGCTTTGCTAAGTAGTAAAAAATAATTTATTCCATACATATAATCCTCATACATTAACACAAATTCTTAAATAATATTTCCTTAAATTAAATTTTCATAGTTATATTCCTACAGAAGGCTCTACTTTCGTTAAGTAGAGTCTTCTTTTTGTATCAGTAATGACAGCGATTACAAGTACAAATTATCATAATTTAACTATACCAATATTTAATAATTAGCTGAAATCACTACTATATTTAGCTTTAATTTATATACCAATTAGGATAAAATATAAACATTGTGAATTCTGGAGGAATTAAATGTGAATAATTTTTTAATAGTTAGTCATGGTGAATATGCTAAGGCAACTTTAGCTAGCTGTGAGATGATCGCAGGGAAGTTGCCGAATGTAAAGGCAATTGCTTTTAAACAAACAATGAACCAGGACGATTTACTTAATGAGATTGAAAAGGTTGCAGAAAGCTTTGATAAAAAGCCGACGATAATTGTTGATATTGCTGGCGGAACGCCCGCAAATGCATCTTTGCGCTATCATCAAAAGCACCCCGAGGTAAAAGTATATAGCGGATTATGCTTACCGCTTTTGCTGGCTGCTGTAATGGGAACACCGATGGAAGAAGCTATCAAGCAAGCCCAAGAAAACATAGCCCCGGTTGGAGAAAATTTAGATATTAAGAAGACACCGGCTAAAGAAAAAAATACTGAAGAAACAAAGCCCAATGAAAATGCGGAAATTGAGCCACAGACGATGCACAATGTGCGAATTGATGAACGACTTATCCACGGACAAGTTGCTACAATGTGGACAAATGCACTTCGTTTAACACGAATTATGGTAGTTGGGGACGATATTGTTAAAAACGATATTCAAAAGACTGCTTTAAAAACAGCTTGTCCACATGGTGTGCACCTCAGTATTTTGACTGCTAAGGGAGCAGCCAGACGAATTAATTCAGGTAAATATCAGGGACAAACGGTATTAGTTTTGGTTAAAAATCCTAGTGTCTTACGTCAAATTGTTGATAATGGCGTGAAGTTGCCTGAGATTAACGTCGGCAATATGTCGACTAAAAGCGATTCACGTCAGGTTGCTAAGAGCGTGGCTGTTACTGCTGAAGATGTTGACGACTTTAATTACTTAAACAAGCAAGGCTGCCATCTATATCATCAAATGGTACCCGCAGAAGATAAAGAAGACTTCATGAAATTATTAGAGAAATAGAGGAAAAATAATGACAATACAATGGTGGCAGATTTTACTGCTGACAGGATTAGCTTTTTGGGCAATTATTGACCAGCTTACTGTAGCTGTGTTGAATAATCCATTGGCAATAGGGATGATTTCTGGAATTATCATGGGAGACATTACGACTGGATTAGCAGTTGGTGCAACTCTTCAGTTAATGGTGTTGGGTGTTTCTACTTATGGCGGAGCTTCAATGCCGGATTTTATGACTGGTGCAATTGTTGGTACTGTTTATGCTGTGATTTCAGGAAAAGGTGTTCAGTTTGCAATCGGCTTGGCTGTTCCAGTAGGACTATTGATGGTTCAGCTAGATGTTTTGGCTCGGTTTGCAAATACAATTTTCCAACATCGTATTGATACTTTTATTAAAGAAAATAAACCAAATGCAGCAGCACGTAATGCTTTGTGGGGAACTTTTACTTGGGGATTTTCACGTGCATTACCCGTCTTTATCTTGCTTGTGGTTGGAAATGATGTTGTAAAAGCAATTTTACGAGTTATTCCGGCTTGGTTAACTGATGGTTTAAAAGTTTCAGGACATATTTTGCCAATTGTTGGTATTGCAATTTTACTTAGATACTTGCCAACTAAGAGATTCATTTCATATCTAGCAATCGGATTTATTGCAGCGGCTTATTTAAAGATGCCAATGCTTGGAGTTGCCCTTCTTGGGGCAGCGTTAGCTTATATTCACTATACTCGTGAAGTGGAAAAGTTAGAAATGAAGCAGACAAATACAGAAAAGCAAAATGAAGATGAAGAGTATACGAATGATGAGGGAGAGTATGAAAACTAGTTCAAATAAATTAACAAAAAGAGATCTATTTCGAGCAAATTGGCGTTGGTTATGGGCTAGTCAATTATCTTGGAATTATGAAAAAATGATGGCTCCAGGTTATTTTTATTCTGTTTTGCCTTTTTTAAAGCGTTGGTATAAAGATGATGAGTTAGTTGAAATGATGCAAATGCAGTCTCAATTTTTCAACGTTAATGCTTTTGATGGAAATTTTATTATTGGGATGGATTTAGCAATTGAAGAAAAGCAAGGTAGTAAGGCTAAAGATACAATTGCTGGATTAAAGACTGGTTTGATGGGACCACTTGCGGGAGTGGGAGATACGATTTTTGGCGCAATTATTCCAACAATCTGTGGATCAATTGGGGCATATATGGGGTTAAGAGGAAATCAATTTGGCGCATTTCTGTGGATAATTGTTAACTTGATTATTTTATTCACAAGATTTAGCTTTTTAAACTTGGGTTATTCACAGGGTGCAAAGCTAATTGATTCTGCTTCAGGTAAATTAAATGCAATTACAGATTCCGCAATTTTACTTGGGGTTACCGTCGTTGGTGCCTTAATACCAACAGTAGTGAATGTTAAAGTGCCATTTGTATATCGAGCAGGTAAAGTAACATTAAAGATGCAAAGTATTTTGAACCAAATTATGCCTTCTTTAGTTCCGGTATTATTAGTAGCTTTAGTTTATTGGCTCTTAGGTAAGAAACATGTTACTTCTACTAAGATGATTTGGTTTGTTTTGATTTTAGGAATTGTTTTAAGTTACTTCCATATCTTAAGTGCCTAAAGCCAGCTTTAATATTTTTACTGCTGAAATGGAGACTATTGTTCTATAATTAAAAGTAACAATAAAGATTTATAAAGGGACTTTTATGAAAGAAAAAGAAAAGAACACCATTATAGGACAATTACTTACTTTAGATTTATTTGCAATTATTTGTGGTTATTATTTTATTGATACGATAAATATGTTTGTTAAGCAGCAAGACTGGTGGTATGACTTACTGGTAGTGTTAATTGTAATCTGTGAGATGATCTACAATTGGCTTCAGTTGCTAAAGTATAAGGAAAAAATACCAAATTTAGTAGTTATCTTAACTAGTATTACCTTAAGTGCAATTCTGAGCGGAGTATACTTTAGTGTAATTTGGGTTAATATTCAAAATAAACAAAATTATCAAAACAATATAGTTCTAGCATTAATTTGGGTATGTATGCTAGTAATTGGCAACATAGTTTTGTGGAATAGATATAAGAAAAATAATTAAAAAATGCATTATTACTAGTTTGAATTAGTAATAATGCATTTTTATATTTATTCAGAAAAATTATTCTACAACATGTCTCTCAAATGGATCATCGGAAATACCTTTTTCTAAAATATCTCTTGACCATTGCTTAGCTGAGAAAAGGGAGTGGTCGCGGTAATTACCACAAGATTCAATCGTAGTTCCTGGAACATCTTCCCAGGTAATATTATCGCGAATTTCTTCAAGCGATTCTTTAAGTGCCTTAGCTACCTCTGTAGTGGATGGGGTACCCCAAACTAAGAGGTGAAAGCCGGTGCGGCAACCAAATGGGGAGCAATCAATGTAACCGTCAATGCGATCACGTAACAATCCAGCTAATAAGTGCTCAATAGTATGTAAGCCCCCAGTAGGGATGGCATTTTCATTTGGCTGAACTAAACGAAGATCAAAATTACTAATTTTATCTCCTTTTTGTCCTTCTTCAACAGTAATTAAGCGAACGTAAGGCGCTTTAACTTTAGTGTGATCTAATTCAAAACTTTCAACTTTGCCCATAATAAATTTCCTCCGTATAAAATTTTTTTATTTCCAAATTTTATTAGCAGTATCAACGACTAGTTTTATTTTTTCCCATTGATCAGCTTCAGTTAGAATATTGCCTTCTTCTGTTGAAGCAAATCCGCATTGTGTACTAAGAGCTAAATTAGTTAGAGGAACTAGCTCGGCTGCTTCATTGACTCTTTGAATAATTGTATCAGGATCTTCTAGATGTCCATTTTTTGATGTAATTAATCCTAAAACAATTGTGACGTTATCACGATTGTTCCAGATCTTTTTGATTGGTTCTAAATCTCCAGAACGATCATTGTCATATTCTAAGAAAAAGCGATCATAATTTAGCTGGGCTAGGTACTTAGCAATTGGCTCATATCCACCTGAGAAAAGAAATGTAGATTTAAAATTACCACGGCAGATATGTGTAGCAACAGTTAGATCATCTGGCAGATTTTCTAGCGTTTTATTGATTACGTAAACTGAATCTTTTGCTAATTGAACGTATTTTTCATGTTCTTTAGGATCATTTTCAGTTTCATTCAACTTACTAATTAAGAAGGCCCAAGTTGTGTCATCAATTTGAAGATAACGACAGCCTAAATCATAAAATCGCTTAATTGTCTTGTGATATGCCTTTGCTAGATCATCAAGATAATCCTGTTTATTCTCATAAAAGTTAGGCCAGTTGTCTGAACGGTTATCTCTAAAAAGTAGAGTAGGTGAAGGGATCGTTTGCTTAGGAGTTACGTTAGTATGTTCCTTAACAAACTCAAATGCTTTAAAGAACGGATGATCGGGATTATAAGCTACTTTGCCAGCTAATTCTGCATTGTCGGTTCTAGTTTTAGCACCATGGAACTTATAGCTTTCTTGATAGTCATATTTTGCGACGCCATTTAAGCCCCATAAGAAATCAAGATGCCACCAGCTACGACGAAATTCCCCATCCGTTACAGCCTTTAAGCCTAAGTCTTCTTCTGTATGGATTAATTTCTCAATTTCTTGGTTTTCTATTTGAGTTAATTCAGCTTGCGAAATATCTCCGTGATTAAACTTATCTCTGGCCTGCTTTAATTCTTCTGGTCTTAAAAAACTGCCCACAATATCGAAATGTACTAATTCTGTCATAGTAATCTACCTCTTAATTTTAACTAAATTTTTCATTTGAATGTTCTTTGAGGATCCACTAACAAAAGAGATCATGTTCAAGTAGCACATTCGATTAAATACCCGTTCGTTAAAAACAATACACTTATTTTTCATAATGATCCCTCCTTCAACAATACAATAAATAAGCAAAAGAAAAAGCGTCCTTAGTATAGCTATTACACTACACTAGGGACGCTTATCACGTGTTACCACCCTGTATTCAAACTGACTTTACAATCAGTTCCTCGTTAAGTACTCCAAAATATGGAAGACTCAGACGTGATAACGTACGTCAATCGTAAATTGCTTACTTAATTAGCTTGCGATTTAATTTAACTCCAAGACCATATTCATCACTCTAGTACCATCGGTTTTCACCAATTCCGACTCTCTGTGAGATACTTTAAGCAATTACTCATCTCTTCTAAGTTTTAATTAATTTTGTTGCCATAATAATACAACTTCTAAAAATTAATGTCAAGAATATTTAGAAAAATTATTCAACTTCAGTATCTACATCATCTTTTTGATTATTAAAAATACCCCAGTCTAATTCTCCAGTTCGCTTAGCGGTAATCACACCAGCAACCATTGAATCGTTAACGTTAAGAGCAGTTCTTGCCATATCAACGATTGGGTCGATAGCAATTAAAACTCCAAGAACTGTTACTGGTAAGTTAAGTGCACCAAGTACCATTAAGGTAGTAAATGTTGCACCACCACCAACGCCGGCAACACCGAAGCTAGAAATAACGTCAATTACAACTAAACTTAAGACAAATTGCCATGAGAAGATGTTAACTCCAACAAGTGGGGCAGTGATTGCCGCAACCATGGATGGATAAATACCTGCACATCCATTTTGACCAATAGTTAGACCAAAGCTAGCGGCAAAGTCTGCAATGGTATCACTTACTCCCATTGATTTGCGTTGAGTACGTACATTAAGTGGTAAACTACCACCACTAGTTCTAGAAGTAAATGCGAAAACTAAAACGGGCCATGCTTTCTTAAAGTAGGTAACAGGATTAATTCCATTAATTAAAAGTAAAACAGCATGTACGATAAACATAACAGCAATTGCAACATAAGCAGCTACGATAAATACAAGAAGTTTACTCATTGTTGCGAAACTGTTAGTTGCAGTAGTTCTAGCAATTAAAGCAAAAATTCCATATGGAGTGAGTTCAAGTACAATTTTTACTATACGCATGATAATTGCGCGTAATGCTTGGATACCACGTGCGAAAGTTGCAGCGACTTCAGCTTTTTCTTTCTTAACTTGTAAGAATGCAATTCCGACAAAAATAGAGAAGATGACGATTGCAATTGTGCTAGTTGAACGCATTCCTGCAAAGTCTGCGAAAATATTTTGTGGGAAAAACGAAGTGATTTGTTGTGGTAAAGTTAGACCTTTCAACTGTTCTTGGTGGTCCTTAATTGCACTAAGAGCAGTTGAAGAAGCAGACATTCCTTTAGCAAAACTAGCTCCGCCCAAGTTAAAGATTGCGACACTGCTAAAGCCCAAGAATGAAGCAACAGCAGTAGTTCCTAGTAAAATGGCTAAGACGCTAGCTGCAATTTTTCTAATCTTAGTCGTAACCTTTAGTTGAGTGAAGGCACCAACTAGTGAAACGAAGATTAGCGGAATAACTAGCATTTGTAATAATGAAACATAGCCATCCCCAACGATTGAAAGCCAATCGATACTATTTTTTACAATATCGCTTTTGGCACCAAATATTAATTGAATAGAAACCCCAAAGACGATTCCGACGACTAATGAGAGAAATACTAGCTTAGTAAATCCCCAATTTTTTCTATGTAAGTAGGCCATACCAGCTAGAATAGCAATGGCTACTAAGACAGTGAGAGTAGTTTGCACTTTATTCAACTCCAATTCTAAGCAAACAAAAAAGAGCCGTTGGCTTATGCCAACAGCTCTTAAGAAAAATCATAGTTATAACTTTGAAAAGTTAGTTTCTAACTAGAGAAATTCTTGAAGTGAACTAATGACTGTACGCCAAATAATTGCCAAATTTTTTGACAATTACAACAACAAGAATTTGTTTGACGTACATTAAACATAATCATTAGCTCCTTTCTTACTTTTCACAAGTTATAATATCTCATAGCTTACTTTTAGTCAACAGTTAATTTTAAAAAGAAAGCAATATTCTATAAATATATATTATGAAAGATTTACATATAAAAATATATATATTTACATTGCAAGCCCTTTCTTAAGTTAGTATAATCAAATTGAAGAGTTATTGATTAATATGAGGTGAAGTAAAATGGCAGAACCTAAATGGTTAAAAGATTTAAAAGAAGAAGATTATCTTAAAGAAGATTTCGATGCAACTGGAAAGTCACGTTATACTGTGGACGGTATCGATAAAAATGATCCAGATTGGTTAGATAAAGCAGCAAAAAAAGTAAATGCTGCTGAAGGAGACGATTATGTAAAGCTTGATGCTGGACTTCTTACAGTTAACCAAATTAATTGGATGCTTCGTCGTGCTTTTGGTGAATTAACTTATGTTGATGATAATAATCAATTTTTATGGTATAACAAACCAACTGATCCAAATAAAAAGATGTTAGCTGGTCGTACTCCAGACCAAGTTGGTGATACAATGGGAGCTGTTCACCCTGATATTCGTAACGTTATTCCTGAAGCAAAGAAAGTTATCTATGCTTTAAGAAATAAAGTCGGTGGACATGATGAAGTTAAAATGCCTGTTCCAAATGGTAATCGTCATAAGTTGATTCTACATGATTATAAGCGAATTGAAGACGAAGAGGGTAACTATGTTGGTACTTATGAATGGGTACAAGATATATATCCGTTTGTAAAATATTTCTGTGAAACTACTGGACAAAAACTTGTTGATGATCCCGATGCTACAACTGGTGCAACTTATAAGAGAGATACCATTGATACTGCAACAGGTGCTTCTAAACATGAAGAGCCTGTAGAAGAAAAGAAAGAAGCAAAACCTGATACCAATTCTGGCGCTTCAGAATATTAATTGAATAATTTTTAGATTTTAAAAAGTCTACTTTTTTGAAGTAGGCTTTTTGTGTTTGATAGCTAGCTGATAAAGAAATATAAAAAATACCTGATATATCGCTGCTTATGAAGCATTGATATATCAGGTGTTTTCAATTATTAATGTATTTAATTGTTTTTAATAAAATGTTTTAATTCTTCTTGAGAAAAATATGTGGCATCATCCTCAGTTAATTGTTTTAATATGAAGTCATCACTAGCATTTAATTTTCTACTGAGGTTAATCATCTTTTTAATAGCATTAATTCGGTCCTCTTCTTTTGCAACTTTTGGATAAAGCTATCATTTGTATTAATTTTACCACCCATTAGATCGAAGAATTCGTGTAGACGTGGCGTGATTTTCCCTTTTGTTCCACTTACATTAAGAAAAAAGAATTTTTGACCAATGTGTAGTGGAGCATACTTGAATCCCTTGGTGCTCCAAGTCGTATCGTAGCGGTACTGGTCAAGTCCGAGAGGATCAGTTGGCAGAATTAAAATTAAGTACGTAGTAGGCAAATTGCGATAATTTTCGTCTTGCATAAACAGACTTTGATTCATCATTGAAAAATAATACCGCATTCGCTAAAAAGGAGTTTTATTTTTTTGAAAAAAAGCATCCCACAAATATTTAAGGGATGCAGTAATCTATTTATTTTTTTCTTGTAATAAGTCTCTGATTTGGCGAAGATATATTTCTTCATTAGTTGGTGTAGGATCGTCTTCTTCGACTTCTTTTTTAGGAGTGATTTTGTTAACAAGTTTAACTAATAAGAAAATAACTAATGCAATAATTAAAAAGTTGATTATTGCATTGATAAAACTACCATATTTGAATGTGACTTCACCAACTGTGAATTTTAAGTTGGAAAGATCAATTCTCCCAATAAATAAGCCGATTAAAGGATTAATTCTTTTTTCTTCGTTTAAGCTCATCTACTGCAAGTCCTAATAGACTTCTCAATTTTCAGGATAATGTAATATTAAGACTGCGTAGTCTTTAGATAATAGAATAATCAAAAAGCTGACTTGAGCATTTTTACTTAGTCGGCTTTTTAAATTATTTTTTACGCTAAAAAAAGTATAAAAATAGCTTTTACAAAGCTGATGTAAAAAAGTTATAACTAGTTCTTAATATTAATAATATGTTAGATATAAGATTAAAATTTTTGCTTTTATCAGAAATGATTAATTTATTTTTATAAAAATGATTGAAAAATGAAAAAATGGATGTATTATTTAATCAAGCCCTTAAATAAAAATCTTAAGGATTAAAAAATAGAAGATATTTTAATATAAGGATGTCTCATTATGAAGATCAAAGATAAAAGTCGTAAATTTGATGAAGAAAAGAATTTAAATAGAGAGTTACCAGCTGCAGGGGGTTGCTGTACTAATGACAGACCTGAAGAAACAGACGATTGCTAAATTCAGATTTTATTTTAATAATAATTATTAGCGTAGTATTTATGTTTAATCATATATATGTTATTTATGGGTCGCCGAATAGCATTACAGCTTTTCTGATTCTGCTTGTATTGAATTTGGGTTTAACATCTATTGCATTATACATTGATGTTTGGTTATGTCCATTGATACACCTTATGTATGACCTAGAAGTTATAAGGAGACAAAAAGGAGGTAAATTATGACTTTGTTGTCTGTAAATAATATTTCAAAAACATATCGAAAAACAAAAAAAAGAGCGGTTTCTGATGTTTCTTTTAAAGTAAACGCTGGTGATATTGTTGCTTTTCTTGGACCAAATGGCGCGGGAAAAACGACAACTTTAAAAATCATTCTTAATCTGGTAAGTCCTGATAAGGGAAGTATATTTTTCGATGGGAAAGATATTACTAATAATAATTTATTTCTTTTAAAAAATACGGGGGTTTTACTAGAAGGATCTAAGAATATGTTTTGGGCTTTATCTCCTATGGAAAATTTCATTTATTGGGGTGGTCAACGTGGGCTTAGCAAAAAAGAAGCAAAAAAAAGAGGAGAAGAGCTATTAAAAACATTTGGGTTACTAGATAAAAAATATACATCAATCACTATGTTGAGTCGCGGTATGCAACAAATTATTGGGATCTGCTGTGCCATGATTGCAAAACCCAGACTTTTAATTTTAGATGAGCCAACTTTAGGATTAGACCTTAATGCGACTCAAATAATGACTAATAGTTTAAGATTATTGTCTAAAAGTGGAGTAGGCATTTTAATTACGACCCATCAACTAGACTTCGCACAGAAAGTAGCTAATAAAATTTTATTAATTAATCACGGTAAGCTTGTCTTTTCAGATAGCGTAAAAGATAGTTTGGAAAGATTAAATAAACGAATTATTTTTGAAGTTGCATTTTCTAGAACTCTTACTGCTAAAGAAGTAGAAAAGTTATTAATTTATTGTGAAGAATTGAAGAAAACGGATAAAATATATCGCTTAAGTGGTAGAGAAAAAACAAAATTAACTGAAATACTTAAAATGCTGAGTGAATTACCTGTGATTAAAATAGAAACAGTAACTAGAGGCCTAGACGAAATATTTAAATATTATATTGGGAGGAATAATGATGACTAGTTTTAAAGCAGAGCTTTGGCGACAGTTTTATTTATATAAAAGATATACCTTTAACTATATTTCAGACTTCTTCTTGTTAATTTTAATGTTTATGGCTATTTTTTGGGGAGGAAGTCTTGTTGGTGGAGGTGTACTTGGTAAGTCATTAAATGCACTAGTAGTTGGATACGTTTTATGGAGTTTGATTCAAAATACTATTAGTCAAATGGGAACTACTGTAATGAATAATGCCAAAAGTGGTATTTTAGAGCAACAATATTTAATGCCAATTTCTTCCAAAAGGTTATTTTTAAATAAAAGTATTGTCAATATAATTGTTTCGCTTGCACAAGCAATTTTGATTTTGATCGTAGTTATGTTTTTTACTAATCATTGGATAAAATTCCCACCAGTGATGATTATTCCATTTCTATTAGCGCTGGTTGTAACTGTAGGACTAGGGTATCTAATAGTTAGTCTAGTATTACGTTTTAAAAGAATAGGGAGTACATTAATAATTTTTCAGTATATTTATTTGGGTGTTTTATTAATTAACTTTGAAAACTATAATGACATTACTAAGTATCTTTCGTGTCTTTTACCAATTTGCCCAATGGTGAGCTGGATGAGGCTAGCTATTAATAATAAACCATATAATATTGCTTTTTATTTTGGTGGTTCATTGTTTAATGCCATCCTATGGGTGTTAATTGGGCTTTTTGTTTTTAGGCTAACAGATAAATATGTAAAGAAAAATGGAACTTTGTCTTTATATTAGTAAGTTGTGCACCAAGTTAGAAATTCTGGCTCTATAATAAATCCTGTTGATGGATATCTATGATATTCTATCGACAGGA
>CANOGU010000020.1 GCA_947565635.1 uncultured Lactobacillus sp. | reverse complement strand
CAACAACAGTTGCTGGCTTGTCTCCTGCAGTAGTTACATCTGGAGTGTCCTTCCATGTGTACTTAGTGCCATCTGGTAAGTCACTCTTGTTCTTGATGCCTTCTGCTGGATTTGGTACAACGCCAGTCTTAGTGTTTACATCTTGACCTTCTGGAGTGTACTTGTCTGCATCGGTTGCTGGGTTGGTTACGTGGATGGTTACTGGTACTTCATCCTTTGAACCATCTGGGTAGCTTACAACAACAGTTGCTGGCTTGTCTCCTGCAGTAGTTACATCTGGAGTGTCCTTCCATGTGTACTTAGTGCCATCTGGTAAGTCACTCTTGTTCTTGATGCCTTCTGCTGGATTTGGTACAACGCCAGTCTTAGTGTTTACATCTTGACCTTCTGGAGTGTACTTGTCTGCATCGGTTGCTGGGTTGGTTACGTGGATGGTTACTGGTACTTCATCCTTTGAACCATCTGGGTAGCTTACAACAACAGTTGCTGGCTTGTCTCCTGCAGTAGTTACATCTGGAGTGTCCTTCCATGTGTACTTAGTGCCATCTGGTAAGTCACTCTTGTTCTTGATGCCTTCTGCTGGATTTGGTACAACGCCAGTCTTAGTGTTTACATCTTGACCTTCTGGAGTGTACTTGTCTGCATCAGTTGCTGGGTTGGTTACATGGATGGTTACTGGTACTTCATCCTTTGAACCATCTGGGTAGCTTACAACAACAGTTGCTGGCTTGTCTCCTGCAGTAGTTACATCTGGAGTGTCCTTCCATGTGTATTTAGTGCCATCTGGTAAGTCACTCTTGTTCTTGATACCTTCTGCTGGATTTGGTACAACACCGGTCTTAGTGTTTACATCTTGGCCTTCTGGAGTGTACTTGTCTGCATCAGTTGGAGTTACATTTACAGCTACTGGAACATCAAGATAACTACCATCAGTGAAGTTAATTCGTACTGTTGCAGGAGCCTTAGGATTAGCTTCAGCAAGACTTGGTAAAGTTTGCCAGTTAACTGAACTAATTTCAGAATTATGATCAGCAGTTAAATCTCTAGTATTTACAAACTTTGAAGCATCCCCTAAAGCAGCCTTCAAATCAGTAGTACCTAAGTAAACAGTTGGAATAGTACCGTTAGCTTCCGCACCATAAACATAAACTGATGGGAATGCGGTCATCACTTTTGGACCTTTACCGTAAAGTGGCCAGGTTACATTTGAGCTATCAACAGTTGCTACATAGTATGGGTACCCATATTGGTTATTGGGTGAATCATTAGTGTATTTAATCGTACCAGTACCACCATTATCTTTTGCAGTAGCTAAGCTTGATGGGTTACCATGGCCGGTAATTTCACCCAATACATTACTGAATAAAGGAGTATCTGCTGGAGTCCACTCAATATTAATATCACTAGCCTTAACATTTTGTAGCGTACTATCATTAGGAACATATTCGTCACCGTTTAAAGTGTAAACATATGTCTTAACTAAATTACCTTTTCCATCATAAAATTTTAATGTGAAGGACTCAATTACTGGTTCGCCAATAATGTTCTTGTCTGAAGTCTTGTGAGTTACAACATTATTGGCGTGAAGACTAATAGCCTTACCATATTCACCAATAATGGGAGTATCACCTTGACCATTTACAGCAACCGGAATTGTTACTGTTTCAGTAGTACCATCTGGGTAAGTTACCGTAGCAGTGCCAGTAGTTGCACCAGGCTTTGAAGTATCTGGTTTAGTAGTCCAAGTTGCACTTGTTGGATAACCGTCAACTGGAGTCGTACCACCATTATTCAAGTTGGCAATTCCTTCAGTGGCAGCTGGATTACCGCCAACAGTGGTAGTAATCGTCTTAATTTCTGGCTTAGCATTAACAACTACATTAGTTGGAACTTCGTCCTTAGAACCATCTGGGTAAGTTACTACAATAACTGCTGGTTTCTTACCTGGAGTCTTAGTGTTTGGAGTATTTTGCCAAGTATAAGTTGTACCATTTGGTAACTTATCTTGATTCGTAATGCCCTCTTTAGCATCAGGAACTTCTCCAACCTTAGTTGAAACATCTTGCCCTTGTGGGGTATTGGTTTCTGCATCAGTAGTTACCGTGATTGAACTTGCTGGAATATTAATGTTCAAGTAAGTTGGTTGACCATTTGCAGCCTTATCAGTAAAGGTGATCTTAATTACGCCGCCTTGGCCTTGTTCATTAGGCTTAGTTTCCCAAGTAGTAGATACAATTTCGTCAGTTGGGATCTTGTTTTCCACTAATTGATTAAATTGTTCACTAGTTAAAGCTGAACCAAGAGCAACAGTAACTGGAGTAGTGATATTCTTAGCACCAGCACCTTTAGCATCAATAATGAATGGATTAGTAGTTACAACACCATTCTTTGAGCCGAGGATTGCTTGAGCGTCAGCATTGCCAGTCAAGTCTACGTTAATTTCGTTGCCAGTAATAGTCTTACCAGCTGCAGTTGCTTCATCAACGTTAGTGTTTGGAGCTGTCTTCCAGCTAACGTTTGATGGATCAACAGTAATTGGAGTAGCAGTAGTTTCAAGCTTGCCATCTACTAACTTGTAACCTTGAGCAGTTACAACGCCAGCAGCAGAAAGAACTTGTGAATTATCAGTAGTTTCGTGAGCGTTAAGTTTAGAAGTATCAACGCTAGTTACAACTGCACCATTATCGCCCCAAGTTACTGTTTGACCAGCCTTAGTGACAATTACTGGCACAGTAGTTTCATCGGTACTCTTATCTGGGTAAGTTACAGTTACTGGAACATTGTAAGCACCTGCTGTTACCTCAGTACTTGGCTCAACAGTTACAGTACCTGTTGATGGATCAATCGAAGCCCAATCTGGTGTATCAGTTCCCGTGGTAAAGGTAGTTCCAGTTGGAGCAGTTACATCCTTACCATCTTGATCAGTAAATGATGGGTCACCAGTTGCAGTCTGACCTTGTTCAACGTTTACTGGTTTATATGACGGAGTGTATTGATTACTTTCATCTAAGTTTGAACCAAATTTAACTCCAGAAGCATTCCACCAACTAAAGTGATTAATAAAACTATTCAAAGCTTTCGAAGCAGTAGTTTCATTCCCTTCAGGAACAACTGCACCATTAGAGAAGCTATTGGATCCTGGGTCTGAAGCCATAGCTGTTAAGGTAACTTCATTAATACCTTTGGCTGGAGTATCGTCATTAACTGATCCGTTCATATATTCAGAGCCCTCATTATTCCAATCGCCAAAATCACGATATGAACGAAAGGCATAAGCATAGTCCCCACCCTGACTAGTATTATTCAAATATTTAACATTCCAAGTTACCGGCTTAGTTTCATCAGCTGGAATTATAGTCAATGGAGTATTATAGGAACTATCAGGTGAATTAATTACAATATGAGTCTGGTGATATGCATAGTCTCCTGCACCTTCAGTTTTAATTAAATATCCCGGTTTATTAAGGGCAGTACGCTGTAAATTAATTAATTTTGCATTGTTGAAGTTAATATAGTTTTGACTACTCGTTCCCCACATAGTCAAAATAGCTGGCCAACCATCACTATATTGACTCTTAGATAAAGTATAGGAAGAAGGTAAGAAAGAAGAATAGGCAGAATCTTGTAAATTCAAACTACCACCATTTACGTTAAGATGATAAATTTCACCGGTTCCACTGCTTGGTCCCATTGCAAGTAAAGGGGCATCCGAATCAGTTACGTTAGTTCTAATGATAGAAAGAACAGCATTTGGACTAATTCTTACTGTACTGTCATTAGTGTTACCATCATAGTCCAATCCGACTAAGCCAGCAGAACGGAAGCCGGTACTATTCATTTTGCTAGTGGTGATTTTTAATGAAGCTGAATCTTGCAAGTCAAGGTTACTTGCATTATTAACTCCCATTGAAACGCCAGAACCTAATTCCATGGTTACTTGAGCATTAGGCATTAAACGAAATACTCCAGAAGTTGCATTGTCAATTGTTTGATTGCCAGCACCGTTAGCAAATGAAATACCTGCCATATTTGAAGTAGCTTCACTGTTAAAATCAACTTGCGCACTACTATCAACAACAACATTACCTGAAGCTAGAATATCTGCTAAGTTACTTGAACTATTATTATCTGCAGTAAATACAGTAGACCCATTACTAAAGTTAACATTGTTTGCTTGAATTAAAGCTGAACTAGTAATATTCGAACTAGTTAAATTACCTTGTAATTTATTCTCTCCCTCAAAATTAACGTTGACGTTAGGATATGAGGAAGCAGTTGAATTATTAAGTAATTGGCCTGAATCTTTACTTGTTGTAACCCCATTAAAGGTCAATGTACTGTCATTAGAGGTAGCACTATTAAACCAAAATGGACCATATCCACCAGTTGTTTGAAGATTTAGATCCTTTAAAATGACATTCCAATTGCGGGTAGGATTACTTGCATTTGGCTCATAGTAGGTATTACTGTCAAGATCAATATAGTTTCCTCCCATGTTTAAAGAATATTGCTTTTGACCATCAATTGTTACCGTACGAGCAATTCCATAGTTGTTTATATCCTGATAGTTGCCATTATTTAAATTAGCATTACTGAAATCAATATTCTTATCTAAGGTAATGATACTTACATTTTTATTTTGTAAAGCATTCAAGAATTGAGAATAATCATTAACTGATTCTGTTTGATTATTAGTTATTTGAACACTTGGCTTTACTGCGTTATTTTGATTACTTGCAGTCAGATTCGTTTTTTCTGAATTTTCAGTTTGACCATTTGCTACACTTTTACTTAAAGTTTCTTGTGAAGTATTATTAGTGGTATTGTTATTAACTTTAGTTTGAACAGCAGCCGGTGCTTTTACAGCATTAACTGCAGTATCTTGTGATTTTACAGTACTATTAACTGAAGTATTGGTAGTAGTTTCTTTCTTCTCATTCGAAAGTACTTCTGCTGTTTTGTTTACTTCATTCCCATTTTTTACATTTACACTATTTGGAGTAACTGTATCAGCTTTTACACTTTGACTGCCTACACCAACCCCAAAAAGAGTAAATCCAATTAAAACTGAAGCAGCTCCAATAGAAAATTTTCTAATTGAAAAACGTTCTTTTCTAAGCTCCATTTTACGAAGCTTTTCTTGATAATTGTTTTTTGATAGCATTATTTCCTTTCTCCTTTAGTAAATTATAAAAAATACATTTTCATTATAATACTGTTTCTCATCATTGTGTAGATTAAATTCTATGTGTTATATAACATTGCTATATAAATCTCCTTTAGTAAATTATAAAAACCACATTTTCATTATAATACTGTTTCTCATCATTATGCAGATTAAATTTTGTGTGTTATATAACATTGCCATTATAAAAGTTCAAAAAAATAGGGCTGTTTTATTCAAACAGCTCTACTTTAATCTATCTACTAATACTATCAGCACGACCTTTATAGTCGCCATTTTCAGTTCCAATAATTAATTCTTCGCCTTCCTTAATAAAGTCTGGCACCGTTACAACTAAACCAGTATCCATAATTGCGGGTTTTCCACCACCAGCAGCAGTGGCTCCTTTGATTTCTGGTTGAGTTTCTTTAACAGTCATCTTTACAGTTGACGGCAAGTTAATTCCAATTAATTTACCTTCGTCAGTAAACTTAAGATCAACATCAATATTTGGCATCAAGAACTTAGCTTCTGCTTCAAGATGTTCCTTAGGAATTAAGTATTGTTCATAAGTATTTGTATCCATAAAAATAAAGTTAGCATCATCATCGTAAAGATATTGTGCTTTTTTCAAGGAAACATTGACTAGCTCTACTTTTTCACTTGGACGCATAGTCTTATGTACAACTGCTCCACTCATAACATCACGCAAATCCATTTGCATAACCGTATTTCCTTTACCAGGTTTATGGTGATTACTCTTCAACACTTCAATCAATTTACCATCTTGATTAAAAATCATACCTTTTTTCAATTCAATTGCTTGCATTAACACATACCTCTAAAATTTTTTAATATACATATCACTAATTTCATGATTACCATACTTTTTAATAATCATGTCTGCTCGTTTTTTAGTTGGTTCAATATACTCGTGTAAGTTCTTTAAGTTAACATCCCGCCAAACTTTCTTAGCAAAAATATCTGCTTGTTCACGCGGTACATGAGCCCATTGATAAAAATAATTGTCAGGATTATTGCGATTAATTTCTAGCATTAAATGATAACGATCAAGATACCATCTTTCTAAATCTTCTTCACTAGCATCAAGATAAATCACATAATCTAAAAAGTCACTTGGCGGTGCTTGACCGTCCGGAGGAACTTCAAGTAAATTTATTCCTTCTACTACTAAAACATCCGGTTGTTCAACAGAGCCTATTTCATTAGGTATCAGATCAGAAATTTCCTGTGAGTATAGTCGATATGGTACTCTTTCTTTACCAGCTTTAACACTTGCCAAAAAAGTAGAAAAGGCATCCCAATTAAATGACACTGGGAAGCCTTTTTGATCCATCAAGTTTTTAGCTTTAAGTTCTGCATTAGGCATCAAAAAGCCGTCTGTAGAAACTTGTGCAATCTTTTTATCCGGTTCAAGGCGTTCAAATAAGCGAGTTATTTTCTTGGCAAAGGTGGACTTACCAACAGCAACAGATCCTGTTACTCCAATTATAAAAGGAATCTTTTGCCACTGTTCTTTATAAAATGTTTGCTGAGTATGATAAACAGCATTTTTTTGACTCATGATATATTGAAGATTTTTCATCATGAAAATTTCTGCGCTAAATTCATCACTTGGAGGAATTAAAGCCTGCCACTTTTCAGGTGTCAGGTGTAAAAATTGCTCTTGCATAAAAAGCCGCCTTCCTTCTGCCTTGTTCCTAGTATTTTTACATTGTTCAGCCTATCATATATATTGAGAGAAAGAAAAGAAGATATCTATGAAAAAATTAATTCTTTTTGGTGATTCCCTACTTGCAGGGTATATTGATGGACACGCAACTAATATTGTAACTCAAGGACTGCAAGAAAAATTACCTAATTTTACAATTATTAATAATTCTGTACCTGGCACAACTACTGAAGAAGCAATTGATTTTTACGAGCTAAGAGTCAAGCCTTTTGATTATGACCTAGTTATTCTTTCTTTAGGTACTAATGATGCTAATATACACTTTGGCTTAAGCGCTGGACGATATGCGCATAACTTACAAGTATTAGTTGACTTAATTGGGGCTGATAAAACATTATTAATGGGACCTTCCTATACTAATTGGAAAATTGTTCCAGATCAAGCATGGCCTAAAACTTTGCAATTTGAGTTAGTAGTTGAGGAATGTCATATCGAAAACAATATTCCATTCTTAAACTTTGCAAAAGTAATGTGTAAGACAGGTCATCCGAATAATTTACTTCAGAAGGATGGCATCCATTTAAATCAAGAAGGTAATAAATTACTAATTGAAAAGCTTGCTGAATTAGTCCAAGAGAAAGAAATGGTTACTACATCATAAAAAAGCATCCTGTTTGTGGGATACCTTTTTAATATACCTATTCTACGTACAAAGCTTGTTTACCTTGCTGATTGTAACTGGCTTCTATTTTCTTTAAACTTACTTTTTTATTTTTAACACCATAAGGATCATTTACGTAAACAATCCTCTTCTTTTTATTATATCCAGTAATTACGCATGCATGAGAGGAAGGTGTTACATTAACTTTTCCCTGCTTAGTCTGCCATGTCTGCATATCGTTGACACGATCAAATTTCAAAGTTGTAATAATCATTACTGGATGTCCCTTAGATACTAACTTCAATACTCTGACAAAGTCATTACCTGTATAATTGCGAATTCTATTAGTATATTTCTTAGCAACATTATATAGCGGCTCATTATAAACGCACCAACCTGCATTTTTGATACTCATGTAACCAACAAAACCAACATGCGGATTTCCACGATAATCATTTCCAATAAATGAGGAAACATGCTTAATATTTGACAACAACTCTAATTTACTTACATTAATATCATAGTATTTCAACAACATTGAAAGTGAGGTAACCTCACATCCATTTGGCAAGTCCGGTAATTGATTTTCTAAGGGAACATTTAACTTCTGTTCTGGTTTTAAAGTAAGCCAATCATATTCATCTTGAATCTTATCAAAATTAAGTACTAAAGCGACTACTCCTGCAGTAATTAATAGTAAAAATGTATATAAAATTCTTCTTCTACGCCGATATTTTCTAGCTCTGCTTATTCTTTTCATGCTAAGTATTTTAACTATTACGTATCAGCTCTGTCAAAATGCATAAGAATTAAATAGATTTAATTTATGTGTTAGTTTTTGCAAAAGAATGAAGTCTATTTAATTTATATGCTAAATGATACTGCAAATTAAATAGAATTAACTTTAAATCCTTATCTGCTTACTTGAATAATAAAAAATCCCTCTTACCAAGATCTAAGAGGAATTTTATTTTACTTATTTACGTAAGTTTTTTCATCCAAATTATCAAACAAAGGACTCTTCTCACCTGTATAAATTAAATCCAATTTATACATTGCACGTGAGGCAATTGTATAAAGCAATTGAGTTTCATCTAATTGATGATAGTTCTCTTTTGAAACGCCCCAAGCAACTACTGCATCAAATTCTAATCCTTTAGCTAAGTATGACGGCATTACTAAAGTACCAGGCACTAAACGCTGGTTCGCAGACCCAATCAAAGTTGCTTTAACATTTCTTTCTTTTAATACTTTAGCGACTTCTTGAGCTTCAGCTAATGTCTTAGTAATAATTGCTGTTGTTAGTTTTTGCTCATCGTTTTCTGCCAATATATCTTGCAAGGCACTGTATTCTTTTTCAATACTATCGCGCTTGTAAAAGGCTGGCTTTGGACCACATCTATCAAAAGCTTCAATCTTTTCACCTTGACGCAAAATTTGCTTAGTGAAGTTAGTTATTTCCTTAGTTGAACGGTACGATTTCGTTAATTGAACAACATCAGTCTTTTCAGGATCAAATAATTTAGAAATTTGACTCAAAAGTGTTTTACTTTCATCTTTAGTAAAAATAGCTTGATTCAAGTCACCTAACATCGTGAACTTGGCTCTAGGGAAATTGTATTTAAGATATGCCAATTGGAATGGAGTGTAATCCTGAATTTCATCGATAAAGGCATAGCGCATTTCATAGTCTGTTCTACGTCCGGTTACTAGATCATATAGGTAAAGGTAAGGTGAAATATCAGCCATCTTGATTCTGCCGTTTCTGAATCTTTCCTTAACATTTTCAATATGAGCGTCCCACTCTTCCTCGCTAATATCCCACTTACTTAGGTCAATTAGCTTAGGAACAGCACGCAAGAAACGCAAGTATTGAGCACGAATATTTAAGAAACGGTTCTGGTGAATCTTCCGGCTAACTTGTTTTAATTGCTTAATTACAATCTTACGAGCTAAAAAGTGTTCTTCTTTTGCACTAGATTCAAATTCTTGATCTGGACGATCATACAGCTTATTTAATTGTTCTTGATCCAAAGATTCAATAGTTTTATCAACCCATGGCTTCTTAGTTTCAGGTTCAATTCTCCGGTTTAAGCTATTAATCAAAGCTTCTTTTGTAGCTTCAATTCTATTTCTCAGATGGTAGTTTTCATTAAAGCCGTAGTAAATTTCCTTGATCTTTTCCTTATCAAAAAATGGTTTCTTCTTACTCTTAAAGTAAATATTTTTGAAAATCAAACCATTCTTTTCAAGATGTTTAGCATAACGAGTTACTGCATTAAAGAATTGCAATGAATTCTTCAAGTTAACAATCTTATTGTTTTGCTCATTATCTTCGAATTGTTCAAATAAGTTTTCAACGTTCATTCCTGGAACACGGCGAGAAACAAACTGCCAGTAAGTCATCTGCACCATATTTTGTTCACCCATTTCAGGTAGAACATTTTTAACATAATCGTTGAACAATTGGTTAGGGCTAAACATAATAACATCGCTAGAAGTTAAATTACCACGATAGCGGTAAAGTAAATATGCTACACGTTGCATAATAGCTGATGTTTTTCCAGATCCTGCTGCCCCTTGAACAAATAAAAGATCTGCACTGGTATTTCTAATAATCTTATTCTGCTCTCGCTGAATCGTTGTTACAATCGACTTCATTTGCGTAGAGGATTTTTCATTTAAGACGTTTAAGAGCATTTGATCTCCAATTGATTCATTGGTATCAAACATATTAGTAATCTTGCCGTCTTCAATCAAAAATTGACGTTTTTTAGTCATATCAACTGTCTGAACGCCATCAGGAGAATTATAAGAAACCTTGCCTAATTTACCATCATAGTAAATAGAAGATATTGGAGCCCGCCAGTCATAGATCAAAAAGTGATCTTCTTTATCTGCAAAAGATCCCAAGCCGATATAAATTGTTTCTGGATCTTCATTAGGCTCTTGAAAATCGACTCTGGCAAAGTAAGGTTTCTTCTCTAAACGTTGCAAAGTTGATAATTGTTTAGCGGAATGTTGCCATGCATTCTGACGTTCTGCCAGCATTTGTTGCTGCTGGTGAATGGACAGCGCGGTATCCATTGAAGTTGAATAACCATCATAGTCTAATTTCACATCATCAAAAAAGTGCGAATTAATGTTTTGCGCTTCATTTTGCGCATGTTCAATTGAATGATCTAATTCGCTTTCTTTCTTTTTAATTAAGCCAAGAACTTCATCTAAATGCTTTTGTTCTTTTTGTTGTTCAGTTTCTTTTACCAAAATTATGTCACCTATTTCTAGCATTAGTAAAAACTTTGCATACTATTTTATCATATGTATGCGCTTTCCAAAAAAATTAAAACTTTCAGAAAGTCTCAATTGTTATTTAGTCTTTTCTTAAATAATTAGTTTTATAATTAAATAAAATTATATAGTGAGATGAGAAAGTGAAACGATTTTTTAAAACGATTCTAGTTCTAGCCTTTCTGTTTATTGGTCTCGACTTTGCTTATCAAAAAGCCGCTCCAGAAATTGAAAAAACTTTTGGAACTAGAAATCCGCTCCCATATCTAACAGCCAAAGTCCAACAATTTATTTCACCTGAAAAAATTCAAAATGACGATAAAAATGACAATAATGCTAAAGGCCATACTTTTGAATCCAATACAGCAACAGTCTATCTTGATCTCTCTAATCCAACTCTCAAGCAAGCAGCGATTGATGGCATTAACATTTGGAATAATACAGGTGCCTTTAATTTTAAAATGACAAATGACAAAAATAATGCAAAAATCATCATCAAAGCAATGAATGATGGTCAAACTAATGCCGCCGGTCTAACTGATACGCAGTATAATTCTTTAACCGGTCACTTAATTAAAGCCACCGTTAACTTGAATTCATATTATCTTTTAAATCCAAGCTACGGCTATAATCACGGCCGAATCGTCAACACAGTTGAACATGAGCTAGGACATGCAATCGGCTTAGGACATAAGGACGGCATTTCAGTTATGTATCCTCAAGGATCTTTCTACACAATTCAACCCAGCGACGTTGAAGACGTTAAAAAATTATATCAAGAACAATAAGAGCGATTCTACTTTAAGAATCGCTCTTATTTTGCATTTTTCTTTCTTAATTGATGTTGCTTTTTAAAATATGGAATCCAAAAGGTTACTACGTAACCAACTGCAATTCCTACAAAAGTCCACACCATAATATTTTTGACAAATAAGCCGATAAACAGACCAATCAAGCCAAAAATTCCAATAGTAAAAGATTGATCGAGCTGCTTCATTTTTCCATCCTCGTTTCTATCCTAATCATAGCAAAATCAATTAATTATAGGCATATTTTTAGACTTGATTCGTTTCTCATTTTACACTATATATCATAAACGAATTTTGAATATGTTTGCTGTTGTAGCAGTAAACATAAAATCTATACAAATCGAAAATTTTAAACAAAGAAAGGAACGGTATAGCCTTTATGGACAATCAGAAACAACCTCCCTCGTATTCTCAAACAACAAATGAATTATTTTCAAATTTAGAAACAAGTTCTTCTGGCTTAAGTGAGCCAGAAGCTAAGAGGCGATTAAAGAAATATGGCCCTAATGCTCTAGCTGAAAAGCCACCAAAATCAATTTTAACGATGCTCAAAGAGCAGATCATCGACCCTATGATTTTGATTTTACTAGGAGCAGCCGCTTTTTCAGCTATTCTAAACGAATGGGTTGAAGCAGGCGTAATTTTCTTTATCGTTGTAGTTAACTCAATCATTGGCATTATCCAAGAAAAGAAAGCTCAATCTTCTCTTGCAGCCCTTAAAACTATGAGTGCGGCGACAGCTACAGTTATTCGTGACGGCATGGAGAAAATCATCCCTGCTAGCGAATTAGTCATCGGTGACCTTGTCAGCTTAGCTAGCGGCGATATGGTGCCAGCCGACTTGCGTTTAACTCAATCAGCTAACTTAAAAATTGCAGAAGCTTCCTTAACTGGAGAATCTATTGCTAGTGAAAAGAATGCGACTGCTGTTCTTTTACCAGACTGTCCCTTAGGAGACAGAAAAAACATGGCTTACACTTCTTCAATCGTCACTTATGGTCGAGGAAGCGGAATTGTCACTAAAACTGGGATGGACACTGAAATTGGTCAAATTGCTGGCATGATCGAAAATGACGACGCTGGTGATACACCACTTAAGCGTAAACTTAATGCAGTAGGTAAAATTTTAACAATCATTGGTTTAATTATCTGTGTGTTAATTTTTGCAATTGGTGCATTTTATGGTCGTCCACTTTTACCACAATTCTTGGTAGCAATTTCTTTAGCTATTTCAATTATTCCAGAAGGTTTACCAGCAACAGCAACAATCATTATGGCGCTTGGCGTGCAACGAATGGCAAAACAACATGCCTTAATTAAGAAGTTGCCTGCTGTTGAAACTCTAGGAAATGCGACGGTTATTTGTTCTGATAAAACAGGAACATTAACGTTAAATAAAATGACTGTAACTCATTTAGCTAACGGTGATGATTTCCTTAATAAAAAAGTTCTAAGTGTAGAAAAAGCAAATAAGGATTCGAATTCATACAAGCAATTAATCTATGCATCTAGTCTTTGTAACGATGCTAGCTTTAATTTAGAGAATCCTAAAGAAGTAATTGGAGACCCCACTGAAGGTGCACTTCTTCCTCTAGCACACGATTTAGGTTACTCGGCTCTTAACTTAAGAAAAGAATATCCAAGGCTTAGCGAATATCCTTTCGATTCAATTAGAAAGAGAATGACTACGGTTCATGAAATAAACAATGAATACGTTGCTTACACTAAAGGTGCGCTCGATGAGTTACTGCCACTTTGTGACTATATTCACACAAATAATGGTACACGTAAGTTAACTAAGGCTGATAAAGACAATATTCTTGCCTTATCACATAAAATGTCTAACCAGGCATTGAGAGTTCTAGGATTTGCAAGTAAAAACATTTTAAACTTACCTCAAGAAGATGAAGATATCGAACAGCATTTGGTTTTCTTAGGTGCGGTTGGTATGATTGATCCAGCTAGAGATGAAGTTAAGACATCAATTAAGATGGCTCGTGAAGCGGGAATTAAAACAATTATGATCACAGGAGATCATAAAAACACGGCAGTCGCTATTGCTAAGAATTTAGGTATTTATACTAATGGAAACACTGTTATTTCGGGAACTGAGCTAAATGAAATGACGGATAAGCAATTAGACCAAGCAGTTAAATCTGCCACTGTCTTTGCCCGCGTTTCACCAAATGATAAGTTAAGAATTATTCAAAGCCTAGAGCGAAATGACGAAGTCGTAGCAATGACAGGTGATGGAGTCAATGACTCACCTGCCTTAAAAGCTGCTGACATCGGAGTTGCCATGGGGATTGGTGGTACAGATGTTGCCAAAGATGTTTCAGACATGATTTTACTTAATGACAGCTTTACAACAATTACAGCTGCCATTAAAGAAGGTCGAAAAGTATACCGCAATATTCAGAAAGTAATTCAATTCTTACTCGTTGGTAATATTGCAGAAATTACCACTCTATTTGTGGCTACAATCTTCAATTGGGATCCACCCCTACTTGCCGTGCATATTCTTTGGGTTAACCTAGCTACAGCTAGTTTGCCTGCTTTAGCATTAGGAGTTGATCCAGCAAGTAAAAATATCATGAAACATAAGCCAGTAAAAACTGGAACCTTATTTGAAAGAGATCTTATCTGGCGCGTCATTAGTCAGGGAATATTTGTTGCCTTGATGACCTTGTTAGCTTACTGGATAGGCGCAACTTTCGATAATCCAATTGCTGGTCAAACAATGGCATTCTGCGTTTTAGCCTTATCTCAAATGCTTCGGGCATTTAATCAGCATTCTAATACTGATCCAATTTGGGTTAGAGGAAATAAAATGAATGTTTGGCTAATTATCTCCTTTATGGTTTCAGCAGCTTTAATGGGAATTATTCTCTTTACCCCTAACTTACAATCTCTATTCCATTTAACTGCTCTAAGTTCAAAACAATGGTTAGTAGTAATTATCCTTTCCTTATTCTCAATCTTACAAGTTGAAATTACTAAGTTAATTAAGCGACTAAGTAGAGTTAGACAAAAAGATCGCAAATTACAAACAGCTACTGACTAATTCTAATATACTAACATCACTTAGCTGAGCATATTTTTCGACTTAGCTTTAATTAACTAATATAATAAAAGTATAAATTTAACACTTACAACTAGCATAAAGACTTAGAAAGCTTTATGCTTTCCACTTTTCAATAATCAAAATAATCGGTATCGTAGATACTAAAAAGGCCAAATTACTCGTTTTTGAGTAGTTTGGTTTTTTTGTGTTTTAAATAGATTTTTTCATTACTTCTGACAAAGCTCGCTCTTTAATTTTATCGACATCAACCTTGTTGAGCTTTTCATATTCTCTAGCTAAAACATCGCACAAATATAATTGTGAAACTTGCCCTGCTACACTACCAATATTCATAAATTCGCTAACTGACGTTTGTAAACTCACATCCCCTAATTGAGCAATTGGAGAATTAAGATCGTTGGTAATTGCCAGGATTTTTGCTCCGTAGTCTTTAGCAACTTTTAATGAATCATACGTATCCTTAGTATGACCTGAGAGAGATAATCCTACTACTACATCATCTTTATTCAGCAAGGTTGCCACTTGGACTTGAATATGAGGGTCCAACTCTGCGTTAGCAATTAACCCAATTCTAAGCCATGTTCTCTCATAGTCTCTAGCAGACTCGCCAGAATGCCCTAACCCAAAAATATGAATTCGCTGAGCTTTAGCTAATAAACTAACTGCTTTCTTTAGAGTCGGTGGATTAATTAACTCTTCTGTTTTTTCTATTGAAGAAATTAAAACTTTACTACTTCGTTGTGAACTTGTCTGAGCTCCATCATGGTTCTTGGTTGTGGTCATCATCGAATCTTGCGCTAAAGCAATTTTTAAATCCGAAAAACCCGAATAGCCTAATTTTTTACATAATCTAACTATCGTTGCATCTCCTGTATTGGTCGCCTTTCCCAGAGATTTAATAGTGTCATAAATCACATGTTCAGTATGAGCAGCAATATAGTTAGCTAATTTATTTTCTGACTTAGTCAATTTATCTTTATTTTGATTATAGAGTTGTATAAATTCCATTTTCTCACGTCCTCATCCTAATAACTATATCATGTTTTCGTTAGAAAACGCTTGCATAATATTTGAATTCATTATATTATCTTTTTTAGGAGGAAAACTCCAAAATATAATTAATTTGGAGTATATTTACAAATGAACAAGGAAGAATTTATCAACAAAATCCACGGTGGCTTAATTATTTCATGTCAGGCCTTACCTGGTGAGCCACTATATACCGAAGAAGGCGGAATTATGCCATTAATGGCAAAAGCTGCTCAAGAAGCTGGCGCAACAGGCTTAAGAGCCAACTCTGTCAGAGATATTAAGCAAATCAAAAAAGTAGTCGACTTACCAATGATCGGAATTATTAAGCGTGACTACCCACCTGAAAAGCCATATATTACTCCAACTATGAAAGAAGTAGATGAATTAGTTGAAACTGGCGTTGAAGTAATTGCTCTTGACTGTACTTTACGTCCAAGACACGATGGCAAAACAGTGGCTGAATTCATTAAAGAAATCAAAACTAAATATCCAAATCAACTTTTAATGGCTGACACTTCAAACTTTGAAGAAGCAAAGAACGCTTATGAAGCTGGTGTTAATTTTGTAGGTACTACTCTCTCTGGTTATACCGAAGAAAGTCCAAAAACTGATCATCCAGACTTTGACTTAATTAAAGCCTTAGTCGACGATGGTTTACCGGTAATTGCCGAAGGAAAGATTCACACTCCAGAGCAATTAAAACAAGTAATTGACATTAATCCAGCAGGAGTTGTAGTAGGCGGAGCAATTACTCGTCCACTCCAAATTGCTAAAACTTTCACTTCTGTTTTTGAAAAATAATCAAGTGTAACGAAATGAGGCGTAATCATGTCTAAAAAATTTTCTCATATTGGGCAGGCCTTCTCCCAACTAGGTCAAGCCTTTATGCTTCCAATCGCCATTTTACCAGTTGCTGGTTTACTTCTTGGTTTAGGTGGTGCTTTAACAAATAAGGCAGCTGTTGGTGCTTATCCTTGGCTTAACCAAGAATGGCTTCAAACAATATTAAAAGTAATGAACTTTGCAGGTAGCGCTGTCTTCAATAACCTAGCTCTTATCTTCTCAATTGGTCTAGCCGTTGGCTTAGCCAAAGGTGATAAAGGGACAGCCGGTTTAGCAGGCGGTGTCGCTTACCTAGTTTACACAGCAACTATTTCAGGCTTACTACAGTTATTCTCACCTAAAAATACTATTGATACCGGTGTTTTAGGAGCAATTGTTATTGGTTCTGTTGTTGCTTATCTTCATAACCATTATCGTAAAGTTGAATTGCCACAATTTTTAGGATTCTTTGGTGGTTCAAGGTTTATTCCTATAATTTCCTCTCTTGCTGCCATTATTATTGGTGCCATCTTCTTTATTATCTGGCCACCAATTCAAAGCGGCTTAACTAGTGCTGGTTATGCAATTGCAAAAATGGGTAGTTTTGGTAGTTTTCTATATGGATTTTTACTACGGTTAACTGGTGCAGTTGGTCTTCACCACACTATTTATCCAATGTTTTGGTACACAGCTTTAGGTGGAACAGCGGATGTTGCTGGTAAAACAGTTGTCGGGGCACAAAATATCTTCTTTGCTCAATTAGCCGATCCAAATCACCATGGTCTATTTACCTACGGAACAAGATTCTTTGCTGGTCGTTTTGCAACAATGATGTTTGGTCTTCCAGGTGCTGCCTTAGCAATGTACCTTTGCTTACCTAAGAGAAACCGTAAAACTAATGGTGGTTTATATATATCAGGTGGTCTTACTTCATTCTTAACTGGTATTACTGAACCAATTGAATATACATTTTTATTTGTTGCCCCTTGGTTATATGTGATCCATGCCTTTCTTGATGGTTGTTCATTTTACGTAGCAGACATCATGAATATCAGAATTGGTAATTCATTCTCTGGCGGTTTAATCGACTACTTGCTCTTCGGGGTCCTACAAGGCAAAGATAAAACCAATTGGCCTAACGTCTTAATCATGGGTGTCATCTGGTTCTTCCTTTACTTCTTCGTCTTTACTTTCTGTATTAAGAAATTCCATGTCGGCATTCCTGGTATGGTTGTAGAAGAAAACCAAGCTGCTGATAAAATCATGGCAGCTGGTCCAAAAACTGACGATAAACTTTATAATGAATCATGCGAAATCATTTCAGCTCTAGGTGGTTTAGACAATATTAAAACTGTTTCAGCTTGTGCTACTAGATTAAGAGTCGCTTTAAAAGATAATAGTTTAGTTAACGATGATGTCTTTAAGATGCTGGGAGCTCCTGGCGTATTAAAAGTTGCCGGCGGCGTTCAAGCAATCTTTGGTGGAAAAGCTGACTTATATAGTCAAGAAATTAACGATATTATTACCCATCCTGATATGCAGCTAGCAAGTAATCCACAAGTGGATAAAAATACTGAAACTAGTTCTGCTAAATCAGAGCCTGTTCACAAATCTGAAAAAGTTATTTTTAAAGCTCCAGTTAAGGGTAAGTTTGAAGATATAACTCAAGTTAAAGATGAAGTGTTTTCACAAAAAATGATGGGTGAAGGATTTGCAATTGAGCCAGAAAATGGCAAAATTTATAGTCCTGTTAATGCTACAGTTGTCTCAATCTTCAAGACAAAACACGCAATTGGTCTTAAGACTGAATCTGGCTTAGAGGTAATGCTTCACCTTGGAATAGATACAGTTGAGCTTCAAGGAAAACCATTTACAATGAAAGTAAAAGAAGGCGACAAAGTTACTCCTGATACACAATTGATTGAAATGGATTTGAAACAAGTTAAAGATGCTGGCAAAGATACTACAGTGATGACTCTCATTACCAATAGCAATGAAAGAGTTGAACAAGTTGAAGATATTATTACCAGCGGACAATTAGTTGAAGCACATAATGATGTCTATTCAGTAATCACTAAGTAACTTAATACTTTACAAAATAAAAAATGTACTCAAGTAACTGAAGCTTGAGTACATTTTTTGTATCACATATAAAAATGGCTCTATAATAAATCCTGTTGATGGATATCTATGATATTCTATCGACAGGATT
>CANOGU010000019.1 GCA_947565635.1 uncultured Lactobacillus sp. | reverse complement strand
GTTCATCAATCATTTTATATATTTTAACTGTCTACTTGACACGGTACGGATCAGATATAAATTTCCTAAGCATTTTTTACTATTTATACATAGCAACAATTTTTTCTAATTTTTCATTAGGAATTATCTTTAAATTTCTAATAAATTCTGTAGCTTGCTCTAGAGTACTGCCATTATCCATTTGATTTTCAAGAATAACTTTAGCTACATCGATTTTACCCTCTTCTTTTCCTTGCTCATATCCAGCTTTTCCAGCAGCCTGTTCACGTTCTAGCATTCTTGTTTCGTAAAGCATAATCTTTTCCCTCGTTTCTGGATCTTCATTGATTTCTTTAATTCTTCTTTGCGCATAATCAAAATGTTTATTTAATTTAACTGGTTCATTATTCATCAGTTTAGCTAATGCTTTTAAATCTTCGCTTTGTCCTTTAGCTGAAACTTGTGAATTAATAATAATCTTTGTCACGCCATCCTGCAATTGTTTCGACTTATCTTGATCAGAGTAAGTGTGATAAGACTCATAAAATTTATCGTCTTTCTTAGGTTTGAAATTGCAGAGAAAAATAATATAGGCATCTTTCAAATTTCGATAGGTTTTTCCTTTATTTAAAGTATAACGTAAATCAAGTCTGGAAAGGTAGTAACGCATTCGTCTACCAATATCGTCCTGATCCGTTGTTTGCATTTCGATATTAAACACTCGTCCTTCATGGTCTGTGACTAGTACATCAAGTCTAACTTCTTTAGCTTCGTTCTTGCGCTTAAGATTATTAATCTCGACCTGCTTGTCTAACCAATCGATTTTTTTAATTTTCAAATCTGGAATGATGATTTCTAGCAAATACTTGCAGAATTCTTTGTTTTCCATCACCATCCCAAAGACTTTATCTTCCGTGAACCCAAACCAGGGCTCGATTTTCTTTACCATATGAGTAAGTCCTCTCTAAAGATATTTGAGGGGTCATCCCATATGTTTATTACGCAAAGTGGAGGGATTTTTTATAATTAATTTGTAGAATTTATTCGAAAAAAGCATATTCCAATATAAAATCAGAATATGCTTTTTCACGATAATTAATAAAGTTAGTTGTTAATCTTCTTCAGCCTTAAAACCATTAGCAAGGTTAGGTTTTCTTCTACCAATTAGCCAAACAATCAGCAGACTAAGTATACCTTCAACAGCAATGTAGATTCCACGTCCAGATAAGTGTTTTAATCCTCCTAGGTAAATTCCGAAGATAATTGAGCCCATAATGATTGCAATCATTGAAATCCATTGAACCTTATCAAAAGCAATACCATATTCAATTTCTCGGTGTCTGATTCCAGGCAGAATTGCTCCTAAACCAATCAAGACGATTACAGCAACAATATTAATAATTAATTCGTACCACCAAATATTGCTTCCTTCCGGTACATCTTGTGGCGTGATTCCCATAATCGTGGCTATAGCAGTAACAAGAAGGAGAGTTAGCCCAACAGCATAGGCAATTTTGTCGTTTTTAATAAAGACATATTTTGAAGGAAACTTTTTCGAATCTTTTCTAACCCGCATAAATGAGTAGAAGATCCAGCAGGTAACACCTGGTGAAACAATTGCGTTTAAGTTAAGTAACCAGTTAAAAATATCATTCATGTTAGGCAAAAAGATACCTAAAATCATAATGAATGATGACAAAGCTACAGTTAATATATACCCGTTAATTGGTAAACCATTCTTATCCTTTTTTCTAAGGAACTTAGGCATATAGCGACTACCAGTATCAGAAATTAACATTCTAGTCATTGCATCAAGTAAAACTGCTAGCAATGCACAGTTAAAGAAGAAAGATGTCCAAGCCCAGAAGTAGAGAAGAAAATTGCCCCAACCATATTGGTGGCCAATCATCTTAAAGGCATAGTAAGCACCGTTCATTTTTAAGTCGTTAGGCAAGTGGTTTGCGTTAAAGTAAATTCCTAAGGCGAATGATCCAAATATTGTTAAGAATGCTGTCATTGCTGCTAAAGCAATCATCGCTTTAGGAAAGTCATATTGTGGCTTCTTCATTTTAGTTACATAAGGCGCAACTAATTCGGCACCATTCATTGCATAGATTAGCATTGCAATTGTTGAGAAGTAGTGCCAGTCAAATTTAGGAAAGATATCTCTCCAAGTGAAATTGGTGGTTGCCATATGACCACCTGATTTTGCCAAACCTACAAAGGCAAGGACAACAAAAAGAATAGTCATAATAACCATTAGTCCACCACCAATGGTTGACAAGAACTCCATTGAATTTGAAAAATGGTGTTCAACAATGATGAAGACAATAAAAGTTACAAAGGTTAGGAGAGCAAATAAAGAGTTGGGAATTTGATCCTGAAACTTTTCTGATCCAGTAAGAGCCCAACCTAAGTCAACAATAACTTCATTAGCTGAATCAACAGCATAAGGAATTGAAGCTGCCCAATAAGTCCAAGCAGTGAAATATCCCAAGAATTCGCCATCAGTTCCACGTACCCATGAAGAAAGTCCTCCGCCTTCAGTACTAAAAACTGATCCTAATTGTCCCACCATTAAGGAATAGGGAATAACATAAAACAGAACCATAACGATCCATGAGAATATGACTGCCATTCCTTGGTTTTGGAAATTATACATGATGTCATCTAAACCGATAACAGTACAAAGAGCCATTAAAAATAAGGTCTGCCAGGAAATAAATTTCTTGTCAGGGTTTAAATCTTTTAATTCATCCACGTTTAAATTTTCATCCTTTTCTACTAGTAAAATTGTATACAGCGATTTTACTAGAAAAGACTAGGCGATTTATTCTTAAATTTTATATTCATAAATTGCTATTTTTCCTCTTAGTATTAATATCCTTAACTATTTTAATAATTATGAAGGTGTAGGACCAGGAAAAATGTAAAAAAATAGCGTTCCTCAATTTGGAGAGACGCTATTTAAAATTATTTATATAGATCAACAATCTTAGATAGATCATTATCGGAAATTATCTTCAAATTTCTAACAAATTCAGTTGCTTGTTCTAAAGTACTACCATTATCCATTTGGTTTTCAAGAATAACTTTTGCAGTATCAATTTTTCCTTGTTTGTAAGCATCTTGTTCACGTTCTAACATTCTTGTTTCGTAAAGCATAATCTTCTCCCTCATTTCTGGATCTTCATTGATTTCTTTAATTCTTTTCTGTGCATAATCGAAGTGTTTGTTTAAACTAACTGGTTCATTATTCATCAGCTTAGCCAAAGCTTGTAAGTCTTCACTTTGGCCAGCAGCTGACTTTTGTGAATTAATAATAATCTTTGTTGCTCCGTCATGCAATTGTTTTGATCGATCTTGATCACAATAATTATGATAAGAAGAATAAAATAAGTCATCGACTTTTGGCTTAAAGCTACACAAAAAAATTATGTATGATTCTTTTAGATCATTATAGGTTTTTCCTTTATTTAAAGTATAGCGTAGATCAAGACGAGAAAGGTAATATCGCATTCTTTTTCCAAGATCATCTTGATCTGTTGTTTGCATTTCTATATTAAATACTCTACCTTCGTGATCGGTAACCAACACATCCAATCTGACTTCTTTTGAGTTATCTTTTCTCTTTGGATTATTAATCTCAATTTGTTTATCCAACCAATTAATCTTTTTGATTTTCAGATCTGGAATGATAATCTCAAGCAAATATTTACAAAAATCTTTATTTTCCATCACCATCCCAAAGACTTTATCTTCGGTAAAGCCAAACCATGGTACAACTTTTTTCTTTGTCATATCGAACCTCACTTTAAAGTATTTGAAGGTTAATCCCATAGTTTATTACGCAAAAAGAATAATATTTTTTATAAAAATAGCGTTCCTCCAAATTGAGAAACGCTATTTTAAATTATTTTGCAAGATTTCTAACGACATTCAAATTAAACAAAATCAAATTCAAGACCACAATACCTGCTGTGACAATAAATACCATGCTGTAGCTTGAAATACCGGCAATAAAGGAACCTAGAAGAGGTCCAACTATATTTCCAATATACATTGCACTCTGATTCCATGAAAAAATTCTTCCCGTTACAGCAGCTGGTGAATTCTTAGTTAATAAAGTTTGAACTTGTGGGAAGAGACAAGCATCGGTAAAGCCTACTAAAAATCGTAAGATACCGAGTTGAGTTGTGTTGTGAACAAAAGCGGTTAAAAAGAAGAGGATTGTAGCTCCAATAAAACCACCAATAATTATTTTGTGAGTACCAATGTTATCGCCCAAAGCTCCAAAACGGGAAGCAGCCAAAAACGTTGCAATTCCTGGTAATGCTGCAATAACTCCAGAAACGAAAACAACATCTCCGTGTCCATTCATTAATTGCTTAACATATAGTGAGACAATTGGATTAATTGAGTTATTAGCTGCTTGAATAATTAAAGTGGTTAGTAAAAGTCCAAAAATTAGAGCAGGAGAGCGGAGAGTTGCGATAACGCCACTGGCCTTATCTAATTTCTTTTCAGTTATTGGTTTAAAGCCTTCTTCATGAACAAAGAATAGTGAAAGAAGGAAGGAGATTAACAATAAACCGCCTGTGATAAAGAAAGTAACCCGGTAGCTAAATGCAGAAGCTAGCGCACCTCCTAAAAATGGTCCCAGTAAGTTGCCGGCAGTGAAAGAAGAAGCCATTGTTCCTAAAGCCTGACCAGATTTTTCTTTTGGAGTTTCTGTAGCAATTAAGGCATTTGAGTTAGAGACAAAACCAGCAAATACTCCTTGCAACATCCTTAGGAAGAACAATTGCCAGACATTAGTTACTAATCCCATGCTTCCAAGAACAATTGCCATTCCTAAAGAAGCCCTGAGAATCATTAGTTTTCTACCTTTTTTATCAGCTAATTTTCCCCACCAAGGAGAAATAATGGCTGAAACAAAGTATACGCCTGAGAAAATAAATCCGGACCAAAAGTTTAGCTGTTGGTGAGTAAAATGACCCAAGGTATCAATGTAAAGTGGCAAAAAAGGCATAATTTCGGAGAAAGCAATTCCAGCAATAAAAACTGCAATTGAAAGGATATAAAGATTCTTTTTCCAAATCGGTTTATCTGATTTTTGCACCATCTTAATCTGCTCCCAACTTTTTAAAATCTATAGTTTTGTTTTTCAAAGATATTTTGCCTACCTTTAAGCCGTAATTTAATATTTTTTTATAAGTTAAAAAGGAGTGATCGATTGGTAGACCTGCAATTTTTTTGATTTGATCAAAAGATAGTTGGAAATCTTCGTCTTTATTATCTTTAATGTATTTCCACAAGGGTTTGAATTTACTCATTAATTTTGCCTTTCTTTAAATTTGTTTTTCTAAATTAGTTGAAATTCTCTCAAGCTTTAATAAAGTTTCGGAATCAACAGTTCCAACTAATTTATTTACGTCATCAAAAGCATCGTTTACTTGATCAAGAACTTCTTTACCAGCGGGAAGCAGGAACAATTGCTTCTTTAAGCCGTTTGTAGGATCTGGTCTTCGCTCAATCATATTGCGCTTTTCTAATAATTTAACTACATTGGTAAAGCTTGCTGGTTGGTAAAAAAGGTAATCAGCTACTTCTTTTTGAATGCAACCAGGATGTTTTTGGATATATCTTAAGACATGAGCGTGTGACATTCGTAGGTTAATAGGAGCTAGTTTTTGATTGATCAAAAGATTTTCTAATTTGCCAATATGATAAAGTAAATTTGCTAAGGGTCTTTTTCTCATAGGTATCCTTTCTAAGTTGTAATTACAACTATCAATTTAAAATAAGTATAGCGCAATTAATTGTAATTACGACTAGTCCCTTTTTAATTCAAGAGATCAGTAACCTTAGAAAAATCATATTTACGATAGTGTAATGCTACTTTTTTATCTTTGAACATTGCACTATGAATATCGCCAGAAGAATAAGCTAAGTAAAGACAATGAATAAGAAAATAAAGACACGAAAAAAGCAGACATTCTGGGGGATTAGAAGTCTGCTTTTTAATGTCGTATGTTATTTTGGGAGAATAAGTAAGGGGTAGAAGTTCCCTTACTTATTTAATAGAATACCCTTATTTTTTTAAAGAAGGTTTGGTATAAGATTTAAAATTTACAAAGAATTTCTTTAAAAAGTTTAAAGACATAAATATAATTAAAATAAAGCGTTTGCGAGAGGAAAAATTATGAAAAAAGAACAAGAAATTCAAATGTTAAAAGAATTTTCAGATGCAAATTCTTTTAACATTTGAAGAAGAATTTGTAAAATTGTTTTCTGCTTATGCTAAAAATACTGCTAATATTACAGGGGTGATTTAATGGATTGGAAAAGCTTTTTTAGGAAGATAACAATTACATGCTGGATGCTATGTTTGATTAGTTTTCTGGTTTTGATAGTTCGCTATACTGCAAGTGATATTGGTTCATTTTTTGCATGGGATTATCCGTTAATATGGGTATTTATACTGGGATGCGTTTTCTGTGTTTTGGCGATTTTTTGGCCTAAGAAAAATAAATAAGGATGAAAAAATAGGAGGTAGATTAAGCTCTACCTCCTATTTTTATCGTTGATTTAAATTAGTTACTCTACACGAGCAATTTCAGCTCTCACTTTAATATTGTTACCGGCAATACTTGGTGTTTGACCATGCAAATTAAATTTAACATTAGTTTCTGGTCTAAATAAAAGAACGTGAGTTGATCCACCAAAGTGAAACATTCCCAATTGATCACCTTTGTTTACATGTTGACCAACTCTAACTGTAATTTCATCACTTGACACTTCTGACATACCAACTGCAACAAAGCACATTAATCCAATTTTTGGATTGTCAGCTTTAATAAATACTATCGCTCTAGTGGCAGTAGAAGTAAGGAAGGCTTGTGAATCATTAGCAGCTACTGGATCAGCTCCTCGTGGATTTTCAAAACCCTGATATAGGCTTTCTGCGTAATAAGTTCCTGGTAAATTATAAGCTTTGACGATAGTTCCAGATACTGGGCTGTTCCATCTGTGATAGCTAAGTGCACTTAAAAATGCCTGATATAGAGTACCACCTTCAAATTTAGATGCCCATGGGTCTCCATCTAAGAGATCAACTAAAGAATAAGGTTGCCCCTTAATCCAGAACTTAGCTTTCAGCGGTAGGTTATGAGCAATGCGGAAAGGAGCAGATTCACAAGCGTTAGCAATTGAATCGGGATCATCTGCATTTTGAACAGGACGAATTCCAGGATTAAATGTACGTGTGAAAAATTTGTCCCAAGAAGAAAATCCTAGGTGTTCAGTTTTATCGTGAGTAGGGCAGTCAAAAAGATTAAAGAAATTATCGCCGTAAGCAGCTTTTGACATTTCGTTTAGGGCGTAGTCACTTAGCCAGCCATTTTCTGAAGTATTAAGAACATATGTTGAATCTGCTGTTTGAAGAAATTTTCCCCAATAATTTAAAATATTTTTCAAACAAGCATTGACTTTAGGATTGTTAAAAAATACATAGCCAGCTTTAGTCGCCATTGGGTAATCGAAAATGGCATTAATAGGAGTTCCAACTAATCCAGTTTTATTGAATTCAGGTGCTCTTTGAATAATTCGATTAAGCATTAAAAGCATTTGTTCATAATTACGGACTTGTGGAGTACCAGTTGGTGTATCTACATCATTTACTGGAATTTCTTCAAACATTAATTGAGTAATATTATAAATATATCGATCAGATTCAATTAAATGTTTAAGAGCTTGAACAGGGGGTAGTAAGTATTGATTTTCTTCGTTTTCTGCTTCTTTTAATACTTTATTAAGCCATTGATTAAAAAACTTTTGATCAGTAGGCAACCATTTACCTACATTGTATGGAATTGTTTTTGACATAATTTTGCACCTCTATAATTATTAAAAGACAATGTTAAGTCTAAATAATGTGCACACTTTCACTATCACTATAGGCTCAAATAAAAATAACGTCAAAAAATAAAAAGCAGTATTCCAAATTAACATATATTCATAAAATTAAATTTAATGATAAGAATTGTTACTAAGAAGGCGATATCATGTTTATGGAGTTTGAAACATCAGAACTTTTTAGTAATGGAAAATACACCACAAACAGAAGATGATTAGCGGTGAAGTTGTTCTTAATCCATTTGGAAGTAAGATTTATAAAAAAATAAATAGATAAAATGAGTATCTTTAAAAGTAAAGATTACTTATTTTTTTGATATACTGCTCTATACCAATTTGACTACTTATTATAAATAGGTATAAAATGAACCTTTCTGTGTGAATAAAGCACATAAAACAGAAAGGATAGTTTTTAATGAATAATTCGACGACAGAGAAGACTTTCTTCGGACAGCCTCGTGGCTTGTCTACTCTGTTCTTCACAGAAATGTGGGAGAGATTTAGTTACTATGGTATGCGTGCTATCTTACTCTTCTACATGTACTATGCGGTAGAACGTGGCGGCCTTGGCATGAATGAGACTACGGCTGCCTCCGTTATGTCTATCTATGGATCATTGGTTTACCTTTCTACGGTAGCTGGTGGTTGGCTAGCAGATAGAATTTGGGGTGCAAGAAGTACTGTCTTCTTTGGTGGTGTCCTAATTATGATTGGACACATTATCCTAGCTTTGCCAATGGCAGAACTTGGTTTGTATATCTCAATTGCCTTTATTGTGGTTGGGACAGGATTACTTAAACCTAATGTTTCTGACATGGTTGGTGGTCTATACTCATTAGATGATCGTAGACGTGATGCAGGTTTCAGTATCTTTGTTTTTGGTATTAATTTAGGTTCTGCTCTTGCTCCATGGTTAGTTCCTTGGGCAAGTGAAGGCTTCGGTCTTAATTTATTTGGAAATCATTTTAATTTCCATGCTGGTTTCTCTTTAGCAGCAGTTGGAATGTTCTTTGGATTAGTACAGTATGTTTGGGGCGGTAGAAAGTATCTCTCTGAGGATGGAATGCATCCAACAGATCCAATCGATCCAGAAACTCGTAATAAGGTCTTAAAGAGAATCGGTTTAGGAGTTTTGGCTTTAGCAGTAGTATTAGGTTTAATGGCTGCTTTTGGTCAATTAAATATTGATAATATTATTACTTTAATTACTATTGTTGCTATTGCCTTACCAATTTATTACTTTGTTTTAATGCTTAGAAGTTCAAAGGTTACTAAGGAAGAACGCTCAAAAGTTTGGGCTTATATTCCATTATTTATTGCGGCTTCTATTTTCTGGGGAATTGAAGAATCTGGTTCTGTTGTTTTAGCCTTATTTGCTGCTCAAAGAACTGTTCTTCATATTGGAAATTGGCATTTTACTGCGGCTAACTTCCAAACACTAAACCCAGTATTTATTATGATTTTAACTCCATTCTTTGTTTGGTTATGGGATAACTGGAAGAAACAACCAAGTGCAGCTGGAAAATTTGCAGCTGGTTTAGTATTTGCCGGTTTATCTTATATGTGGATGGCACTGCCGGGTATGCTTTATGGAACCAATGGACGCGTTAGTCCATTCTGGCTAGTGGGTTCATGGTTTATTGTTGAAATTGCTGAAATGCTTATTTCTCCAATTGGATTATCGGTGACGACTCGTTTAGCACCAAAAGCTTTTCGTTCTCAAATGATGAGTCTCTGGTTTTTAGCAGATGCGACAGGACAGGCTATCAATTCACAAATTGTTAGATACTACTCAAGTAAAACGGAAGTAGCTTACTTCTTAGCAGTTGGTGTTGTAAGTGTCTTGTTTGGTGTAGTGATGTTCTTCTTTACCAAGAAGATTCACAATTTGATGGCAGATGCTGAATAGCATAAAAATTAAATAGGTAATTGAAAGATTCGATAATTTTCGAATCTTTTTTTGCTTTATAGAAGCATAAGATTCTATTATTTTGAATGCGTTTTACTACAGCTTAGTGGCATATCGTAATACAATATCAATTGAATAAGATATGTTATTAATATGAAAGTGTGATATCTAATGATAGAAAATAATCACAGTGCATGTACATCAATTTTAGTAGGAAAAAATGCTACCACTGATGGCAGTATTATCATTGGTCGTAATGAAGATGATAAGCCAAATTGTGCCAAGCATTTAGCTTTTCATGAGGAAAAAGATATTCCTAATAATCATTTCAAGTCTAATTTGAATAAGTTTGAGATGGATTTACCAACTCATAGGTATGGTTATTCATCAACTCCTAACTGGAGTGATAAAAAGGGTGTTTATGAGGAATCCGGCATTAACCAATTTGGTGTAGCAATGAGTGCTACTGAAACTACGTATGCTAATGATCAAGTTCAAGCATATGATCCATTTAAGAAGACTGGTATTATTGAAGAAGCAATGGTTACGTGTATTTTGCCTTATGTAAAGACTGCGCGTGAAGCTATTGCACGCTTTGGTGAAATTATAAAGGATCATGGTGCTGGCGAATCTGATGGTATTTTATTTGCTGATCCTAATGAAGCTTGGTACTTTGAAATTGGTACTGCTCATACTTGGGTAGCAGAGCGTATTCCAGATGATTGCTATGCTGTTGCAGCTAATGAATTAGCAATTCAAGAAATTGACTTTAATGATTCTGATAACTTTATTACTTCACCAGGTTTACAAAAATTTGTTGAAGAAAATGACCTATGGCCAAATGGTAAACCATTTAATTGGCGTAGAATTTTTGGAACTCATAACTTATTAGATGCAACTTACAACACTGCTCGTGTTTGGACTGGTCAAAGAATTTTAAGTCCTTCGATCAAACAAGATCCAAATAGTTTTGATCTTCCATTTATCCAAAAAGCTGATCATCCAATTTCTATTACTGATGCTCAACGAGTATTAAGGGATCACTATGATGGAACTAAATATGATGTTGCAAATCCTGTTAATAAAGATACAGCGGTATATCGTCCAATTAGTGTTGACTTTACTGAAGAATCTCACTTATTGCAACTTAAGGATAAGGACTGGATTCACTGGTTATCACTTGGCATAACTTGTCAAAATGTATATGTTCCTTTCTACCCACAAGGTAGCGTAGTACCAAGCTTCTATAGACACGGCAAAGATAAGTATGCTTCAAATTCAGCTTATTGGATTTACAAGGAAGCTCAAGTTTTGGCTGACCGTTCATGGAAAGATTATGGTTTGCAACTATATCAAACTAGAAATGCTACTCAGCAAAAATTGAGTCAAATGCGTCAAGAATATGATGTCAAGATTGACAAGGAAAAGGACGCTAAGAAGAGATTAGCTTTGATTAACGAAGCTAATAAAGAATTAGCACATACCGCAGTTAAAGATTATCAAGAATTAATTGGTAAATTAATTACCAAGGAAATAAAGAAGTCTCCACTACACTTTAGAAGAGATCCAGATTTATAATTTTAGATTGTAAATTTATAAAAAGCGTGTAGAATGAATTCTGAAGAAATAATTGAATGACAGAGAGCATTCATTTTGGAGGAATTTAATATGGATACAATGGTTAAGCACAGACATAGTCTAAGTAAAAATCAGAAGTGGGTTATTGCATCTACTTCTTCAGGTTTTGCTCTTGAGAATATGGATGTGCTTTTTTTATCGTTTGCAATGAGCTCAATGATTGCTGATCTCCATTTATCAGGAGGAGCGGCCGGATTTATTTCTACTATTACTAACTTAGGGATGTTAGTTGGCGGAATTGCCTTTGGGATTTTGGGCGATAAAATTGGTCGTGTTAAGACTTTTAGCCATACAGTAATTATTTTTGCGATTGCAACAGCTTTAATGGCATTTGCAAATAATATTTACATGATTTATGCACTTCGATTTTTAGCCGGAATTGGAGCAGGTGGTGAATATGGAGTTGGAATTGCCTTGATTGCTGAAAATTTTCATAAAAATCAAATTGGCAAGATGACTTCAGTAGCTGCGATTGGAGGTCAGATCGGTGCAATTATGGCAGCATTAATTGCAGCATGGATTATTCCAACTGCTGGTTGGCACATGCTATTTTTAGTGGGAATTATTCCAGTAATTTTGACTATATTCATTAGAAAACATGTTCATGAAAGTCAACAATTTGTCGAAGCTAAAGAAAAAGAAAGGGGCTCCTTGCTAGCGGATGTAGCTAAAAAGATGTTTTCTACACCTCGTCTTGCTTGGCAAACCGTTGGGTTGATGATCATGATGACAGTTCAAATTGCAGGCTACTTTGGTTTGATGAATTGGCTTCCAACAATTGTTCAAAAACAACTTGATTTAAATGTTTCAAATTCTAGTCTTTGGATGATTTCTACAATCGTGGGGATGAGTATTGGAATGATGACTTTTGGTTCAATTTTTGATTATTTTGGACCAAGAAGAGCCTTTGCGATTTTTTTAATTGGTTCTGCATTAATGGTGTACACTTTGAGTTTAGCTCAAAATATGGCAACGCTTTTAGTAATTGGTGCGGTTGTTGGCTTTTTCTCAAATGGAATGTTTGGCGGATATGGTGCTGTGATTAGTAGACTCTATCCAACTGAGATTAGATCTAGTGCTAATAATATTATTGTTAATGTCGGAAGAGCAATTGGTGGCTTTTCATCAGTGGTAATTGGGATTTTAATGGATAAATACAATCTAAGCGTAGTAATGGGCTTTTTATCAGCTTTGTACATTATTAGTTTCATCGTAATGGTTACCTTGCCTGGATTAAAAGATTTATCTAAAAAGACAAATTAGTATAGTTTTTAACGATAGTAAACTAGTGAGAATAAATATTTTTCAATTCATAATTGGCTCTGTATACTAAAAAAAAGTAAGTGTAAGAGAGCAAAAATTATTATGAAGAAAAGAAAAATTTATCTTGCTAGTTTTTTTATTGCTGCATTTTTATTCATCTTAGCGGGAGGTAGTCAAAAAACGCAAAATATTCCTGCAAAAAAAGTAACTGGATCTTTAACTAATACCAAGACAATTCCAACGTTTTTCTTCCATGGTTAGGGTTCAAGTGTAAATGCTGAAAAACACATGACTAACGCAGCTAAAAAGGCTAAGATTAAAAATAAAGAAACTGGTGAACCAGATATCTATAGTGATGGCTTTAAGCAGCTATTACCTCTACGTATGCATTATCCAAAACAAATTGAGGTTTTGAATATTTATGGTAATAAAGAAGATGGATCAAATTCAGATGGGTCAGTTTCTGTGGCATCTGCACAAAGTTATAAATACCTAATCAACGGGCGTGCAAAGTCATATCGTGAAGTTGAAATTAAAGGAAAAAATGCTCAACATAGTAAATTACATGAAAATAAAGAAGTAGATCAGTTATTAATAGATTTTTTATGGAAATAAAATAATAGGCATTGACAATAGTCTCTGTAGATACTAATATATTTAAATATTTAGTATCTGTAGAGACTGTTTTTGCGAGGTGAAGTATGAAACTAAGTGATACGGAAAAGTTAAACTTCGCTATTATTCGTGGTAGCAAGGCCTATGAAGAATGGGATCGTCGCCAAAATATGCCTACTTATTTGACGATTATTTTATATGAATTATTAATGCGGCAAAAATTGACACAAAAGGATTTAGTTAATTTAAGTGACTTACCAAAACAGTCAATTAATAAGGGAATACATCGCTTATTAGAAAAGGATTATTTAGAGTTAACAGTTGATCCAGATGATAATCGAGTTAAGTATTGTCAATTAACTGATATAGGTAAGAAGTATGCCCAAGAGAAAATGGCATCTTTGTTTGAAATCGAAAATAGAATTGCTCAAAAAATGGGAGCTAAAAAGATGAAGCAATTAGTAGCTCTTAATGAAGAATGGAGTAATACTTTTTGGGAGTGTCTAGGAAAGAAGGGAGAAAAATAGATGGGGATTTTGAAACCACACTTCAAAAATTATCATAAAGAAATTATTTTAGCTATTGTTACAATTTTAATTTCAGCTTTTGCAACTTTATGGCAACCAAGATTGTTAGAAAATATCCAAAAAGCTATTTTAGCTGATAACAAGAGTACAGTATTAAGAGACGGTATTGGTTTAGTGATTTTGGGATTATTAGCAATTGTAGCTGGAATTTTTAATGTTTATTATGCTGCTAAAATTGCCCAGGGAATAACTTCAGATTTGCGTGAAGAAACTTATGCAAAAATTCAAAGTTTTTCTTTTGGTAATATTGAAAAATTTTCTAGTGGTTCTTTAGTAGTTCGTTTAATCAACGATATGAACCAGGTTATGAATATGATGATGATCCTATTCATGCAGCTCCTTAGAATGCCAATTATTTTAGTTGGATCTTTCGTTTTAAGTATTATTACAATTCCTCATTATTGGTGGGCACCTGTATTGATGTTAGCCCTAATGATGGGTGTAGGTTTTATTGTAATTCAAAATATGAATAAACTTTTTGATAAATTTCAACATTACATGGATAAAATTTCTACTCGTGTAAAGGAAAATCTTCAAGGAGTACGGGTAGTTAAATCTTTTAATCAGGGAGAAAATGAAATTAGGAGATTTAATAAAACTTCTGATTCTTTGAATGAATTAAATATTAAGATTGGTTACTGGATTTCCACTATTATGCCTGCTTTTATGCTAATTGCTTATTTAGTAATTGCATTAGTTGTGTTTTTAGTAGGTCGCAGTGCTAACCTTAATCCAACCGATGTAGCAGTTGTATCACCTTATGTTTCTTACATTCTAACTTTATTATTTGCAATTTTAATTGGCGGCTTTGTGATCATGAATTTTACTCGTGGTATGGTTTCCTTAAGAAGAATTAAGGAAGTTCTTGATACTGAACCAGATGTAAAATTTGATCCTAATGCGCCGACTGCACCAGAAAAGGGAAGCATTGAATTTGATAATGTGTCATTTACTTATCCCGATAGTGATAAGCCAACTTTAGAAAATATCTCATTTAAAGTTAAAGCTGGTGAAATGGTTGGTATCGTTGGAGCAACTGGTTCTGGTAAAAGTACTTTGGCTCAGCTTATACCTAGACTTTATGATCCAAGCAAGGGAACTATTAAAATTGGCGGCAAAGATTTAAAGAAGATTGGTGAAAAATCTCTACGGAACACCGTTTCAATGGTACTTCAAAAGGCAATTCTATTTTCTGGAACAATTGCTTCTAACTTACGTCAAGGGAAAGAAGATGCAACAGATTATGAATTGAAGCGTGCTTCTGAAATTGCACAAGCGCAAGAATTTGTTGGTCAATATCCTGATGAATTTGATCATGAAGTAGAAGAACGCTCAGCAAATTTCTCTGGTGGTCAAAAGCAGCGTTTATCCATTGCACGTGGCGTTATTGGACAACCACCAATTTTAATTTTAGATGACTCAACCTCTGCTTTGGATGCTAAGTCTGAGAAGTTAGTTCAAGAAGCTTTAGAACATGATTTAAAGGATACAACTACTGTGATTATCGCTGAAAAAATTGTGTCTGTTATGAATGCGGACAAGATTTTAGTTTTAGACGATGGAAAATTAGTTGCTGAAGGAACGCACGAAGAATTGCTTAAGACTTCGCCAATTTACCAAGATATATATCGTACGCAGAAAGCAAAGGAAAAGAGAGGTGAAATTGATGAGTAATACTAAAAAGGCTCTAAAGTACTTTGCAAAGTATTTAAAAAATTATTGGAAGGGCGTCACTATTGTTATAGTATTATCCCTAATTTCAACTTTAAGTCAGGTTCTTGGACCACTTTTCTTGGGAAATGCTGTCCAAGGATTAACTAAGGCAGTTAACAAGGTATCTAGTCAGAGTCACGATTTAAGTAGTTTTTACCAATCTTTAGGCTCAATGATTAGTGTTTACGCTGCGGGAATTATTGCTTCATTTATTGCATGGATGGTTATGTCAAAATTTACAGCTAATGCAACAAATGATATGCGAGAAAATCTTTTTGCCAAATTTCAAAGAATGTTGATTCGCTATTTTGATACTCATCAAGATGGAAAACTACTTTCTTTATTTAACTCTGATTTAGATAATATTTTTAACGCATTGAATAATGCAATCTTTGAAATTATTTCTCAAGGTGCCTTATTAATTGGAACCATCATTATGATGTTTATCGTAAATCCAACAATGGCTATTTTTACGGTAGCAACAACGCCTTTTATTGTGATTGTTAGTGTATTTATTATGAAAAAAGCTAGAATTTATCTTGATAAACAACAAGATAAAATTAGTGATTTGAATGGATATGTGAATGAACAGATCAATGGAGAAAAGGTTATTATCACTAATGGTTTGCAAAAAAAATCTGTTCAAAATTTTAGAAAATACAACAATGATGTTCGTCGTGCTATGTTTAAAGGGCAATTTTATTCAGGGATGCTTTTCCCATTGCTCCAGGGTATTTCTTTATTAAATCTTGCAATTGTAATCGGTGGAGGAGCATGGTTAATTGTTAGCGGTCAAGTCAGTCAAGCGGTAGGACTAGGTTTAATTGTTGCTTTTGTTGAATACTCTCAAACTTATTTCCAACCATTAACGCAACTTACTTCAATCTATTCTATGACGCAGCTTGCTTTGACAGGGGCTAGAAGATTAGCAACTGTTGAAGAACAGGATGAAGAAAATACTGTGCCAAATGGCAAGGTTTTGAAAGGAATAAAGAAGGGCGTTAAATTAGAAAACGTTCACTTTGGCTATAATAAAGATAAAGAAATTTTACACGGTGTTTCAATTGATGTAGACAAAGGAAAATCAGTCGCTGTTGTTGGACCAACTGGATCAGGAAAAACAACGATTATGAATTTAATTAATCGTTTTTATGATGTAAATAGCGGTAAGGTGACATTTGATGGTGTAGATGTACGCGATATTACGCTTGAATCATTAAGAAATAATGTTGGTATTGTGTTACAAGATTCTGTCTTATTTACTGGAACAGTTGAGGACAATATTAAATATGGTAAGCCAACTGCAAGCCGTGATGAAGTTATTGCAGCAGCTAAAGAAGCAAATATTCATGATTTTATCATGACGCTACCTGACGGATATGATACTCAAGTTTCTGAAGAAAATTCTGTCTTTTCAACTGGTCAAAAACAATTAATTTCAATTGCGAGAACTATTTTGACTAATCCAGAGTTTTTAATCTTAGATGAGGCTACTTCAAACGTCGATACAGTTACTGAAGCTAAAATTCAAAAGGCAATGGATGCTGTTATTGCAGGTAGAACAAGTTTTGTTATTGCACACCGTTTGAAGACTATCTTAAATTCAGATAAAATAGTAGTATTGAAAGATGGAAATGTCATTGAAGAAGGAAACCATGATGAATTAATTAAAAAGCATGGTTTCTACTATGGCTTATATACTAATCAAATGGCGTTTGAATAAAAATTAGAGGGATTATTTCCCTCTAATTTTAGTTAGGGGGGAAAGTTAAAAATTGAAGAAAAAGCTACGATTTTTTTCTTTATTTATAGGCTTATTTAGCGTTTTTCTACTTTCTGCATGTCAGAAAAATACGCGTAATGTTTATCAAGAAGTTAAAAAAAGCAACGAAATTACTTGGGGTGTTAAGGCCGATACCCGATTATTTGGGTTAATGAGTATCAAGACTGGAAAAATTGAAGGTTTTGAAGTTGATTTAGCCAATGCTTTGACAAAAGAAATGCTAGGAAAAAATGCTAAGGCAAATTTTGTACAAACTACTGCTAAAACTAAAATTCCACTTTTAAAAAATGGAAACATTGATGCTGTTCTAGCTGCAATGACGATTACACCAGAACGTAAAAAACAAGTTGACTTTAGTGAACCATACTTTTATGCTGGTCAATCTTTATTAGTTAAGGATGATTCAAATATTAAAAGCATAAAAGATATGAATGGTAAGACGGCTTTAGCTGTTAAAGGTACAACGGCAGTTGCCAATGTTAAAAAGTTTGCGCCAAAAGCTAAAGTATTAGAATTTGACGATTACGGTCAAGCCTTTACCGCATTAAAGGCAGGACAAGGTCAGGCAATGACTACTGATAATGGTTTATTAGCAGGAATAGCAACTGAAAACAAAGGATACAAGCTTGTTGGTGGTACTTATACAAATGAGCCATACGGAATAGCTGTCAATAAAGGACAAACTCAGATGAGAAATAAGATTAACCAGGCTTTGAATAAATTAAAAAAGAATGGTACTTATGATGCCCTAGTAAAGAAGTGGTTTAGCGGGGTTCCGGGCTTTAATATTAAAGAAGCCGAGGGAGAAAAATAAATTTTTTACTTGCCTTTTTTGAAAAAATATTATTAAATGTAATCAACATTTAAATTAAAAAAGCGATGAAAAGAAAAGTAGATAATTTATTTCTTTTAGTGAGTTAACGGTAGTGAAAAAGTTAGCAGACCCTGGATTATTGAAAGACACTTTTACAATGCTGCTGGCTGAAATCGAGTACGAGAGTAAGTTAAGCCGTAAGCGGCACGTTATCTAGCCGCTGGAGCATGGTTGTGCTCTAGTCAAGTTGGTCTTTAAGTAGACAATTTAGGTGGTACCGCGGAAAGAAGCCTTTCGTCCTGAGTAAATTGGGAGCGAAGGGCTTTTTTCTTTACTCCAAATAAAAATAAGGAGTCGTTAGCTAATACGTTATAAAGTTAAGTTTAATAATTTTAGAGTAAAATGGAAAACGTGAATAAAAAAGAGAGGGGAAGCACAATGGCTGCAATTATTGAGTTTAAGCATGTAGATAAGTATTACGGTAAATTTCATGCTTTAAAGGATATTAATTTGAGTATTGAAGAAGGTCAAGTAGTTTCAATTATCGGACCATCTGGTTCTGGTAAGAGTACTTTGATTCGAACAATGAATGGATTAGAACGAATTAATTCTGGAAAATTAATGGTTACTGGTTATGATTTAGCTGATAAGCATACAAACTTGAATAAAATTCGTAAAAATGTGGGAATGGTGTTTCAGCATTTTAATTTATATGACAACCACACTGTGCTTGAAAATATTACTTTAGCACCTAAGATCGTTTTGCACCGCCCTGAAAAAGAAAATCATGACATTGCTATGAATCTTTTGAAAAAGGTTTGTTTAGAAGACAAGGCCAATATGTATCCAAGACAACTTTCTGGTGGACAAAAGCAACGTGTTGCAATTGCACGTTCACTAGCAATGAGACCGAAGGCTATTTTATTTGATGAACCTACTAGTGCTCTAGACCCTGAAATGATTCAAGACGTTTTGGACGTTATGAAATATGTAGCAGACGAAGGAATTACAATGGTTGTTGTAACGCACGAAATGGGATTTGCACGTGAAGTTGGCGATAGATTGATTTTCTTTGATCAAGGAAGAATTTTAGAAGATGCTAAACCAGAAGAATTCTTTGAACATCCTAAGACTGAACGTGCTCGTCAATTTTTAAGTAAGGTTATTACTGAAAAGCTAGGTGGCTAAAATGAAAAAATCAACTAAGATTTTTATTTTGCCTTTGATATTAGTTTTGTTGATTACTTTGACAGGATGCGCAAAAAAGCAGAAGTCAAGTAATGTTTATGACCAAGTTAAGGAAAGTAAAACTATTACTTGGGGTGTTAAAGCTGATACTCGTTTGTTTGGTTTAATGAGCATTAAAACTGGAAAAATTGAGGGTTTTGAAGTTGACTTAGCAAAAGCCTTAACTAAGCAAATGTTGGGGAAAGATGCCAAAGCCGAATTTGTACAGACTACCCCAAAAACAAGAATTCCATTGCTAAAAAATGGAAATATTGATGCTATTTTAGCAACAATGACGATTACACCTGATCGTAAAAAACAAGTAACTTTTAGTGAGCCATATTTTACAGCTGGCCAATCTTTACTAGTTAAGGATGATTCAACAATTAAGAATATTAAAGACCTTAATGGTAAAACTGCTTTAGCAGTTAAAGGAACTACAGCAGTTGATAACGTTAAAAAGTTTGCACCTAAGGCAAAAGTTTTAGAATATGATGATTATGGACAAGCCTTTACAGCTTTAAAAGCCAGTCAGGGACAAGCAATGACAACTGATAATGGATTGCTTGCAGGTATTGCTAGTGAAAATAAGGGCTATAAATTAGTTGGTGGTACTTATACAAGTGAGCCATATGGAATTGCTGTAGAAAAGGGTCAAACTGATTTTGTTGATCATATCGATAAAGCACTAAATGAGTTAAAGAAAAATGGAACATATCATCGCTTATTAGTTAAATGGTTTAGTGGTATTCCAGGATTTAATATTAAGGAGGTTGAAAATTCGTGATAGGAATTTTAACAAATCATTGGTCTGAATTCTTATCAGGCTTTTGGAACACAATTTTATGTAGTCTAATTGCTCTGTTCTTTAGTTTAATTCTTGGGGTTAGTTTTGCCTTGTTAGAAGTTGCACCGAATAAATTTGGAAGGGCAGTAGCTCATGTCTACATCGAGATTTTCCGTAATATTCCTTTGTTGGTTATTACAATGATTTTCTACCTTGTTGTACCGCAAATTTGGTTTAAGGTATCAGGTTTCGCAGCTGGTACAATTGGATTAACTTTATATACTTCAGCATTTATTGCAGAAACTGTTAGAGCTGGGATTAATTCAGTTGGAGATGGACAAATGGAAGGAGCTCGCTCAAATGGGATGACCTATACGCAAGCTATGCGTTACGTCATTTTGCCACAAGCTTTGAAGATTGTGATTCCTCCATTGGGAAATCAGTTTATTAACTTAATTAAGAACTCATCTGTGTTAGCCTTTGTTGCGGGTTTTGATTTAATGTATCAAGCAGATGTAATTGCTTTTTCATCATTTGAAACTATTAATACATATATAGTTGTTGGATTGTTCTACTTAGTCTTAACCTTGCCATTGAGTTATTACATGCGTCACTTAGAAAAGAAATTAGCCTAGGAAGGAGAAAAAGATGGAAAACTTTATTCATGCATATTCTTGGATTAACATTCGCTTTCTCTTACAAGGTTTGTGGGTGACTATATATGTATCATTAATTTCGATTGCTTTAAGTTTTATACTAGGTTTAGTATTTGGCTTTATTAGATATGTGAAGATCAAGTATCTCTCAGCTATTGTGGGCTTTGTGATTGATATTATTAGAAATTTACCATTGTTGCTGATAATTTTCTTTACGTATTTCGGATTGCCTGAATTAGGAATTATTACTAATCCAACTGTAGCTTCAATTATTGCCCTAGTTGTGTTTGAAGGAGCAATGCTTGCCGAAATTGTTAGAAGTGGTATTGCAGCCGTTGATCCCGGCCAAATGGAAGGAGCTCGTTCAAATGGGATGACTTATATGCAGGCAATGTATCATGTAATCATTCCCCAGGCTTTAAATAAGATGATTCCTTCTCTTTTATCACAATTTGTGTCATTAGTTAAGGATACATCTTTGGCAACAATTATTGTTTTGCCAGAATTATTGTTCCATGCGCAGATTATTTATAGTCAAAATACAACTTATTTAATTCCAATGTATGTAATTATTGCAGTGATGTACTTTATTGTTTGTTTCTCACTTTCAATGGTTGCTAAGCATTTACAAAGTAAGTATTAAAAAATAAACCACATGAAAAAATTCATGTGGTTTTTATTATGTCTTTTAGTAGAGATAATTAACTGTATATCCAACTTGGTAAAAAAATGAACTGTTTTGGTACTTTTTGTATTTTTGTTTTAAAGAAAGGAATAAAATACAGGTATAAATATATAAGAATAGATAAAATGTGAGGAAATTAATTATGAAAAATTGGGGTTTAACAGCCATGTACATTGTCGTAATGTTACTAGGCTTCTTTGAATTGTATCGTACCTTCAGATTTTATAAGTGGGATAAAAAGGCAAAACAACTTGCAACTGCACCTTATGTAATATACTTTGGAACCTTCATTAGTGCAGTATTGATTATCGTACCGGTCATGTTCTTGTTAGGAGATACGAATCCTTATATTCCACACTTTTTATATGTTATTCTAGGAATTATTTTAATTATCGTATCACTTTTAATGTACTGGCGTGGACATCAAATGGCTAAAAAGTTGGGCAAGGATGATAGTAATTTAGCCGTTTGGCAAATTTATTTAATTAGTACGGTAATTCTATTTAGTGGATTTGTAAATTTCTTTAAGTAAATTATTTAGTAAAAAGAGCCACTACACATGAAAATCGATGTGAAGCTAACCCTTAAAGTTGGAGGTTAGTTTTAAATAAATGCTTTTAAAGCTTGATTTCGATATTCTATCGGAGTCAG
>CANOGU010000018.1 GCA_947565635.1 uncultured Lactobacillus sp. | reverse complement strand
TTGGTCATAAAAAAATACCTCATAATTATTAGATTTTATGTCTAACAATTATGAGACACTTCAGATAGAAGATATCTGGCAAAGTTTTTATTTATCTTCTTTAGCAAAAGTATTAATTATAGTAATAAAACTTTTAGCTAAAGCTTCTTCCTGTTCAACAGGAAGTTTTTTCATGTCATTTGTAAGCTTGTCAAGAAAAACACGGTCATTGCTTAACTTACTTGCAAATGCCTGTGGTTCAGGAGTTTTGGATGATTCATCAATTAAAGTAATTACGGATGTTTGTAGTGCCTTTGCAATCGCATCTAATTTTTGAATACTGATATTTTGATTACCTGTTCTTTCAATCTTAGAGATGAAATTCACTGATATACTACTGAATTCCGCAAGGTCTTCTTGAGTCATTCTCAAACTCCTGCGCCTTTTTTTGATCGCAGCTCCTAAGTTGTCTATCACTTCAATCACAATTCCTTTCACACAGATTTCTGCCTGCGCTTTTTAGAATAAAGTTAAACTGTAATTAAATGAAGAATTTATAATATTATCTTTCTTCATTTAGTATATTCATACACCTAAACCATTAAGCAATAAATACTAATTGAATAAGTATTATGAAAGAAAAGTATAGGTTTGAACTTAGGAAATTGAGAGAAGCGAATAGAAGTATAGCAAATAAAATAACTTTAACATAGTTATTTTATTAAAACTTAAGAAGCTTTACTGGTTCCATTAGCGTAGTTTAAGTTTACGCCATCTTGAACATTAAAAATATAAACATTGAAATGAACATCATTTGAATTAATTGACTGACCTTCCATTTCGACACCACGAGCTAATAATTCATTATTTCTAAAAATTGGTGTAACTCGATACCGAACATAATTTGATGGAGAGGCTTTTAAATAAGTAGCCACTTCATTCTCATACATTAGCATATCTGGATCGTTTAAATGCCTAGTCCCAGTCATCAGGTTTTTCCAATTATTATTTTGACCTGTGAGTTGGTAACCAATTAAATGAGAACGATTATAGAGCCAATGGTCATTTATTTTCTTGTTATGCCAGCCAGTTGGATTGACATGCAGTGGCTCTCGTTTTGTTTTTGGCATTAAGGAACTATTTAAAAGTGCATTTGCTGCAGTTACACGATTTTGTGAGTCAAGATCGCCATATTTTTGCCAGGCACCACGACTTGTATCTAAATCTTCTTTTGAAAAATCTGGATTATTATTGTTCACGTTAACAACATTTTTCCCCGTATAATCAAGACTAGCTAATTTTTGTTTACTTAAAGATTCAACTGCATTTGGATTAGTGTAGTTTTTTAATTGCTTTTGAAGATCAGCTATCTTTTTATCTAAAGAGCTAATTTTCTTCTCAATTTTTTTGTTCTGCTTGTTTAAATTTTTTGCTTTCTTTTGATCAGTATAGTCATACTTATATTTTTTAACGACTTTAGTATCGTTAGATGAACTAGCTTGAACAGTATATGTTTGACTAAGTCCGAGAGAAAACAAAAGGGTAACTGTTAAAAATTCGGTAATTTTCTTATGTTTCATTATCTTTTGGCCTTTCTATAACCAGCATTAATTGCGTCTTGTTCACTGTTAAAGTAAACGGCATTAGCTGAATTCATATGGTAGCCTGCTTGACCAGGTACATGGTAGATTTTTGAATTACTGTTTCCGACAATTGTTCCTTGGTTACCAGTATAAAGATCACCTTGATTAGAAGAATCAGAAGAATTAGAAGAACTACTAGTATTTGCTTCCTGACGTTGAGCAGCTTTTTGTTGTTCTTCAGCTTCTTTTTGACGGGCTTTGGCCTCTTTTTTAGCTGCCGCTTCAGCCTTTTTTCTTGCTTGTTCAGCTTCTTGTTTTTGTTGTTCTTCTTTTTCTTGGTAGTCATCAAGTTGCTGCTTTAACTTGTCATATTCAGCTTGTTTATTCTTCTGTTCTTGTTTGAGAACCTTAGCTCTAGCTTTTTCTTTATTAAGTTCTTTAGTTCCAACTTTTTTAGTGACTGTTTTATGAACTACTCTGCTGCTTTTGGCTAAGGCGTCCTCATTACTTGAAGTAGTGGTTGTGCTGCTTGGGCTAACAGCTAGACTTAGTAAAACGAATAAAGCGATTGTTACACAATTTGCCCAAAAAACTTGATGTTTGTTTTTCTTAAAAACCAACTTTTTTATTAAATAATATGGAATTAGATAAAACCAAAAGAGGATCCACATTATTATTTTGACAATATTATTTTTCATCATTCTTTCTCCATTCTTAAATATCCTCATGTATCAGAATAATATAATGATTTCGATAAGAAAATAAAAAATTAAAAAAAGACTTGACGAAATTTGATTAAGATTATAATATATTTTTAACAATTAACTTAAACATTTTGCTAGTTGAGTAAATTGGTAATGTTTTTTTAGAGAGTCTACGGGTGGTGGAAGTAGATAAAACAGCTAATTGAAGATGGACTAGAAATTAAAATGGTGGTAACGAATTTTAATAATAAGTTATCAACGGAGTTGCGATCGTTAAAAACGCAAGGTAATTCTTAATTAAAATTAGGAGCTACTTACTAAGGTCATTTATGTGAGTAAATGGCAAATTAAAGGTGGTAACGCGAGCACTCGTCCTTTTATGGATGAGTGCTTTTTTGTTTGGAGGAAAGTACAATGCATAAAAAGAAAATTAGAAATAGAATAATTTGGTCACTAGTGGCAGTTTTAATTGTAATTGCTGGATGGTTTAGCTTTGGTCCAACCAGTAACACTGCCAAGAATCAAAAAGAAGTAGTAGTGGGTGTAGTTGGTCAAACAAAGCAAGACGCTGAAATTTGGAAAAGTGTAGCAGAAACTGCTGAAGAAGAGTATGGCATAAAAATTAAAATTAAGAATTTTACTGACTATAATCAACCAAATAAGGCACTTCAAAATGGTGATATTGATCTAAATGCTTTCCAGCACTATACATTTTTAAATGCATGGAATAAGGCAAATCATGGTTCACTAGTCGCAATTGGGAATACTTATATTGCTCCAATCAGGTTGTATTCAAAGAAATATAAGAGCATTAATGATTTGCCACAAGGCGCTACAATTGCAGTACCAAATGATGCATCTAATGAATCAAGAGCTTTATATGTCTTGAAAAATGCTGGACTAATTAACTTGAAAAAGGGCGTTAAACTTGCAACGGTAGCTGATATTACTTCAAATCCTAAGGGACTAAAAATTAAGGAAGTTAGTGCAGAACAAACAGCAAGAGTAATTGATGATGTAGATGCAAGTATTGTTAATAATACTTATGCCGTTCCTGCTAAATTAGGTGATAAGCAAACAATTTATATTGAGCCTTTGAATAAAGATTCTGAACAATGGATTAACATAATTGTTGCAAATAAAAAAGATAAGAATAATAAAATTTACAAGGATTTAGTTAAGGCATATCAAACTGAAAAAACTAAGAAATTATCTGACAAGCTTTATGGCAAGACTGAAGTTGCAGCCTGGGGATTGAAATTAAAGTAAGAGGAGGAGCAGTCTAATGGCAGCACAAATTGATTTGAAAAATATTACCGTTCAATTTGGACAGAATAAAGCAGTTAACGATGTAAGTTTAGAAATAAATAAGGGTGACATTTACGGCGTAATCGGATTTTCAGGGGCCGGTAAATCTACTTTGGTAAGAACAATTAACTTACTGCAATATCCTTCTGCTGGGTCAGTAGAGGTTAATGGAACGGTGTTGTTTAAAGACAATAAATTACAAATAAGCAAGAAGCAACTTCAAGAAAAAAGACGGAAAATTGGGATGATTTTTCAAAATTTCAACCTATTGAATGAAGAAACTGTTATTGAAAATGTTGCTTTTGCATTGCAGCATAGTCGTTTATCTGACCAGGAACTAGAGGAAAAATCTCTTCATTTGTTAGAATTAGTTGGCTTAAAAGATAAGGCAGATTTTTATCCAGCTCAGTTATCTGGAGGTCAGCAACAGCGTGTAGCTATTGCGCGTGCCCTGGCCAATGATCCTGATATTTTGATTTCTGATGAGGCAACGAGTGCCCTTGATCCAAAAACTACTAATCAAATCTTAGATTTATTATATGATCTAAATAAAAAATTAGGCCTAACTGTTGTTTTAATTACCCATGAAATGGATGCTGTAAAACGTGTAGCAAATAAAATTGCAGTAATGGAAAAGGGAAAAGTAATCGAAAAAGGTGAGTTGAGAGAGGTCTTCTTACATCCTCAAAAGCAACTTACGCGTCAATTTGTGGGTGGGGCTTTGCAGGCTCAACATATTTTGAATACTTATAACTTTGATAAATTAGCCGAGAACGCAGAATTGTATCAATTAGTTTATAGCATCAATGATGTAACTAAATCAGTTGTGGCTGATTTAGATGTTTCATTGAATACAAAAGCAAGTATTTTATATGGAAATGTAGAAGTTCTAAGTGGTGAACCAATAGGAACACTTGCAATTTTATTGAATTTAGATGAATTAAAGCAAAAAGAAGCTATTAAATTCTTGGAGAGTAAAAATGTTGTAGTAACGAAGTTAGATAAAGGAGTGCTGACTAATGATTAGTTTTTTCACTAAAAACTTTCCTAATGTAGTAGCCCTAGGTTGGGGCGGAGATGCTGGTTGGGGAACAGCTATTTTCCAAACCTTATTTATGACTTTTTGGTCAGCTATTTTTGGGGGAATTCTAGGTTTAATTTTTGGCTTATTATTAGTTTTAACAAAACCAAAAGGAATTTTAGCTAATAAAGTAGTTTATTGGATTGTTGATAAAATCGTATCGATTTTTAGAGCTGTACCATTTATTATTTTGCTAGCATTTGTTGCTCCAGTCACCCAAAAAATTGTTGGAACTCAAATTGGGATGAAAGCAGCTTTAGTACCATTAACTTTAGGTGTGTTCCCATTTTTTGCTAGACAAGTTCAAGTTGCACTTGAAAGTGTAGATAAAGGAAAGATTGAAGCTGCAGAAGCATTAGGTGCTTCAACCAAAGATATTATTTTTGACGTATATTTAAGAGAAAGTAGATCTGAATTAGCTCGAGTTTCAACCGTAACTTTGATTAGTTTAATTGGGTTAACTGCAATGGCAGGAGCTGTTGGTGCTGGTGGCTTAGGTAATACAGCCATTTCATATGGATACAATAGATTTAATAATGATGTGACTTTGGTAGCAACTTTATTAGTTTTATTATTGGTATTGATTGTTCAAGTTGTTGGAGATTTAGTTGCTAAGAAATTAAATCATCAAGAACGATAAGCGTATAGCATTGAAAAAGTATTTTTAGTATAATTTAATACAATTATATTAGCGAAGAATTATATTCTCCGCTTTTTGTATGCCCTTTCATTTAAATGTAGCTTATAATGAAGATAATGAAAACGGAGGACAAAAATATGGTGAAAAAAGGTTATCGTGTTGAAAGTGATACATTAGGCCCAGTAGAAATTCCTGAAAAGGCATTGTGGGGTCCACAAACACAAAGAAGTAAGGATAATTTCCATACTGGAGCGTTAATGCCAATTGGTATTATTCGTGCGCTTCTTCAAATAAAGCTAGCTGCTGCTCAAGCTAATATTGAAGCAGGAACTGAAACAGAAGAAAAGGGACGTGCCATTATTGAAGCAATTCATCAGCTACTTGATTTAAACAATGAAGAATTGCAACCATATTTTCCATTGCATGTCTATCAAACTGGATCAGGTACCCAAACTAATATGAATGTTAATGAAGTGGTGGCTAATCTTGCTAATAAAAATCATCCCGGTTTAGATATTTTACCTAATGATGACGTGAACATGGGACAATCATCAAATGATACTTTTCCAACTGCAATGAATTTAGTTGCAACACAAGCGTTAGACGACTTAAAACCTTCTATTAAACACTTGATTAAAGAACTAAAAGTGAAACAAGATGAGTATTGGACAACGGTTAAAGTAGGAAGAACTCACTTGCAAGATGCGGTTCCATTGACTTTTGGTCAGGAACTATCAGGCTATATTTCTGCTCTTAATCATGATTTATCCTACATTAACGAGTTAGAAGAAACACTTTATGAATTACCAATTGGAGGAACTGCTGTTGGCACTGGACTTAATGCAGCTCCTGGTATGGCAGAAGATATCGCTGAGCGTTTATCAAGAAAGTATGGACATAATTTTAAAGTTGATACAAATAAATTCTTTGGTTTAGCAAATCACTCAGGCTTAAATGTTGTGCATGGCGCTTTAAAAGCTTTGGCAGCTGATATGTTCAAAATTGCTCAAGATATTCGTTTCTTAGGATCTGGCCCAAGAGCTGGTTTAGGAGAACTTAATTTACCTGCAAACGAACCTGGTTCATCAATTATGCCAGGTAAAGTAAATCCGACTCAAGCAGAAGCTGTTACCATGGCATGTTTGAGAGTCTTTGGAAATGATACAACTATTACTATGGCTGCATCTCAAGGAAACTTTGAAATGAATGTCTTTAAGCCAGTGATGATTGCCGCATTTTTAGAGTCTGCCAATGTTTTATCTGGAACTATTTCTGGCTTTGCAGATAAGATGATTCATGGTATGACTGTTAATAAAGAAAGAATGGCTAAGGATGTAGCAAATTCATTAATGACAGTTACTGCACTTTCACCACATATTGGTTACCATGAAGCTGCTACTATTGCACAGACTGCAGCTAAAAATAATACGACTTTGCGTACAGCAGCTTTAAAGAGCGGCTTAGTTACTAAAGAACAATATGATAAGTGGATGAAACCAATTACCATGACTAATGCAATGAATACTAAGCCAATTGATGATTAAAAGAAGGAATAAAAATGGGATATAAATTTCCAACACAAACAGTAGATAAGTTACAAAAAAAATATGATGCAATTATTGTCGGAAGTGGTGGTACAGGATTAGCCGCAGCCATTCAAGCACACCAATATGGTTTGAATGTTGCAATTTTAGAAAAGAATGGCTTTTTAGGTGGAAACACTATGAGAGCTAGTTCTGGTATGAATGCTGCTGAAAGTATTGTTCAAGCTCGTTTAGGTGTAAACGATAGTATGCAAAAATTTTATGATGAGACGCTAAAAGGTGGCGGCCGCATGAATGACCGTGAAATGCTCCATTATTTTGTCGAGCATGCACCTTTGGCTATTGCGTGGCTTGAAGACTTAGGAATTAAAGTAGATGATTTAACAATTACAGGTGGTATGTCCCAAAAACGTACACACCGTCCATCCTCAATGGCACCAATTGGCGCATTTTTAGTTAATAATTTACTTAAAATTGCTGATGAAAAGAATATTCCAATTTTTACTGATGCTAAGGTGACTAAATTATTACAAGATGACAACAAGAAAATTAATGGAGTAGAAGTTAATAATGATCGGCAAGTAAAAGCTAAAGCAGTTTTACTTGCTACTGGTGGTTTTGGTGCTTCTAAAGATTTAATCGCTAAGTATCGACCAGATTTGCGTAACTATAAGACAACTAATCAACCTGGTGCGACTGGAGATGGCTTAAAATTAGCTAATAAAGTGGGAGCACAACTTGAGCAATTAGAGTTAGTCCAAGTTCACCCTACAGTTCAACAAGATACAGATCATGCGTATTTAATTGGTGAAGCAGTACGCGGTGAAGGAGCTATTTTAGTTGATCATCAAGGTAAGAGATTTGTTAATGAATTGAATACGCGAAAGATCGTATCAAATGCGATTACCAAAACTCCAGAACATTCAGCATATTTAATCTTTGACCAAGGGGTTAGAGATAGGGTTAAGGCAATTGAATTTTATGATTCAATTAATTTAGTTGTTCATGGAAACACTATTGAAGAATTAGCTGAAAACATTAAAGTGCCCGTTTCCAACCTTGAAGAAACACTTAAAAATTGGAATAAAGCAGTAGCAAATAATGATGATACAAAATTTGGCCGTACTACTGGAATGGCTGAGTTAGACCACGCACCATATTATGCAATTCATATTGCACCTGCAATTCATTACACAATGGGTGGAATTCATGTGGCACCTGATACCCGTGTCTATGATACTAACGGAAACTTTATTTCTGGTTTATATGCTGCTGGTGAAGTTAGTGGTGGCTTACACGGTAACAATCGAATTGGTGGTAATTCGATTGCTGAAACAATTATTTTTGGTCGTGAAGCTGGAAAAGCAATGGCATATTTAATTAAATAAAGCGCTTCCAATAGAAAGGCTATTTGTGTATACTTAAAGTGTAGAACTTAAGCTTTCATTTAAAGGAGTATATATAAAAATGAGTCGTAGAAAAGTATTTTTAGTTGGTGACGGCCGTGTTGGTTCAACTTTTGCAAATGACTTATTGCAAAATGTTAGAATTGATGAATTGGTAATTTGTGATGTAGTCAAAAAAGTTACTGAAGGGGATGCTTTAGATTTAGAAGATTTAGCCCCATTTGTTGGTCAATGCACTGTTAAGAGTGGAGATTATAGTGATGCAAAAGATGCCGATATTGCTGTAATTACTGCCGGAGCCGCAAGAAAACCTGGAATGACTAGACTAGATTTGGTAAAAACTAATGTTAAAATTTTAGAATCAATCATAAAACCAATTGTAGAATCTGGTTTTAACGGTATTTTTGTCGTTTCTGCTAATCCAGTAGATATTCTAACTACTTTAACTCAAAAGTTATCTGGTTTTCCTAAGAATAAAGTTATCGGAACCGGTACATCCCTTGATACAGCTCGCTTGCGTGTGGCTTTATCACATAAGACTGGTGTTAATGTTGATCATATTGATGCTTATGTTTTAGGTGAACATGGTGATACATCTTTTGAAAACTTTGATGAAGCAATTATTGATCATAAGCCTCTTCGTTCTTATAAAGAATTAGATGAAGAAACATTGGTTGAATTAGAGACTGATGTTCGTAAAAAGGGTGGTAAGATCATTGCTAATAAGGGAGCAACTTTTTATGGCGTTGCAATGTGCTTAACACAAATCTGTAAGGCAATCTTAGAAAATAAAGCTCTAGTGATGCCCCTATCTGCACCAATGACTGGAGAATACGGTATTCATGATCTTTACCTAGGCAGCCCAGCTGTAGTTACCGCTAATGGAATTAGTGATGTGATTGAGCTTCACTTATCAGAAGATGAAAAGAAGAAAATGGCTTATTCAGCAGCTAAGATGAAGGAAGTTGTTGACGGAATTGACCTTTAAACAATAATTTTAATAATTAAAAGCGTCTTGTACTTAAGTTGAGAGTGCAAGACGTTTTTTGTGTGATAAAATTTTAAAGGTATGATATTTAATCAAAGTTTGGGGACTATGAAAGTGAACAGTAAAGAAAGTAAAAATGAACGTGTAAATCAGCTCCATCATCAACATACTTTGTCGCATCATCATCATATGCGAATTCGGTGGCAGGATTTTTTTACTAGTGATAATATTACACCTGCTAAAAATGCGACTTTGGCCGAACGATCGGTAATTGTAGGGCATATTGGTATGATGCTTCTCTCTTGTGGGACCGGAGCGTGGCGTGTAAGATCAGCGATGAATACAATTGCTCGCTGTTTAGATATGACATGCAGCACGGATATTGGACTTGTTTCAATTGAATATACTTGTGTTGATGCGGATGGTAAGAGCTATACTCAAGCTCTAAGCTTACCATCAACAGGAGTGAATACGACTAAGTTGGACCGTATGGAAAACTTTGTTAGTCAGTTTAAAAAAGATAACGGAAATTGGACGATTGGGCAAATTCATAACCGATTAGAAGAGATTTCGACAATGAAGTCGCAATATGCTCCGTGGCAAGTTGGACTGGCTGCTGGTCTTGCATGTGCAGGATTTATTTTTTTACTAGGTGGCGGAATTTTTGAAGTTATTTGTGCTTTTTTAGGTGCAGGTTGCGGAAATTATATTCGTCGAAAAATGATTGATCGACATTTAACTATTTTAGCTAACATTACAGTAGCAGTTGCTGTAGCCTGCGCGGTATATGTGGGTAGTTTTTACTTAATTAGACTATTTTATCCAGTTAGCCTTCATCATTTAGATGGATACATTGGAGCCATGCTCTTTGTGATTCCAGGTTTTCCATTTATTACATCTGGACTGGATATTTCTAAGCTTGATATGAGATCAGGATTAGAGAGAATGGCTTATGCAATAATGATTATTGTTGTTGCAACTGCAGTTGGTTGGGTAATGGCTTTGATATTAAACCTGCATCCGCAAAACTTTGAGAAATTAGGACTAACACCATTAGTTTTAACTCTTTTAAGATTAGTTGCTAGTTTCTGCGGAGTTTTTGGCTTCTCAATTATGTTTAATTCTAGAATTCCAATGGCAACTGTTGCCGGGATTTCCGGAGCTATAGCAAATACTTTACGCTTAAGTTTGGTTGATTGGTCAAACGTTCCACCAGCTGTGGCTGCTTTTATCGGAGCCTTTGTTGCGGGAATGTTAGCTTCAATTATTAGACGTAAAACTGGTTTTCCGAGAATCGCTATTACGGTACCATCAATTGTAATTATGGTGCCGGGACTATATATGTACCGAGCTATGTTTAACTTAGGATTAACGTCATTAAATGCAGGAGCCTTGTGGATGGTTCAGGCTTTAATGATTGTAATTTGTTTACCATTAGGTTTAATTGCAGCTCGTATTTTAATGGATAAAGACTGGCGACATGCCGGATAGATTTTTATTAAAAAGTTGTCATGGAATTTAAACTATGGCAACTTTTTTCGTATAATTAATAGAACAAGAGAATTAAAGAGTGAGTGAAGAAGAATGCAAAAGAAAATATTATTGCTTTCAACGGGTGGAACAATTGCGTCTGTTGTTTCAGAAGCTGGGTTAGTGCCTAAAGAATCCGGTGAACAGTTAATCAATATGTTAGGGGAACTACCTTATGATATTACTGTCGAGGATATTCTCCAACTTGATTCATCTAATATTCAGCCTGAAGAATGGAAATTGATTGCTGAAAAAATTTATGAAAATCGAAATAAGTATGATGGGATTGTAGTATCTCATGGTACTGATACCATGGCCTATACAGCATCCATGCTTTCTTTTATGCTGCAAAATATTAATATTCCAGTTGTTTTAACTGGAAGTCAGGTTCCAATTAATGTGGTACTGAGTGATGCACCAGATAATTTGAAATTAGCCTTTGCAGCAGCTGCTAGTTGTCATCCTAATATTTATTTAGCTTTTGATCGAAAAGTTATGCTGGGGTGCAGAAGTGTTAAAGTAAGAACGATCAATTTTGATGCTTTTGAAAGTGTTAATGTACCACCAGTGGCTCGGGTAACATCTGATGGCCTAGTATTTTCTGACCAAAATGTACCTAAAAATACAAAAGATATGAAAGATACAACTTTAAACACTAGCATTAATCCTCATGTTTCTTTAGTTAAACTATTCCCGGGTTTTGATCCTAATTTGCTATTTGCAATGGTCGAAAGCGGATGTCAAGGAATTGTAATTGAAGCGTATGGTTTAGGCGGGATGAATTATATCCGAAGAAATATGGTAGCTGCAATTGGAAAGTTAATTAGAAGAGGAATACCGATTATTGCGACGAGTCAATGCTTATATGAGCGAAGCGATCTTACAAAATATGAAGTTGGGAGAGAAGCATTGCTTGAAGGAGCGATTAGTGCTCGGGATATGACTTCAGAGAGTGCGATTACTAAACTGATGTGGGGATTAGGCCAAAACTGGGATGTTCACCAGATTTCTGATTTTTTTAATACTGATGTAGCTGGTGAAGTAACGATTGAAAAAAACGACAATTTACAGATAGATTAATTTTTTAAGGATGCAAATGAAGGAAAACTTTAAACAACCAATTGGCTTAACACAAGCAGAAGTTGAGCAAAGAATTAAAGAGGGAAAAGTTAACCGAGCTGTTAATGATCAAGCTAAGACTACCTGGCAAATAATTAAAGAAAATACATTTACGTATTTTAACTTGATATTTTTAATATTAGCGATCTTGTTAGTGATCGTTGGAGAATACAAGGATTTAACATTTTTACCAGTTATTATCGCAAATATGATAATTGGGATTGTCCAAGAATTACGTGCAAAAAGTGTTTTAGACAAGTTAAATGTTATGAATACAACAAAAATAGCCGTAATTCGTGATAAAGAAGAAAAAATTGTGCCAATCGAAGATCTAGTTTTAGGGGATGTAATTGTACTTAAAACAGGGGATCAAATTCCTGCGGATGGGCAAGTTATTTCTGGAACATTACGAGTAAATGAAGCATTGCTAACTGGTGAAGCCGATGAAATAGAGAAAGATGTTGGCGCAGAGTTAATGTCTGGAAGCTTTGTAGTTGCAGGAAAAGCTTATGCGCGGCTTGAAAAGGTTGGTAAGAATTCTTATGTTTCTAAGCTAACTTTAGAAGCTAAAGCGATGAATTCAAAAGAGGGCTCTGAAATGGTGCGCTCAATTAATCGATTGATTAAATGGGTTGGAATCATCATCATCCCCTGTGGAATTGCCCTCTTCATTGTTGCCCGTTATGTAAATCATTTAAATTTAGCGGACAGTATTGTCTCAATGGAAGCAGCAATTATTGGAATGATCCCTGAAGGTCTGTATTTATTAACGACAATTGCTTTGGCATTAGCAGCTATGCGTTTAGCGCGTTCCCAAGTTATGCTTCATGATATGAAAAGTGTTGAAACATTAGCTCGGGTTAATGTGCTATGTGTTGATAAGACTGGAACGATTACGGAACCTAAAATGGAAGTAGAGGAAGTTATTCCAGTTAGTGTTACTAAAGAAAAGTTGAGCAAAGAAATTTCTATTTTTGCTCAAAATATGCCTCATGATAATGCAACTATCAAAGCTGTTGCAAAAGCATTTAACCAGAAATTTAATATTCAGGCTACGCAAATCATCCCTTTTACTTCGGTAAATAAATATAGTGGGGCAGTTATTAAGAACAACACTTTATTAATGGGTGCGCCTGAGTTTGTATTGCGGGATCAATTTGAAAATTACGAAAAAGAAATAAATCAATATACCCGACAAGGATATCGAGTTTTAGTTTTTGGAAAATATCCGCATGCACTAAGGGATGAAAAAGAAAAATTGGTAGAGCCTGTTGAGCTATTAGGTTATATTTTAATTTCTAATCCAATCCGTAAAGAAGCAAAAAGTACTTTTGAATATTTTGATCGTCAAGGGGTAAATATCAAGGTGATCTCTGGAGATAACCCGTTAACGGTAGCACGCGTTGCAAAGCAGGCCGGTATTCGGGATGCAGATAAGTTGATTGATGCAACCGAAATTGGTGAAGGCGACTATGAAGAAGTTGTTAAAAAATATAACGTTTTTGGACGTGTTAAACCTGATCAAAAGAAAAAGTTAATTAAAGCTCTTCAAAAAAATGGTAATACTGTTGCAATGACAGGAGATGGTGTTAACGACATTTTAGCAATGAAGACAGCAGATTGTTCAATTGCTATGGCATCAGGCAATAGTGCTGCTGTTCAAGCATCCCAAGTTGTTTTGTTAGATTCTGATTTTGCTAGAATGCCAAAAGTGGTAGATGAAGGTAGAAAAGTAGTTAATAACATTGAAAGATCAGCTAGTTTGTTCTTGGTAAAGAATATCTTTTCATTTTTAATGGCTATCTTTTCTCTTGCCTTTGCAATGTCTTATCCATTACGTCCGGCTCAAATAGCCTTAATTTCAGCATTTACTATTGGTCTACCATCATTCTTATTAGCTCTTGAAAATAATTACAACCGTATTCGCGGAAAATTTATTCCTAATGTATTGTCAAGGGCAATTCCTGGTGGAATTACAGATATGCTCGCGGTCTCAATTTTGGTAGTGGCAGATATGGTTTTAGAATTAGGAAGACCAGAAGTAGCTACAACGGCTACGATGTTATTAGTCGCAGTAGGGATGATGGTGCTATATCATATTTCTAGACCACTAAATAAATTTAGGTGGACTGTTTTAGGTGGATCCTTTTTAGCATTAGTTTTATCTATTATTTTCTTCCATAATTTATTTGCACTTTCACGTATCTCTGCAACTGCTGTTTTCTTATTGTTAGTTCTATTCTTTGCAGAAATTACTATATTTAGATTATTAAGTAAGTTTGCTGATGGTGTTAGAGAAGTATTAGTTGCATATGATCAAAAGGGTAAAGATTTAACTATTAATGACATTAAACAAGCCTATCGCAAGGGAAGAAATATGGTAAATATGTCAGTTCCTGAAGAATAAAAGTGGTAAATAAGTATTTTTTTCGCCTGGTTGAATGATACAATTAAACAGTTGAGACAATACTTATCAGAGGTAAGAAATGAAAAATCATAGTGTAGAAAAATATAAAAATAAAATAATAGATTATCTTATTCCGATAATTTTGAGTCTAGTAATTGCAACTGTTTTAATTTGGACTGAATTGACTACTCGATCTGGTCTTACTTTAGACGACACTGCTTTTCACTTTCATCGTTTTTATGATACTTACCAGCAAATACAGAATCATAACTTCTCTTACTTTCAAATGAATTATGGAATGGGTGAGAGTGGGCGAATAGTCAATGCTTTATATGGCCCATTCTTTGCTTATTTAATGGGAAGTTTACTTTTATTTTGTAGTTCTTGGCTTCGTTTTCAAATTCTTATAACCTACCTGATTTTTCTGGTTGGTGGTTTGGGAATCTATCGTTTAAGTCGAAAGGTTAAACTATCGCAAGTTGTTTCTTCAATAGTTACCACGCTATTTTTAACTACTGGTTATATTGCATATTGGCCGAGATCCAATGCTTTCAACTCATGGGGTGCTGTTTTAATACCATTCGTATTAATCCAAGGAATTAACCTGTTGAATAATCATAAAAATCGATTTAGCTGGATTAGTCTTGGAATTGTAATGGCAATTGTAGCTCAGATCCATTTATTAAGCACTTTCTTCTCCATTCTTGCCTTGATTCCTTTCTTTATTTACGGATTAGTTTTGAGTGAAAATAAGCGTCAGATGTGGATTGATGTCTTTAAAGCTGTTGGCTTATTCATTGTGTTAACAGCAAACGTATGGGGTGCATTTTTACTGCTCTATCCGACTAATCAAATGGCATCTCCGATCGATTACTCACCGGTTTTGACCGCTGTTAATCTATCTGTTGCTGGTACTTCAACAATGTGGACGTCAATCACTGAAGTCACATTGCTCCTATTTATTGTTCAACTAATTTATGTAATCTTTAACTTTAAGTCTTCTAAATTAAATACTTTTGTTACCTTAGAAGGCATAGTCTTTCTATATTTAAGTTCTAATTTGTTTCCATGGCAATTTGTGAAGGACACCCTACCAGCAGTAACTGGTTATTTACAATTTCCCAACAGGTTTACTGTCGTAGCATATCCTTTGCTATTTCTTGGAATTGGTTTAACACTGAATGAATTAATTAAGAGTCATGGTAAAAAAATTGGAATGATTGCGAGTGCATTAGCAATTGTAGTAGTGTTGTTTAATGTTAGAGCCGACTTTAATGAGATTAATAATAATATTACTTACAACAAAGGAATTACTAGCAATGCTAAGGAGATGAAGGAAAAGGGATTAGCTCCATATATCAATAAAGTAGAAATTAATAGTCCTGATTATCTACCAGTAAGAAAGAAGATCAAATCAAGTGATATTACTGGTATGTTAATGAGTATGTCTCTACAAAAAAATAATTTTGAGCAAAGGGCTCTTTCAAATGGGCGTTTAGAGCTTACTTGGAAAGACTCAACTTCTAAAGTAACTACACTTCCGATTTTTATTTATAAACAATCTGAGTTAAGTTTAAATAATAAAGTAATAAAACCAAAAGTGAATGAAATAGGGATGCCACAAGTTCAGTCAAGAAAAGGGAAAAATACAGCAATTCTTTCTTTTAAGACTCCAACTTGGTTTACAATTTTACTCTATATTTCAATCCTTAGTTGGGCACTACTAATAATTTATGGTGTATTCAGATGGGTAAAAATCGTTAAAAAGTAGCTAAAAAAGCTTCTTAGAACTAATGTGATTTTAGTTTTAAGAAGCTTTTATTTTTATAGATTAATTGACTCTATTATTTGTTAACAAGTGTAAAAAGGAAAAACAATAAATGATACAATTGAAAAGTTGGATTGAAAATATTACTTGGAGGATAAAATATAATTTATGAATAAATACAAGGAAAAATTAATTGAGTATGGTTTGCCACTAATTTTAAGCATATTGCTAGCGACTATACTACAAATTCCGCAATTATTTAATCATGTTGCTCTTACGGGATCAGATACTATTTTTCATTTCAGTAGATTTTACGATACTGCTCAGCAAATAAAAAACCATAATTTTTCTTATTTTCAAATGAATTATGGGATGGGAGAAACAGGGCGGATAGTTAATGCAATTTATGGTCCATTCTTTGCTTATTTAATGGGAAGTTTGTTATTAAGTGCGGGCTCGTGGTTTAATTATCAGATTATACTTGTTTATTTAATTTTTATAGTTGCCGGTTTTGGGATGTATATTCTCGCCAGAAAAGTAAAATTATCACGAACAGTTGCTTTAATTGTGAGTACGCTGTTTTTACTTTGCGGATATATAAGTTATTGGATCCCATCAAATAGTTTTAATGCATGGGGAGCGGCCTTAATGCCCTATGTTTTAATTCAAGGAATAAATTTATTTAACGATGATAAAAAACATTTTAATTGGATAAGTCTTGCAATTACGATGGGAATTGTTGCTCAAGTCCATTTATTAAGTACCTTACAGGCAATTTTGGTTTTAATCCCACTTTTTATTTATGGTTTGGTAACTACAAAAAACAAAAAAAGAATGTGGGTAGATACTTTAAAAGCGGTAGTTCTATGTTTGATTTTAACTGCAAATGTATGGGGTGCATTTTTAGTACTATATCCAAAAAATACAATGTCAGCGCCATTAGATTTTTCACCGGCGCTAACAGTCCTACACCTTAAATCAAACGGCACAATAACAATGTGGACTGAAATTCAGGAAGCAGTTCTACTCTTATTTGGTTTACAAACAGTTTATGTTGCATTTAATTATCGTGTATCTAAATTAAACACATTTTTAACTATTGAGGGACTTGCTTTTTTATTTATAAGTTCAGATTTATTTCTATGGAGAGTAGTAGAAAAGTATTTTCCATCATTTTCAAACTACTTCCAGTTTCCTAATAGATTTACAGCAGTAGCTTATCCGCTACTATTTCTAAGTATGGGGCTTACCGTCGTAAATCTAATCAATCGTTATGATTTTCAGTTTAAAGTATTTGTAGAGTGTTTACTAATTTTCGTATGTTTATTTTCTCTGAGAGCAGATTTACGAGGAAATATTATTAAATTTAATAAAGTAAAAACTAATGTTGAACGTGTTAATCAATTTAGATACCATGATTTAAGTAAATTTATTGATAGTAATCCTCCTGGCAATCCAGATTATCTACCACTAAAAAAGCAAATGAATTCTTGGAAGGTAAGTGGCTTGGTTTCTGGAACACTTATTTTTAATAATGGAGAGGGTTTTGAGAAAGAAGCTGCAAGTAATGGTAAATTAAAGATAAGTTGGACTAGTGATGGGAAAGATTCTACTTTACCAATTGTTTTCTACAGACAATCAGTACTAGTAGTAAATGGTAAAAAGATATCGCCTAAGTGTAATGAAATCGGAATGCCGATAGTGCAAGCAAAGAAAGGAAAAAACACAGCAATTCTTTCATTCAAGACCCCAATTTGGTTTACAATTTTACTCTATATTTCAATCCTTAGTTGGGTACTATTAATAATTTACGGTGTGTTTAGATGGGTAAAAATCGTTAAAAAGTAGCTAAAAAAGCTTCTCAAAACTAGAATTATTTTTCTAGTCATGAGAAGCTTTTTACTTAATCTTATTACTCTAATAAATCAACGAAAGTGGCATTAGTGACTTTTTGTAAATCATCAGGATTGATCATGATACTTCTACCAACCTCACCACTTGAAACAGCAATTTGATCATGTTCTTTCATGCTGCTATCTAAATAAATAGGAAAATGATGCTTTTGGTAAATTCCAATTGGAGTGTTGGCCCCATGAACATAACCAGTAGTTGCGACTAACTTCTTAAGTGGAAGTAATTCACATTTTTTGTTACCAGAAGCTTTAGCAAGTTTTTTCATACTTAAGTGTTCAGTAACAGGAACAACTCCAACTACAGGACTATTTTTATTTCCCTCACATACCAAGGTTTTGTAGACCAAAGCCTCTTCATCGTCTAAAATGGAAGTATCCATTTGTTTAACATCGCCTTTTTGAACTGTGGCGAATTGTAATTGTTTATATGGAATCTTTTGTTGGTCGAGCATCTTCTCAATCAAAGTTTTATTAAGTTTTTTCTTTTTATTTTTTTTCGACATTTTTCTCACCTTTTAATATCATAAACGTGAGAATTTAACATGTCAAAAGGGGGACAAGATTAGTGAAATTATTAGCAATAAAAGTTGAATGTAGTCATGAATTAGAAGATGGATTAAGTTTCTTCATGCAAGATGAACTGGATGCACAGGGAATTGAAAGTCGTAAGCGTAGCGACTTTGTTTTAGAGGGTCAAAAACATGATAGTAGTTTAGTTGAACTAGATGATATTGAAAACCTACCTGAAGATTTAGAATTAACAGCATATTTTGAGTATAAAAATGCTGATAAAAAGAAGATAATTCAAAAAATTACTGATAAAATAGCTGAAATGAAGGGTTATGGCTTAGATGCTGGCAACGTTTCAATTAGCACTAAGGAAGTGGCTGATGAAGATTGGAATACAGCTTGGCAAAAATACTATCATGTGATTGACTTTTCAAGACATTTAGCTATCGTTCCCGAATGGGAAGACTATCAACCGGCTTTCTCTGATCAACAACTGATTCGTTTAGATCCAGGACTTGCCTTTGGTACTGGTGGGCATACGACAACACAGTTAGTTTTGCTTGCTATGGAACGTGCTTTAGTTAAGCCGATGTCTGTTTTAGATGTTGGTACTGGCTCTGGTATTTTGGCAATTGCTGCAAGTAAGTTAGGAGCAAGCCATGTATTAGGAACTGACATCTCTGATGAAGCTGTTACTGCCGCTAAAGAAAATATTGCCTTAAATAATATTGATAATATTGATGTGCGTAAGGCTAATTTGTTAAAAGATATTGATGAAAAATATGATCTAATCGTGGCAAATATTTTAGCTGATATTCTGTTAGAATTAATTCCGGATCTAGATAATCATTTGAATGAAAATGGTAAAATTATTTTTTCAGGAATTGATTATTTACAACTTCCCAAGATAGAGAGGGCGCTAGAAGAGAATAATTTTGTAATTAAAATGAAAATGCAAGAAGGCCGCTGGATTGGACTATTAATTGCTAGAAAACCAAATTAAAAATATTAATTAAAAGAAAAGGTAAGCGAAAAATGAAGAAAAATAGTGAAGAAAAGAAAAATTTTAATTTTAAGGCTTCATGGAGTAAAATAAATGAAAAATCATTTATGCCTCTTATTTGGTTAACTTTATTAGGAGTAATTGTTTGGATTATCTGTCCACTCGTTCATCTAAGTCGAGTTTGGCGAATTGGACTAGTTTTCTTTATTTTTAATACTTATTTAAGCTACCAAATTGGTCGTATTATGCAAATTAGAAAGTTAAGCTGTTGGTGGCTACTTCTTTTTCCTGTAGTTTTTGCTATTGCAGTTTTCATTCACTTTGCTAAATATAACTTCTTATTGTGCTTAGTATATTTAAGTTTTGAATTATTTGGTTTATGGCATGATGATTTTTACAAAGAAAAGAAATAAAGAATAGGTGATACGTTATGTCAAAATATCATGAAATGACTCATGAAGAAGTTCTTGCTGAATGTAAGAAATATATGAATGATGAACACTTAGCTTTTGTTGAATCAGCATATGAATTTGCTAAGAAAGCACATGAGGGTCAATTCAGAGTTTCCGGACAACCTTATATCATTCATCCCACTCAAGTTGCTGGAACACTGGCAACTTTACGTTTAGATCCTGATACAGTAGCGGCCGGATATTTACATGATACGGTTGAAGATACACCTGTAACTAACGATGATATCAAAGAAAAATTTGGTAAGGACGTTGCATTTATTGTTGATGGTGTGACTAAATTAAGTAAGATTCAATATAAATCTAAGAGCCATGAAGAATACTTGGCTGATAATCACCGTAAGATGTTAATTGCGATGGCTAAAGATTTACGTGTAATCATGGTTAAATTAGCCGACCGTTTACATAATATGCATACTTTAGACCATTTGCGCCCAGATAAACAAAGAAGAATTGCAGACGAAACTTTAGATATCTATGCTCCTCTTGCTGATCGTTTAGGTATTGGAACGATTAAGTGGGAACTTGAAGATATGAGTTTACATTATCTCAACCCACAACAATATTATCGGATTGTTAATTTAATGCAGTCTAAGCGAAGTGAGCGTGAAGGATATATTGCGGATGCAATTTCGACTTTGAAGCAAACTTTAGATAGCTTAGGCATTAAGTATGAGATTTATGGTCGTCCAAAACATATTTATTCAATTTATAAAAAAATGGTTAATAAGCACAAAGACTTTAGCGAGATTTATGACTTATTAGCTGTTCGAGTAATAGTTAAATCTGTGAAAGATTGTTACGCTGTTTTAGGTGCAGTTCATACTAAATGGAAGCCAATGCCAGGTCGTTTTAAGGACTATATTGCCGTTCCAAAGGTAAATGGCTATCAATCTCTTCATACTACAATTATTGGACCTGGAGGCAAGCCGCTAGAAATCCAAATTAGAACAGAGGCTATGCACCAAGTTGCTGAATACGGTGTCGCGGCTCACTGGGCATATAAAGAAGGCGTCAAGGGAGAAGTTGAGCAAACAGATGCAAATAAAAAGCTCAACATGTTCCAAGAAATTCTTGAGCTCCAAAATGAGACCAAAGATTCTCATGAATTTATGAAGAGTGTTAAAACAGATATCTTCTCAGATAGGGTATATGTTTTTACACCTAAAGGCGATGTTTATGAACTTCCTAAAGGCTCAGTTCCTTTAGATTTTGCCTACATGATTCACTCAGAAGTTGGTGCACATTCTGTTGGGGCTAGAATTAATGGTAAAATTGTTCCCCTAGACTACAAATTAAAAACTGGTGACATCGTTGAAATGTTAACTCAAGCATCAGCTCGTCCATCTCGCGACTGGGTTAACTTAGTTAAAACTTCACGTGCTCGTAATAAAATCAAGCGCTTCTTTAAGACTGAAGATAGAGAAGAAAACATTGAAAAGGGACAAAACATGATTGAACAAGAATTATCAAATCGTGATTTAGTTCCTAAAGAATTCATGACTAAAGCTGATGTTCAGCGAGTTATTGATCATTTCAACTATCACAACGATGAAGAGTTGTTTGCTGCAGTTGGGTATGGTGAAGTTTCTGCGGCAACAGTCGCAAATCGTTTAACTGAAGATTTACGTAAAAAAGCTGAAGATGAAAAGCAACGTCAACTTGAAGAGAAAATCATGAACGCTGGTCAGCAAAGTACTGAAGAAGATAACGATTCAGATGCTCCAGCAGATATTATGCGTGTTAAGCATAATAATGGGGTTATGGTCCAGGGTGTATCTGACTTAATGCTGCATTTAGCTAAATGTTGTAATCCTGTTCCTGGTGATCCAATTATTGGTTATGTAACTAAAGGATGCGGGGTAACTATTCACCGTGCAGATTGTCCGAATATAACCGAAGAAGCTAAAAAGCAGGGTCGACTGATTGATGTTGCTTGGGAAAATATCGCTAAAGATAAGAATAAAGAGAACTATAATGCTGACATTGAAATTTATGGTTTTAATCGTTCCCGTCTCTTAAGTGATGTAATCAATGCCCTAAATTCTAAGACTAAGAATATTGTCAATATTTCTGGAAAAGTAGATAGTAATAACATGGCTCATATTTATGCAACTGTCTCAGTTAGAGATGCAGCTCATTTGGAAGATATTTTAAGTCGAATGAGGGATGTGCCAAATGTTTATGAAGCAAAGAGGTCAATTAATTAATGCGTGTTGTTATTCAAAGAGTAAATAAGGCACAAGTTGCTATTGATAATGAAGTCGTAGGTAAAATTAAGCGTGGTTTTCTTTTATTAGTGGGCTTACGGAATGGCGATGAATTAGAACAAGTTAAAAAAGCAGCTGATAAAATTGCTAAAATGCGTATTTTTGAAGATAAAGATGGTAAAACTAATTTATCTTTGAAAGATGTTAATGGTGAAATTCTAAGCGTTAGTCAGTTTACCTTGCTAGCAAATACTAAAAAAGGAAATCGACCAAGTTTTGTAGAAGCTATGCGTCCACCTAAGTCAAAACAATTATGGGAAGACTTTAATCATGAACTAGAGGATAAAGGCTTCCATGTTGAGACAGGTGAATTTGGTGCTGACATGCAGGTTAGTTTAGAAAATGATGGTCCCTTTACAATTGTATTAGACATTTAAAATATTTAAGTAAAGGCTTACAAAGGTTGACTTTGTTGACTGAAAAATATAAGCTAAAAAGGAATTATCGATGACGAAGAATGTAGATTAGCATGATCTATCTCAGAGACCGCTTGTTTGGTGAGAATAGCGGATAGGTTGCGATCTGTGACACCTTTAGCAGATAATGGATCGTTTCGCGAGCGTTAATCGCAGCAAGCAAAAGGTGGTACCGTGCTAATTTATTGCGCCCTTGACTCAGTTCAAGGGCGCTTTTTTATTAATATATTAAAGGATGATTAAATGAAAGTTCAAAGACCAAAAGGTACAGTCGATATTTTGCCAGGAGAATCTGGTTCATGGGAAAAAGTAGAATCTATCGCTAGGAACTTTTTTAAAAGAGCTAATTACCGTGAGATAAGAACACCTAGTTTTGAAAATTATGAAGTTTTTTCACGTTCTAGTGGTGAAACTTCAGACGTTGTTTCAAAAGAAATGTACGACTTTAACGATAAGGGTGGTCGTCACATTGCATTGCGTCCTGAAGGAACTGCTGGTGTAGTTCGTGCTTATGTAGAAAATAAGCTTTATGGACCAGATGTTGTAAAGCCATTTAGCGTTTACTACATTGACAATACTTTTAGATATGAAAGACCACAAGCCGGTCGTCAACGTGAATTCCACCAGATTGGTGTTGAAAGTTTTGGCTCTGACAGTCCATTAGCAGATGTAGAAACTTTAATGATGGCACATGATTTACTCGCTGAATTAGGTGTTAAAAATTATGAATTACACATTAACAGTTTAGGTAATGCTCAAGTTCGTGAAGCATATCATGATGCTTTGGTAAATTACTTTACACCAGTTAAAGATCAACTTTCTGAAGATTCACAACGTCGCTTAAGTCAAAATCCATTAAGAATCTTGGATTCAAAAGATGAACGAGATAAGAAGTTTTTACCTAATGCTCCTAAGATTGTTGATTACTTAGATGATGAATCTCGGGAAAACTTTAAAACAATTACTGATATGTTAGAGCAATTGGGCATTAACTATGTAATGGATGATGATTTAGTTCGTGGTCTTGATTACTACACTGGAATTATTTTTGAGTTCATGGTTGAAGATAAGAATCTATGGGAATCAGCAACGACAATTTTAGGTGGAGGTCGCTACAACCACTTAGTTGAAGAGTTTGATGGACCAGAAACACCTGCAGTTGGTTTTGGTATTGGTGAAGAAAGATTAATGCTTGTATTGAAAGAGCAAAATCCAGACCTTTTCCAAGAAGAAGGAATAGATTTCTTTATTACTAATATTGGTGCAGGAACTGAGTTTAAAGCTGTTGAAGTTGCACGTAGTTTACGTGAACAAGGCTTTAGTGCACAATATGATGTTGACCAAAAGAAGCTTAAGCAACAGTTTAGAAAAGCTGATCGCGTTCATGCAACATTTGTAATTACCTTGGGAGCTAAAGAATTAGAAAATGGCGTTTTAAATATTAAGCGTTTAAGTGATGGTAAAACTATTGATCTTAGCTTAGAAGATATAAATAATATGCAAGATGTTATAAATAAATTGGAGGATTAACATGGAACATATGGACAAAAGAACTGATTACGCTGGTAATATTACTAGCAAATATGAAGGACAAGAAGTAACACTTTATGGTTGGGTTCAACGTGTTCGTAATTTAGGAAACTTAGTTTTTATTGACCTTCGTGACCGTGAAGGAATCGTACAAGTTGTTGTTAACAAAGATTCCGGTGAAAAGTTAATGGAAATTGCTGATTCATTGAATAATGAAGATGTAATTGAAGTAAAAGGAAAAGTAGTTAAGCGTTCAAGTGTAAACCCAGAAATGAAAACTGGTGAAGTTGAAGTAGATGCTACTGAAATTGACGTACTAAACAAATCAAAAGTACCACCATTTGAAATCAAAGATGATATTAATGCGGCAGAACAAACTCGTTTGAAGTACCGCTACCTTGATTTACGTCGTCCAACTCTTCAAAGAGCAATTATTTTACGTTCAAAGATTTTGAAGGCAGTTCACGAATACTTCGATGAACAAGGCTTTATTGATATTGAAACTCCAATTTTAGGTAAATCATCTCCTGAAGGTGCTCGTGACTACTTAGTTCCTTCAAGAATTTATCCAGGTAGTTTTTATGCTTTGCCACAATCACCACAATTATTTAAACAATTATTAATGGGTGCTGGCTTTGATAAATACTATCAATTAGCTCGTTGTTTCCGTGACGAAGACTTACGTGGTGACCGTCAACCGGAATTTACTCAAATCGATATGGAAACTTCTTTCTTAGATGAACAAGGTGTTCAAGACTATACTGAAGGTCTTTTAAAGAAGATTATGAAAGATGTTATGAACATCGATTTAAAGACTCCAATCAAGCGCATTACTTGGGACGAAGCAATGAACAAGTATGGTTCTGACAAGCCTGATACTCGTTATGAAATGTACCTTCATGACTTAAGCCCAATCTTTAAAGATAGTGACTTTAAGGTGTTCTCTGGTGCAATTGCTGATGGCGGCGTAGTTAAAGGGATCGCTGTTAAGAATGGTGCTAAAGAATATTCACGTAAAAAGATTGAAGAAAAACAAGACTACATCAAGCGCTACAATGCTAAAGGTTTAGCTTGGGTTAAATATGAAGATGGCGAATTTTCAGGACCTATTGCTCGTTTCTTAACTGATGAAAACAAAGAAGCTTTGAAGAAAGAATTTGATCTTGAAGGCGGCGAATTAATCGTTATTGTTGCTGACAAGTGGAAGGTTGTTACCGATTCACTTGATCACCTACGTCGTGAATTTGCTCATGAAACTGGTATTATTCCAGAAGGTGTCTTTGACTTTGTATGGGTAGTTGACTGGCCATTGTTTGAGTATGATGAAGGTTTAGGTCGCTGGATTGCTGCTCACCACCCATTCACTATGCCAGATGACGAAGGTATTAAGTTGTTAGATACTGATCCTCATAAAGCTCATGCACGTTCATACGATATTGTTATGAACGGAGATGAAATGGGTGGTGGATCAATCCGTATCCACAAACGTTCAATTCAAGAAAAGATGTTTAAGGCCTTAGGTTTCACTAAGAAGCGTGCTTATGAACAATTTGGTTACTTAATGGATGCGTTAGATATGGGATTCCCACCACATGCTGGTCTTGCTATTGGTCTTGATCGATTAGCTATGATGTTAGCAGGTAAGGACAACATTCGTGATGTTACCGCCTTTCCAAAGAATGCTTCCGCTTCTGAACCAATGATGCATGCTCCAGCTCCAGTTGCTGATAAACAATTAACGGATATTGGTATTGAAGTTGAAAAACAATACGAAGATAGCGTTAAGGAAACTGAACAACGTCTTGAAAAAGAAGCTCAAGAAGATGCCGATAAGAACTCAACTTGGGATGAATAATCTTAGTTAAAAATTTGAGTAACAAAAAATTGCATTACCTAACTTTTAAAGTAGGTAATGCAATTTTTTATTTATTTAGATATTTTCAACAAATTTTGCAATTCGTTTTAAGGCTTCTTGTAATTGTTCGGTCGAAGAAGCGTAAGACATTCTAACATATCCTTGACCGCCCTTACCGAAATAGCGACCTGGAGTCACACCAACTTTTGCTTTAGTGGCTAATTCATTAGCGAAGGCTTCGTCGTCGGTACCAAAAGTATCAGGGATCTTAGCAAAAATATAGAAGGCTCCTTGAGGTGTAGACATTTCAAAGCCTAATTTTTCTAGACCAGTTTTCATAAATTCCAATCTGTCTTCGTAAATTTTGCGTGCTTCAAGAGGATCTGCTTGGCCATTATTTAGTGCTTCAATTGCGGCAGCCTGAACATTATCGGTTACGGAGGTAACAAGAAAAGCATTTACTTTTTGAATAGTTTTCATAATATCTGCAGGAGCAGCAATATATCCTAAACGCCACCCAGTCATTGCGTATGCTTTTGAAAGTCCTGAAATTAGAATATTACGCTCAGGAATATATTGAGATAAAGAATGATGAACATTATTATCGTAAACCAATTCACCATATATTTCGTCCGTAACCGAGAAAAGATGGTACTTGGTAATAATCTCTGCAAGTGCCTTTAAAGTGGTTGCTGGATAAACACGACCTGTTGGATTAGATGGATCAGTTAAAATGATTGCTTTAGCGCCTTTTCCTTCATTTTGGAGTACTGTTTCAAGATGTTCAGGAGTCAGGATAAAATCATCTTTTGAAGTATCAATTTGGACTGGGATAGCTCCTGTTAATTTAATTAGTTGAAAATATAAAGCCCATACTGGCGTAGGAACTAAAATCTTATCACCTGGATTTAAAATTGACATGAATACGTCATTTAAAGCTCCAGTGGCTCCAACTGTAACACAAATTTCAGTTTTTGGATCGTATTTAACATCAAGGCTGCGATCGAGATAGTTGCTGATAGCCTCTAATAATTCAGGCTTACCTGCTTGTGGTGCATAATGCGAGTCGTTTGCTTTAATATCGGCAATAGCTGCATCTTTAACATGATCTGGTGTATTTAAATCCGGTTCTCCAATCGTTAATTTAATAATTCCTGGGATTTGAGAAGCTTTTTCATCAAAAGCTCTAATTTTTGAAGGTCCTAAAGAATTTAATCGTGTATTTTTTGTAAGTGATAAATCATTTGCTAATTTTGGCATAAAAAAATCCCCCTCTAATATTATAGATTATTGTATAGAAACAAAAATCATGAGACAACATTTTTATGTTAAAATTTGATATCTTTAATTTTAGAAGGTGAAAAAATGTTTGATAAAAAAGAAGCTCTTAAAAAATTAAATTATGAACAATATGAAGTTACACAACATGCAGCAACTGAAATGCCTTTTAGTGGAAAATATAACGATTTCAACCAAAAAGGAATTTATGTCGATGTAGTTTCTGGTGAACCACTTTTTTCAAGTCAAGATAAATATGATGCAGGCTGTGGTTGGCCGAGTTTTACGAAGCCAATAAAAAAATTAAGTTATAAACGGGATCAATCTCATGGAATGGAGCGAACAGAAGTGAAAAGCCCCATTGCTGATTCCCACTTAGGTCATGTTTTTACTGATGGACCAGTTGATCAGGGAGGCTTACGATATTGTATTAATTCTGCTTCCTTAAAATTCATTCCATATGATAAGCTAGAAGAGGAAGGCTATAATCAATATAAAAAAATATTTGAGGAATAGGATCATGAATTTAATACAAGTTTTTGATAATTTGAAGGTTCCAGAAGAAAATATTCCTGAATTATTAGAGTTTGCTGGTCAACATGAAGACTTTTTGACAAAGATAGTTAAAGCCTCTGGTAATCAGGTTGAATACAGTGTAAGTGCGAGTCAGGCTACCAATAGTAAGCTTCAAGATAAGCAGGTTGCCTTTTTAGGAAGTTCTGTTACTTATGGTGCAGGTGCCTTAAGTGAATCATTCGTAGATTATTTAAGGAAAAAAGATGGGATTTATCCATTTAAAGAAGCTGTTTCAGGAACAACCTTAGCTGAAAATGGTGATAATTCTTATGTGGCACGCTTAGAGAAACTCCCAATTTTAGAAAATATAAGTGCGTTTGTTTTGCAACTTTCAACTAATGATGCTAAAGCTGATATTCCTTTAGGTAAAATTAGTGAAAGTGACAAATATGATATTACAACTAGTATTGGAGCAATTGAATTCATTTTAGAATATGTTAAAAAGACTTGGAATTGTCCTGTTTTGATTTATTCTAATCCATCTTTTGATTCTGAAAAATATGGTAAATTAGTAGAAGCAACAAAAGAATTACAAAAGAAATGGAAATTTAAGTTTCTTAATATGTGGGATGACAAGCGCTTTGATTACAATGAAAAAGACCGTCAACTCTATATGGTTGACGATATTCATCCCACTCGTGCTGGATATAAAATGAGCTGGCTTCCTGAATTTGAAAAAGCGCTTAATGATATTTATGAAAATTAGTTTTATTTAAATCCATCTTTTGATTTTATATAATCGAGAGATGGATTTTTTTATTCTTTTGCAGATAAAACAAATTTATATTTATTACGTTAAAATAATTATGTAAAGTATTGTTTTGAAAATAGATTTAATATAAACGCCGGCTAATCGATGCACTTAACAGCCTTGTAGGCTATAAAGCTAAATATTATGACTAAGAAAGAAACTATAAATCTGTTATCATAGCAATATACAATATCACTTAGATTTGTTTTATATTTAATTAGAAAGCTGATATTTAATGGTTAAACTAACAGAAGCTAGAAAAAAAGCTAATAAAAAATGGGATGAAAATAATAAAGATAGAAAGAACTACATAGTTAAACGATCCACTACAAAAAACTTTATTCTTAAGTTAGCTACTGAAGAAGATTTAAAAGCCATAGAAAGTTATATAGAGGAAAGAAAAGCAAAGTTAAAGGAAAGCAAGTAAATATAAAAAGAAAGTTATTTTAGATCTGATGTTCTAGAGTGACTTTTTTGCTTTAAGGGTAATTTCCATTAATAATATATATAAATGAATTAAAAGAAATAGGAACCTAAAAAGTACCACAATTTTGATAAATATTGATTTTTTTAGAAAGTTAGTGAAAAGTATGAAAGATGTTAAACCCCTTGATAACAATGAAAAGTCGCAGTATGACACAGCTATCTTTGCTGGCGGTTGTTTTTGGTGCATGAAATAAGCTACTTGGAATAAGTGACTTACTCTCCCAAGGCATTGAG
>CANOGU010000017.1 GCA_947565635.1 uncultured Lactobacillus sp. | reverse complement strand
TTGTATTGTTGTGTACTGGTTGACTTGGCTTGTTATTGTTTTGGGCTGGCTTATTAGTATTTTCAGCTGGTTTATCAACGTTATTGTTGTTAGTTGCTGGCTTAGTTACTTCATTAGCAACTGAGTTTGTCTTGAAAGTACCCCAATCTTGACCGTTTGCACGACCTACTAAATAGCCATATTGATTATTTGCACGTGGTTGTCTTAACCATGTGTAATTACCTTTGGTGCTATATGCATCATACTTAACTTCAGTATTTGCTGGAAGTTGAGCAATAACGCTACTATTAGTACTTGCACCGGTTCTTAAATTGATCGCTCCACCAGTAGTAAAAGTACCTTCTTGCTTAACCCAGCTAGTATCAACCGTTTTGTTGTCATTAATAAATGGATTTGCAGGTGCTTGACTACTACTTTGAGAACTAGTATTAACGTTTGACGTATTAGTACTTGTACTTGCATTAGAGCTACTGTTTTGACTTGCACCATTACCTTTATTTGAAAGGGGAACTACGTTAACATTTCCATCAACATTTTGACCACGCCAATTTTGTGTATATTGCCAAATAGCTACATTATCCATTGACGGGAAGTAATTGTAGTCAGGATTATCTTCACGACCATTAGTTTTGTACTTAGCTACCCATAATGAATTTGGATATTTTTCAGTGATCTTATTAGTATCTACCTTATTCTTTAATAGCGACTCACTAGAATATAGCATTGGATTATATCCACCATTGTGAACAGTATCCATAAAACTAGTAATTGCATTAGTATTATCTTCGATACTACCAGTAGTCTTGTTATTAGGATCTTGTTCCCAATCAGCTGCTAAATACGATCCCTGTTGTAATCCAGCAGATTTTGCAGAATTAACTGCATAATTTCCTTCTTGAACGGCTTGATTACTGTTATCACCAAAGTGAGTATAGTGATAGCCCATTGGCATCATATTATTTTGTTCAGCACTGTTAACTTGACTTTGAGCTCTAGGGTTTTGATAATTTGTACCTTCAGATACCTTCACTACAGCAAATTGAGCCCCTGACTTAGCTTGTTGAGTTAAGTCCTTGCCTTGCCAACTCGAAACATCTACACCAGCAGATTTTGCAGGTACAGTATCAGTTGCGGCTTGTGCTACTTGATGAGTTTTAGTAACTCCCATAGGATCTACAATTGCTAAAGCTGTCATAGCACTAGCACAAGCTAATGCACTAATAAATTTCTTATTTGTTGAACGCATTAAAAAAATTTCTCCTCCAAAAAATCTTAATGAATAAATTCTATCTTTTTAAATTAACGAACCAATACGGATTTAGCAGATACCCATTGGTTACCGCCAAGGTCATACCAAGTTTGTCCTTGAACATTTGCTACACGGAAGTATCTCCAACTTGAGCCATCTTTCAAGAATTTACCTGAAATTTGATCTTGTCCAGGAACACGCCATACTGCTACACCGTAGTCTGGCTTGGAATTAATAGTTAACACACCAGATTTAGCAGTGATTTGTGCTTCTTGAGTAGTATATTGTGCCATAATCCATTTTCCGTTACTAATTTCGTAATATAAGTTACCGTTGTAGTATTTTGAAGATAAAACAACGAACTCACTACCAGCGTCAACTTGTTGGTTTAACTTTTGACCACCTGGTGCTGATAAAACGTCAACAGTCTTAGTAACTTTAACTAAAACAGTAGATGCAGCCTTAGGAGCAGTATTGGTGCTGATCCATTGAGTACCATAGTTGCTAGTAGCAGGATTAGTTGCAACGCTTTGATAACTTTGAACTGGCTTAACTGCAGCAATTGGCTTCACAACAGTCTTAGCGCTAGTAGTAACTGGAGTCGTCTTAACTTCTTTAACTTCAACTTTCTTAGGTTTAACTACTGGAGCTTCAGTAGTCTTAGTGTCTTCTTTAGTTGCAGCTACTGGAGTTATCTTAATAACTGAGGTTGTTTCTTTCTTAACAGATTCAACTGGTTTAACTGCTGGAGTTTCAACCTTCTTAACAGTTTCAGTTTTCTTAGTTTCAGTAGTTTTAACTACTGGAGCAGCAGCCTTAACTTCCTTGTTTTCAGTTTTAGCAGCTTCAGTCTTCACAGGAGTTACCTTAGCTGGTTCAGCTTTAACAACATCCTTCTTAACTTCTTCCTTCTTAGGTGCAACTGCTAATGAAGTAGCTAATCGTTTTACAGGTTGTGCTGCCTTAGTCTCAGTTTTAACATTTAAGGTTGTTGTTTGGACTGGAGTTTTAACTTCAGCTGCCTTCTTTGCCTCTACAGTTGTGGTTTTAACTGGAGCAGCAGGAGCTTGACTCTTAGCTTGTTGAGTTTGAGCTACTGGAGTCTTAACCGGTTGACTAGCTTGGTTGGTAGTAGTTGTAGTCTGCTTATTACTATTATTAGTATTAGCCGTGGCATTGTTAGCAGTAGCGTTATTAGTAATTGGACTAAATGCAAGTGCATTAATCCAGCCGTTACCAATAAATGCACGCTTTACGCCGTTGTTATAAGTAATATATTTAGTAACATTTACGTTTTGACCAACTCTTGCAGTATCTACTTGTGTACCAACACTAGGATCAACTGGTGCACTCATAACTGGTGTTGTTTGTGCAACTGTACGATTTTCGTTAACAACTTGTGTAACGGGATCATATTTGTCAAAACCATTAGTTGCAATCACACTATTAAGCGTCTTAGCATAATTTGGATCAGTAGCGTATTTACCTTGTAAACCATTTTGAGTTGCTTGAGCATAGTTATTTGAGTTTTCTACCCAAGTACCAGAGTAATAATTACCCATTTGGTTACGTAATAAAGCACCATTATCTTCAAATGATTCAGTATATGATGGGTACTTTCTAAATCCGGCATTAGTAGTGTAGTAACCACCATTACCGTATTCGCCAGTATTCATATTTACTGACTGACCATTGTAAGAGCCTTTAATACCAAATAAGTTATTATTAGGTTCTTGAGCCAAACCTGATTGACCCCAAGCTGATTCAACTGTTGCTTGAGCAAGCATAACTGAAGTATAAGTACCATACTTAGATGATGCGGTAGTAGCAGCTGGAATAGCTTTATCTAAAAATTCTTGTTGATAGGTTGCAGCTTGAACAGTACCTTCACCAGTTTTTAAAGGATTATCTGGTTTAAGGTTGTTGGTAACTGATATACCGGCAGTTGTGATAAGTGCCGCGGTAGCAATACCAGTGAATGTTCGTTTTTTCATTGCTTAAACTCCCTCCAATTTACATACACCCTTTATTGTAGTTTGGCAAGTTGTCAGATACAACCGAACGTATATTCTGAAACAAAAAAGTAACATAAATTACATACTTTTATCTTAAAATAAAAAGAGTAATGCCGAAGCATTACCTTTTCAAGAGCTTATTTAATAACTTAACTAGGTTCCTTACCTCTCTTACCAATGTTTTAATTTTGCCCACTATCATCAAACACAGAAGTAGTTGTACGTTCAACGTATTGAGCAGATAAAGGAACCTGATATTGATCAACTTCTTCCTTTGCAAAAATGTTTGCTTCACACATTTCATTCATTGCATTCTTTACTTCTTCTGCAGTTAAATCTTCAGCTGCTTCTGCTAAAGATAAATTCACTTTCTTGTCTTTAGCATTTTTGAATGTAAGTCTTAAAGTTTTAGTAGTAGCCATTTTTTATTTTCCTTTCAAACTATTGAGATTTATAAAATAGATAATTTCTAGTTTTGAATATCTGAATATGAGATTAATCTAGCTTTTTGAATTCCTGCATCTTTTTGAAGGCTAGATAAAGCTTTGCCCACCTTCATAATGTCTTCAGCTTTAACTTGCTTTTTAACATTTTTCAGAATTTTATTTTTCTTACCATTGTTGTACTTCTCACCTATAAAAGTAAATTGAACTGATTGATCTTTTAAAATAAATTCCATTTTTATGCTCCTAATTTATAAATATTTTTTGTAAGTCATCACCGGTGAATTGCCTTACACTATTACTAACGATTTATCTCAGTAATTTGTGCCAACTTTTTCTAAGAAATTGTTATACATGAAATTTGGTATAATTTAAGTAGGATAAATTCATTTTTATAGGAGGAAAAAAATGATGAAACGATCAAAACTCGGAGTGGCCATTACGGCATTCTTCATTACCTTTTTAGCAGTTGGATGTTCAAATACATCATCAAATAATTCATCTAATAGTGGTTCAGATAAGTACACTACTTACATGAACCAAGGAAAAGATGCTGCTTCTAGTCAACAATATGAAGCAGCTGAAGAAAAGTTTGAAGATGCACATGATGTAAAGGCTACTTCTGAATCAAAGACCTATGCAGATCAAGCTGGCAATATGAAAGATGCTAAAGAAAAAATTCGAGAATACGAATTTAAAGATGCTCTTGGTGAGTTAGACAAAGTTGCCAATAAGACTAATGGCTACTCTGTAATGACTAAGCAAGCTGCAAAGCTCTACAAGACCATTAATAAGGTGCAAGATCACATCAAAAATGATATTAATCCTTTATATAAGCAGGCAAAGATTAGCTATCGCGATGGGAACTACCAATCAACCATTGATTCTTGCGACCAAATCTTAGATCTGCCCTACATTAATGGCAAATATTATAAGAAAGTAAAGAAGAACGTAAAGCATTTGCGTAAATTTGCTAATGCTAGATTGAACGGTGAAGATGTTAATGAGGATATCGATACCGATAACTTAGATGCTAATGATGAAGATGAGGCTACTTCTTCAAATAAACAAGCTAGCTCAAACTCTAACTCATCTACAAAATCTAACTCTACAAGTACTAACAGCAATAACAGTTCTAACCAAACTAATTCAAGTAGTACTAATACTCAAAACAATAGTGCTTCAAATAAACAATCATCTCACTCAAATGCTTCAAGCAGTAATCAATCTACTAATAATAACAATACCAGCAGTAACTCCTCATCTAATTCAAATAACGATAGCATGATGGTTGGCGGACAAACAGTTACTGGTCGTGTAATTTCTCAAACTCGTAACCAGTTAAGTTCAATTGGTGTTGATACTAGTTCTTGGTCCGATCAAAAAGTTGTCGACTTCATGAGATCAGCTGCCAACAACGGTCATACCACAATTGACTCATATACTAAGCAAGATGTAGAGAACTTTAAATAAGCCCGATAAAATTTGCTTTTGATTGCAATTCAATGTAAGATTATATTGAATTTTTGTACAGCTAAACAGTAAAGGAGCTCTTAACTTTGACTGAAGACAAGAAGAACACCGAAGAAACTCAAGAAAAAGAAGAATTTGAAGTAGTTATGCCAGAAGCAAATCGTGTAGAAATGCCTGCTACTGAATTTAAAGAACAACCGGATTACTTAAAGACATTTGCTAACTTCTACATTTCAAAATTTGACGAAAGTGATCTTGAAATCATGGACGTTTACGATGGTAATCATGACGTTATCGAAATCAATACTTACTTAACTAATAATATGGCCTTCAGCCGTCAAAATTTGGTTAAGCACGTATTAAACATTCATGCAGAACGTTTTATAGATATGCTTAACAATATCCAAAAACAAACTGGTGTAGATCCACAAAACATGAAGACTTACGAAGATTGGGACAAATGGTACACTGATCGTCGTAACGAAATTAAACAAACTCTTTCATAAAAAATCACAATTTATTATTTGCATATTGGTTTTTAATGGGCCAAAATAGTGCTAACAAAAAAGAATGTATCGTATGATACATTCTTTTTTTGTTTATTCAGAAATATTATTAACAATTTGTTTCAGAGGGAAGCTAATATGAATAATAATCTACGTAAAAAAGTTACCTTAGCAGGACTTTTAGTTTCAATTGGAATTGTTTACGGTGATATTGGTACAAGTCCACTATATGTTATGAAAGCAATCGTAAACGAAAATGGTGGTATTGCCAATGTTAACCGTGAATATATTGTTGGCTCTATTTCACTTATTCTTTGGACGATAACGCTTTTAACAACAGTTAAATATGTCTTAATCGCTCTCAAAGCAACTAACCATGGTGAGGGCGGGATCTTTTCACTCTATGCTTTAGTTAGAAAAAAAGCAAAATGGCTAGTTATCCCCGCCTTAGTCGGAGGAGCTGCATTACTTGCTGATGGAACCTTAACACCAGCAGTTACTGTAACAACAGCCATTGAAGGTCTTAAAAACATGAAATTCGGCAACGACATTCCTCTTCCTAATCAAAATAGCGTTATTATGATTACAATTATTATTTTGCTGTTTTTATTTTCTATTCAAAGAATGAGAACTAGTATTATCGGTAAGACTTTCGGCCCTATCATGCTACTCTGGTTTACCTTCTTAGGAGTAACTGGAATCATGAACTTAAGTCATGACTGGTCACTACTTGAAGCACTTAATCCACTTTTAGCTGTCAAAGTTTTATTTAGCCCAGCAAACAAAGTTGGTATCTTAATTCTAGGAGCAGTCTTTTTAGCTACTACAGGGGCTGAGGCACTCTATTCCGACGTTGGACATGTAGGTAAAGGCAATATTATGGGATCATGGCCTTTTGTGTTTGTTTGCTTAGCCTTAAATTATCTTGGACAAGGTGTTTGGATCTTAGAAAATCCAAACTATCATGCTGGAGCAACTGATTTTAATCCCTTTTTTGAAGCCCTACCAAGCCAATGAAAATTTTTTGCTATAATCTTGGCCACCTTAGCCGCAATTATCGCCTCGCAAGCTTTAATTACGGGGTCATTTACTTTAGTTTCTGAAGCTAGCAGCTTAAAGTTTTTACCAAGAATGAAAATCATTTATCCTTCTACTCAACAGGGACAATTATTTATTCCTTCAATCAATAAAATGCTTTGTGTTGCCACAATTGGAATTGTCTTTTTATTTAGAACATCTGAACACATGGAAGCTGCTTATGGTCTTGCAATTACCGTAACAATGCTTATGACAACAATTCTTCTCTTTGAATATCTATCACTGAGAAAAATTAATTTGGGTTTGCGCTTAATATTTCTGTTACTTTTTGGTGCAATTGAAATTATGTTTTTAATTTCTAGCTTAGCCAAATTTTTACATGGCGGTTACGTTACAGTTATCATCGCTGCCTTCATTGGTGCAATTATGTACGTTTGGTACTTCGGTAATAAAGTACGTGATAAGCGGGAAGCTGAAAATGCTTATGTCCGTTTAGATGAATACACTAATATGTTAAGTAGTTTAAGTCATGATGATAGCGTCCCGCTATATGCTACTAATTTAGTTTATATGGCAAAAGTTAAATACAATAAATTTATCAAACGCGACATGCTTTATTCAATCTTAGATAAACGACCTAAACGAGCTCATGCTTATTGGTTCGTAACTGTAAATGTTACTAACGAACCATTTACTGCTGAATACGCGGTTAATACTTACGGCACAAAAAATGTCATTAATGTTCAGCTTTATTTAGGATTTAAACAGCAACAAAAAGTTAATGTTTATCTACGCCAAATTGTTCATGATTTAATCAAAGACGGCACTATTGAATCTCAGCCACAAGAATATACAACCACTCCTGGGAGAGATGTTGGTGACTTTAAGTTCGTAATTGTTAACGACGTAATTAGTCCACAAACTCAACTTAACACCTATGAAAAATGGTTAGTTGAAAGTCGCGTTTGGCTTCAAAATCTATCCTCTAATCCAGCCATCTGGTTTGGCTTAGAATATGCTGATACTGTAGTTGAACGAGTTCCTTTAATTTTAGGATCTCAAGATATTAAATCTATTCATAGAACTAAACTAAGATAATTATTTTTAATTATTCTCTTGCAGATACTTGCAACTCTTGCATAAATAGATGAAAATAGATATGTTTAAAGAAGAATGTCCCTTTTTTGGCATTCTTTTTTACGTTATTTAGATATTTAGTCATTTTGGCTATCTATTGGGAGAATAAAAATGAATGAAAAAACACGGAAAAATATATCGGCCGCGGGCTTACTAATTGCTATCGGCATTGTCTACGGTGATATCGGAACAAGTCCGTTATACGTTATGAAGTCAATTGTTGCCGGAAACGGCGGAATTGCAAATGTAAATCGTGACTTTATCGTTGGTTCTATTTCTTTAGTGCTTTGGACAGTTACATTATTAACGACACTGCAAACTGTTTTTATTGCATTAAAAGCAACCAACCACGGTGAAGGTGGTATCTTTGCTCTTTATACTTTAATACGTAAACGAGCAAAATGGTTAGTGCTTCCTGCTTTAATCGGTGGGGCGGCGATCTTAGCCGATGGTACTTTAACTCCTGCAGTTACTGTTACAACTGCTATTGAAGGATTAAAGGGAATTGAATTTGGTCATGGCAATGTTCCAGTTTCAACTCAAGGCGCTGTTATTGCAATTACTGTAGTAATTTTGTTAATCCTATTTTCGATTCAAAGAATGGGAACAAGTATTATTGGTAAAGCATTTGGTCCAATCATGTTTATCTGGTTTACCTTCCTAGGTGTTATCGGTTTAATGAACATGATGGGCGATCTTTCTATCTTACAAGCTCTTAACCCATACTATGCAATCAAGCTTTTATTTAGTCCATATAACAAGGCTGGGATCTTTATTTTAGGATCTATCTTCCTTGCTACTACTGGTGCTGAAGCTTTGTACTCTGACGTAGGACACGTTGGTAAAGGTAATATTATCGGTTCTTGGCCATATGTTTTCGTCTGTTTGTCACTTAACTACTTTGGTCAAGGTGTTTGGATTTTAAACAATCCTAACTACAATGCTGGAAATGGTGATTTCAACCCATTCTTTGAAATCATTCCACAAAATATTCGTTTAGCTGCTATTGTTTTAGCAACTATTGCAGCCGTTATTGCTTCCCAAGCCTTAATTACTGGTTCATTTACTTTAGTGGCTGAAGCCAGTGGATTGAAATTTTTACCAAGAATGAATATTATGTATCCCTCAACTAAGAAAGGGCAAATTTATATTCCCTCTGTTAATAAGATGATTTGTGCTGCAACAATTGCGATTGTTTTGTTCTTCCAAACTTCTGCTCACATGGAAGCAGCATATGGTTTGTCAATTACCATCTCAATGTTAATGACAACAATTCTGCTCTATGAATGGTTAGCAATGAAAGGCGTCCATACAATTTGGAACTGGATTTTCTTAATTTTCTTTGGCTTCCTAGATGTAATGTTTATGTTAGCCAGCTTGAGCAAGTTCATGCATGGTGGTTACGTTTCATTAGTAATTGCCGGCTTCATCGGCGTTATTATGTACGTTTGGTTCTATGGTAATAAAATTAGAGACAAGCGTGAATCACGCAATGCTTACGTAAGACTTGATGAATACGTTGATATGCTAACAAACTTAAGTCATGACGAAGATTATCCTACTTTCGCTACTAACTTAGTTTATATGGCAAAAGTTAAATATAATAAGTTCATTAAACGTGAAATTCTTTATTCTATTTTGGATAAACGTCCAAAGCGTGCACGTGCATATTGGTTTGTAACGGTAAACGTTACTAATGAACCATTTACTGCTGAATATGCTGTTAACACTTATGGTACTAAGAACGTAATTAACGTTCAGCTTTTCCTTGGTTTCAAGCAACAAACCAGTGTGAATGTTTACTTGCGTCAAATTGTTCATGATTTAATCGCCGATGGAACAATTGAATCTCAACCACAAGAATACACCACCACTCCTGGTAGAGATGTTGGTGACTTCTCATTTGTTATTGTTAACGATGTAATTAGTCCTCAAACTCAACTACGTAGTTATGAAAAATTCCTAGTAGAAGCACGTGTATGGTTACAGAACCTTTCATCTAACCCAGCTTCATGGTTTGGTTTAGATTACGCTGACACAGTCATCGAACGTGTTCCATTAATTTTAGGAAATCAAAGAAGACAACACATTACTCGAATTGCTCCAAAGAAATTTGAAGTTATTAAAAAGAAACTTCAAGCTGAAGGCGAACTTAAAGAGTAATAAATAGATACGAAAAAGACATCCCAATCGGGATGTCTTTTTTAGTGTTCAAATATAAAAATTATAGAGGAATATTTAAATTATTAACTTAATTCTTTAATAATACCTTCTAAAGTTTCCTTAGCTTCAGCTTGGATTGGTTGAGTAGGATGTTCTTCATCATACTTGTTAAGCCAATCTAAACGATCTTGCATTCTCTTAGCTAAAGTCTTTTGATATTCTGGATCATCCAAGTGAACTTCATAGTCTTCGATTGGTAAGTATGATACACCCTTGAAGTTACCAAATGGTTTCCAGTCGCTATCCTTAATGCTGCCATTAGCAAGATCTTCCACTAACTTCTTAGTTACTTCCTTTGGAATATCCTTACCCATGAATGCATCTGTGTTTAAGATATAACAAGATGCTCCTCGCTTAGTAAATAATTCCTTAAAGTCGGAGTAGTCACCAGATACTGGGTAAGCGCGGAATGGATCTGCAAATGGCTCAATTACTAAGGTATTCATATCAAAGCCCTTAGGCAAGTTTTCAGCACTAGTTCTCTTAGTTGCTAAAGTAAGTCCCATGGTTGTAGCTAAAACTGGATCGTCAACCTTTAAGATTGGTGGTAATGAACCATCCTTCATAATCCAGAATAAAGCTGTAATTGGTGCACTTTCATAGTCAACTCTATGTGGTGAAGTATAACGTGTCTTAATAACACGACCATTATTGTTACGAAGATCTTCAGTCACAATAACTTTCTTACCATCTTCATCTTCAGTAACAGCACAGTTCATAATTGTAGTGTAGTACTTAGTCTCATGGTGGCCTGCTGGATAGTCATGCGTCTTATCAAAATATGAAGGCTCTAATGCTACTGAAGATCCATCTTCACGAGAAATAATAAATGCATCATCGTGCAAAACAGTAATATCATATTTACCATCATACATTTCATGAGTCAAAGTAGATTTGCCTGAACCAGATAAGCCGTAGAAAGCAAATACTTTATCATCCTTATCCTTAAAGTGGAATGACTTTTCACCACCGTGACAAGCAGTATAACCGTTTCTGTGAGCCATAGCCCAAGCAAGAGTTAAAGTACCCTTCTTTAATTCACCGAAGTAGCGTAAGCCAAAGACTGCAGCACAGTTATGTGGAGCATCAAAGACACCAAAGCCCTTTTGATAGTCTTCATCTTGTGTATTTGGATCAAAGTAGAAGTAAATATCTCCTTCATCATATAATTTCGACTTCTTATAGATCTTTTCTGCTTCTTCATCAAAGAAGTGGAAATTCAAGATATACGAAAGTAAGTTAAAGGCTTGGTCTTCTGGCATCATAATATGTGCTTTAACAGTAAAGCTTGGATCTAATCCTACTAAAACTGTTGCTTTTAAGAATTTCTGATCATGGCCCTTATAAATATCTTCACGTAAATTGCCTGCTAATGCTTCAGGATCCTCTTTTGGATCGTCAACAAAGTGACGTGCACTTGCTGTTCTACCCAAAATTTTACCATGGTTATAAACCAATTGCTTTGCACCTTGTGGCAAGCCTAATTCCTTAGTATGTAAAATTGGTAGGTCAGTTTCAATAACACCAGATTGTTTTTTAGCTAAATTATAAGCTTCAGCAACACTAGTTACTTCGTGTACATTGTTGCCATAAAAGGCAGATTCAATAGTAGAACGAACCCGACTAAATTTCTTGTTAGCTTTTCTTAACTCATCATGAGAATAACGTTCTTGTGTACTCAACTTATTTTCCTCCTCCGAAACCATAGAAAGCGGTTCCAATTATTACAGTTAAATCATAACATAACAAGTTAGCTATCGCCATGTAAGACTTGAAAAATAAATTGATATTAATAGTAAGTAAACCAATACAAACAAAAAGCAGAATCCTGATGAGTTTATCCCATCAAAATTCTGCTTTTATATATGATTAAAAATTACTCTAATTAATTATTTTTACTATTTATAAAATTTTTCCATATTAAAAAGACAATAGCTGCAAGCCACGACATCATTGAAATTGCACTCACTATATAGAACCAAGTCGGTACTATAAAACGTAAAGTAGCATGGTTTAACCCCCGTTTTTGATAAATAATTGGGTTACCAATTACATTTTTAGCTCCTGAGAATTTTTTATTATTCACAGTTAACTCACTCTGCTTATATAAAACAACGGGTAAGACAATATCACGAGATTCTTTTCCCTTCCAAGATAAAATCAAGTCACCATTTTTAGTTACATAGTGACGATATTTTTGCCACTGATTAACAACATTAATTTTGTATAGATAAGCTGCATTTTGATCAATCGACTTATCTTTAGTCGGTAAATAATCAGGCAAGTAATGCCACTTAAGCATATTTAACATCTCACTGTCATTTGATTTATCTGCTACTTGTTGAACAGTAGTATCTTTTGCACAAGCAACTGTGAAAATGTGATTAGTTATTAGGTTTGGTATTGCGGCTTCTAAAAGAAGAATGGTCACTAAGCTAATTCCAACTACTCTTGGCTTAACTCCTTGCTTCAGTAAATAATTAACAGTTAGTCCCATCCCTAAAAGAATTAATGGATAAGCTACTACCGTTAATCTAAATGGAAATTGGAAATAGGATTTCAAACTTGGAAATACTCTTTGTACTAATCCCCAGGGAAAAACAAATGAAGATAACCCTAATAAAATTGTTCCCCAAACTGTTACAAAGGCATTCAACTTATCTCGCTTATAATGCATTATTGCATAAACAAATTGTGCAATAATCAATAAAACAAAAATTGGCAAAATATAAGCAAAGGCTGTTCCATATTCATTATGCCAAAGCATATGCGGCCGCAAACCGCCACGGGATAAGTCAAACTCAGTATTAGCGGCTAAATGATTATTAGGCATTAAGACTAAAAAAGCACCGATTACATTTGCAGATAAAACAACTGTACCAACAACAGCCTTAATAAAAGGTATCCAAACTTTTTTTGAATTTTTATTGATAATTAATGAACAAACAAAGAATGGAATTAATAGCAATGCTGCCATTAATGTACTTAAAACATGAACTTGTACTAGTAAGCTCATTACTAACATCAGCTGAATCCAGTTAATTGGCTGCCTTTTATCTTGAATCATGCGTACGCCGCACAAAACAACTAATGGCATTAAAGCTTGACCCCAACCGTTAAACGAACTGCGGTTAATAAATGCTGGAATCATCCCAATATTAATATAAATAATTCCAATGATAGTTGCTAAAAGCTTATTAATACCTACTTTTTTAAGTAAGTAATACATACTTCCAGCACCTAACAACGAAATTAAATACGTTAAAATAATCTGATAATTAAACCAGTTACCAGCAACAAGTACTAAAATCCCATTAAAGTAAGCAAATAATGGCCCATAGATAGCATTAATTATTCTTCCACTCTGCTGAAAAGTAAAGTTCGTCTGAAAGATACTGAAAATTCCAGTTTTAATTTGCATCCCTGCATCATAAAAACGACTATAGTGAAATAAAGTATCAGCAGTGTCATCGCTAGCCAAAATAGTGTGCGAGATTAATTGTGGCGAAATAACTATTGTAGTAGCTAAGGCAATTAAAAGATACGGCCAGATGAATTGGCAGAATTTGTTATTCCTTATTTTTTCTAACATTGTCTAACCTTTTCTAATTTTAGAAATATTTCTTTATTTTAAGAATACCAATTCATAATATTATTAACGAATTTTTTTTGCAAACTACGAAAACAGCTACGTACTAATAGAATAATGACCTATAGGTTAATTTCTCGATCAAACAAATCTCGCATATTTTTATTAAAATTATGAGCAATAAAAACTATTGTAGCTTCCGTTTGCAAAAGGTTCTTTAAAATATTCAATGTACCTTTTTGATCAATGGCACTTGTACCTTCATCAATTAAAATAATTTTACTATCATGAATTTTAGCTCGAGCTAAAACGATCTTTTGTCTTTGTCCTCCGGAAATATTTAACTTATTTAAATCTAGTTCTGTATTTACATCATTCTTAAATTTTTTGATATCACTGTCTAATCTAACTTCTTCAACAACTTTTTTCACTTTGTTATCAAGTTTATTGTTAAACATAGTAATATTTTGTTTAATTGTGCCTGGAAACAAATTTGGCTCTTGCGGAATATAACCAATTTTCGAAAAATCGGGTTTAATATCATCATTATTTTTATTTTTAAACTTAATTTTTCCTTCACTAGGCTCAACTAGTCCAAGTAATAATTTAAAAAGTGTCGTTTTTCCTGATCCAGAATCACCCGTTAAAAGAATCTTTTCACCCTGATTTATTTTTAAATCAGGATATCTCAAAGTTTCCCCATTAGGAAAATTCAAAGCTAAGTTATGAGTTTCAATAGTATATGGAACTTCAACAGCAGTACTCTTTTGCGTACTAATTGATTTAACATCTTTACTAATCTTAGCCATTAGTGGCTTAGTTGACCTCATCATTGTTAGACCTTGAATCGTTGTCTGCATACCGAATGAAACATTATTAGCAAAATTTTGAACTGATAAAATTGCACCAAAAATAATTACTTTATGTTCAACTAAAATACCTGTTGCTCCAAGTAAAACAATCGTTGAAAGCAATTCGCCTACTCCATTTAAAATTGTTAAAAGTTGCTGCTGCACGACTTGGTTGACATTGGCTTTTTCTAGTTTTTTTGCAGAAGAAGTTTGAACTTCTAATAATTTAGCCCCAGCAAAATATCTTCTTAATTCATTTAAGCCTGAAAACCAACTACTCAACGTATTAAGATATTCATTATTACGCTCAGAAACCTCAACTGTGGCCTTTTCTAGTTTCTTATCGATTAACTTTGGTAAAAAATATGAAACTATGTCAATTACTACACTTAAGACAAAAATAGACCAGTGAATACTAATTAATGTAATCAAAGATGCAACTAACATTGAGCCATAAAACGGAACAATTACATACCATTCGAAGAAATTATTTTTTACAATTTCAAAATCATTAGTTAGTCTATTTTGAAAATCCGATACTTTATGAAATTTTTTATCTTCAAAATAATGTTTTGCAATCTGATCACGTAACTTTTTAAAATATTCTTCTTCTTGAATATTATTTAAGTATTGAACAAAATAAATTACTGATTGAGCGAAAAACCAACAAAGTGCCATTAAGCCGGTAGTAATAACTACTTCAGTCCAATTGTTTTCTTTAATATAAGTTAGCCAATACATTTGAATATAACCAGCCAAAATTCCACTTATTCCAGACAAGACAGACAAGATGGTTATAAAGAAAAAGCGCAATCGATTAATGTTAATAAATCCTTTAAAAGTCATTTAGTCCACCTCTTTTTCTAAATGAATCTCTTTATCAAACATTTCAGTTAATTCTTTAGAAAAATTATGGGCAATCATAATAATTGTTTGATCCGATTTCAGTAGTTTTTCTAATATTTTTTTCGTAGCTTTACTGTCAATTGCGCTGGTTCCCTCATCGATTAGCAACATGCTGCTGTTATGAATCTGCGCCCTAGCCAAAACTATTTTTTGTTTTTGACCACCTGATAAATTATCTTTGTCTACGTCGACGATTGTCTCCATACCTGCTGGAACCTTTTCTATATCTTTCTTGAGCTCTATATTTTCGAGAATTGGATCAACTTGCTTATTCAACTTAGAATCAAACATAGTAATATTATTTTCAATCGTTTCAGGAAAGAGAGTATTATCTTGAGCAATATACCCAACTTCTTCAGAATTTGGAGTAATAGATTTTCCTCTTGCCTCTCTATAGATAACTCTTCCAAAATTAGGTTTAATTTCACCTAATAACACCTTAAATAAAGTTGACTTCCCAGTTCCACTATCGCCTGTTAGTAGAACTTTCTCACCTTTATTAATAAGAATATGTGGATAAGCAATAAGTTCTCCATTTTTAAAAGATACTTGCAAATTATCTATTTCTAATTGATCAATGTCTTCAGTGGTATTACCTTTAACCGGAAATTCAACTTTTTGCTGTAAATCCCTAATTTGTTGCCGTACCTTTTTAGAAGACTTTATTTCATTAAGGCTTTCAGCTATAGAAGTAATTGCATTCATAATTTGATTGGCAAAAATCCCAGAAGTAATTACTGCACCGAAAACAATTTTACCCGTAGCATATAAATAAATTGAGAGAGCGAGGAGCAAAATTATCCCAGCTAAAGAAACAAAGGATGTCATAGCCGTTGCTAAATTTCCCCAGAAGCAATCTTCAATAGTAGACTTTTTTAATTCAGATGTTGCTTTTTTGATCGCTCCTTGGTAGCTTCCAAAACTTGAATAGCGTCTTAATTCATCAAGTCCACGTGCCCATTTTTCAACAGTATCAAGTAGATATTCATTTTCTTCAGTAACTTTAAAGGTAGCAGAAGAAGTAACGTGCTCAAACAATTTAGGTAAATATAAGCCAATAAAAGACAGTATTAGAGTTAAAACTACTAAGCTCCAATTGAAAGTAAATAATACGCCAATAGAGCACAACACTCCTGCTATTCGTTTCATTAAAGTCAACAAAGGAGATGTATACTTAGAAGTTAATTCTTGCATATTTCCATTAAGGTTGTTTTGAATTTCTGAAACTTTATTGTTTCCCTTAACAAACAGATACTTACTAATATTATTTCTAATCTGGTGAATATATTCCTGAACTTGTTGGTTATACAGGATTGTATTAGTCGAACCTAAAATGATTGATATAAATTGTAAAGCGGCCGATAATGCAATAAAAATTAAAAATAAATTTAATTTATTTTGTTTAATATAATTAAAAGCGGGCGTCATTAAGTATGTAACACTGGTAGCACATAAGACTTCGAGTACTAACAATATACATATACTAGTGAATCTAATTTTATTTATTTTAAATAAATTACTGAAATTCATTTTAATCGCTCTCATACTATTAAAAAAATGTTAACTTATATTTAATAATATTATTTGTGCTCTATCTTTTCAATGTCTACAAAAAATATATTTTTATAAACAGAAAAGCTCGAAACTTATTTAATCAAGTTTCGAGCTTTATCAATATCTATTTAATTTTTACCAGATCACAACACGTTTTTCTGGATCAAGCCACATACCATCTTCTGGCTTCACATCAAATGCTTTGTAGAATTCTTCTTGGCATTGCGATTGAACATTAGCTCTTTCAGGACCAGGAGCGTGAACGTCAACTGAGACTTGTGTCTTAATTGATTCAGGAAGTTGCTTGTTTGCCCAAACACGAGCGAAGTTTTCAAATACTTCCTTCATGTTGCCATTTTCGCCCTTATTTGCTTCAACAGCTGCAGTTAAACCACCTTGGTCTGCAATATTTTCAGAAACAATTTGCTTACCATTTAAGGTAACTGGGCCATATTCAATTCCATTAAATAAGTCAATTTCGTCTTGCGTACGTTTCTTGAATTCTGCAAAGTCTTCGTCAGTCCACCAATTCTTCAAATTACCGAATTCGTCGAACTTAGCACCGTTGTTATCAAATGCGTGTGAAATTTCGTGCGCAATAACGACACCAATACCACCATAATTCAAGCTACGTGATTGCTTCAGGTCGTAGAATGGCTTTTGTAAAATTGCAGCTGGGAAAGTAATGTCATTTCTTTGTGGATCGTAGCAAGCATTTACTAAGTTACCTGGCATTAACCAAACAGTTCTATCAACTGGTTCATTTAATTTTTCAAGGTTGTACTTAACTGATTCAACAGCAGCGGCACTTTCATTTGAGTAAAGACTGCCACCTTCTGATTCAGGAACTACTTGAAGACGATCGTAAATTTTTTCGATCTTTTCTGGGTAACCAATCTTCAAAATTAAGGCGCGCAACTTAACAATTGCTTTTTTCTTAGTATCTTCAGATAACCATTCATTTTCAGAAATACGTTTTTCATAAACGTCAATCATCTTATGAATCATATCTTCGACATCAGCTTTTGCTTCAGCACCAAAGTAAGTTTGACCGTAGTAAACACCAACTACTTCACTAAACATGCCGTTAGCTAAGCGATAAGCTTGCTTAGTACCAGAAGATAATTCAGGTTGACCTGATAAAGCTTGACTAAACGGAAATGCAGCTTCACGGAAATCTTGAGAAAGATATGCAGCTACACCATTAATGAATTTAACAACCATCCAGCCTTTAATTTCATCAAAGTTATCTTCATTAAGTAATTCTTCAACATGGTCTAAGAATCTAGGTTCAGTTACGATCACCTTATCTGGCTTTTGAGCAAATAAGTTACTTAAGAAGTTATCAACTTTAAAGCTATCAAATTTAGATTCGAATTCATCTAAGGACATCGGATTATACATTGCAGGATAATCTGCCCATTCTTCAGATGATTTAACAACTTTAGACAGTTTCTTATCAAACTTCAAAGCATCTTCTACATATTTCTTGGCATCTGCTTCACTTACACCAGCCATCTTCAATAGGTTTTCAGATTGATCTTGTAATACCTTCAATAGGTCAGCTGCTGCAGGATTATCGTAAGTAGTAGTATCAGGTAAGAATAAGCCAGGTCCACCAACATAAACTACATGAACTTTTGTATCTTTCATGTCAGCATCAACAGATACACTAATTGGTAAATCAAACGCATTCTTGTAAAAATCAGCTGCTCTTAAGTTAAGATCAGCTAAATTGCGTAAACTAGTAATTTCTTCAAGGTCAGCCTTAATTGGTTTTGCACCATCTGCATTTCTCTTGTCAAAATTATTAGCAATCCTATAAAGTTCTACTGCTTTTTCAAAATTAGGAACCTCTGGCAACTTCTTTTTACCATCTGCAAAATCAGCAAAATCCTGCATTAAGTTCTTTTCAATATTTAAATCAATACCATCAAATGAGCTGATTCGTGAACGATCTGAAGGAATTTTTGCTTTTTCCATCCATTCAGAATTCACTGCCAAATAAAGATTATCTTGTGGTCTTGCATTAAGATCCGGCTTAGTGATATCACCAGCACCACCACGTACATTGAATAATGCCATTAATAAAATTCCTCCTTATAAATCATAAGTAATTAACTAAATGATATCATTATTAAAATTTTTAGTCTATTATTAAAAACATAATTTTTTATCTTTATTTTTTCTTTGGTACAAAGACAATTGTCAGAAGCAAATTAATAATTATCAAAACTAGCAAGATCATAAAAGCCCATTTGGATCCAATTGCTGTACTATTTTTATAGTTTTGATTTTGTGCCAAGGCAATCATTGTACCAGCAAGTGCCGTTCCCAGTGCCCCAGAAAACTGTTGCAGCGTATTAAAAATAGCATTACCTTGAGCATGATTATCTTTACCTAAACTAAGTAAGCCACTAGTCAATAAACTGCCAAAGCACATCCCATAGCCGCCATAATAAAGAATATACAAGAAAACAATTTCTAAATTGCTGAGTGGCGCTAAGAAATTCATCAAAATCAAACTAATCAAACTGGCGCACACACCAATAATAATTGGTAGTCTTGCTCCCTTTTTATCAAGTAGTTTGCCAGCTAAAGCTGCCATTAACGCATTAATTATTGCTCCGGGAAAGGTTATCCAGCCAGCAAGAGATACTGATCCATGATTAACAGTTTGCACATAAATAGGAAAAATAAAACCTAACGCTAACGTAGCAATTTTGGCAAAACAATAGGCAATTAATTGCATACTAAAATTGAAATTTTCAAATAGTTGCGGGCTAATAAGTGCATTTTTATCCGACCAAGATATCTTTATCCAAATTAACAAACTAATAATACCTAATGCTAAAAATCCAGCAACTTGAATTGACAAAAACTGATACTTTGCTATTTGAGTAAAGCCTAACATGAGACAGACTAAAGCTAGAGCTAGTGAAAACCACTGCCCATACTTAATCTTTACATTTTGCAATGAATTAATTTGTTCAATTGAATACGTTCCCGTTAGTAAACTAATTAAAATTAAAACTAATGAGATAATAAAGATCCAACGCCAATTTAAAATATCAGTTATAGTTCCGCCAAAAACTGGTCCAAAGGCAACTGCACACGCAGTAATCATTGTTCCGATTCCCATCATAAAGCCAATTTTTTCTTTAGGCACTTCCGTTAAAATAATATTGTACATTAGCGGTAATCCAATTCCAGTACCAACACCTTGTAACGCACGTCCTAGCAGTAATAAATCAAAGCGCGGCGTAATAATATCAATTATCAATCCTAAAGCAAACAATAAAACACCTAAGATAAAAATATGTTTAGTTGATATCCTTAATCTAATCTGGGAACTAATTGGTACAATTGTTGCAATTACTAATAATACAAGGGTATTTACCCATTGCACTTGATCAGTTGTAACTGCAAATTCTCTAGTTAGGATAGGAAAAGTAACCGTTGTAGCTGTTTCATCTAAAATTCCTAAAAATGATAGCATCCCTGCGGATAAGATAGCCAATACTATGCGTGGTGAAACCTTTTTAGCCATTTTTAATCTTCCTTTTTCTCATAAATAGGCTGTATCTCTCATATTTCATTCTAGTCTTTTTTTACTCATTCTTGGATAATAGAGTTATGAATTACATCACAAATAAATGGAGAAAAGATTATGAAAAAATTTATTTCACCACCCAAAATCCACATAGATAAAATATTTTATTCAATCATACTTTTGATAGCTTCTTTAAGTATATTTTCTGGTGCAACTGTATATGCTGAAGATACAAATTCAGCTCAAGAAACTCAAACATCTTCAACACACGAACGTAGCGTACAGAAGCTTTATGCAAAAGTATACGATCAAGATACCAATGAATATCTAGGAAGATTTTTATTATCTACTCAAGTCGGTTATACTGATAGTCCCCATAGAATGTTTGATGAGGGTGGTATTAATCCAATTCATATTGATGGTTATACTTTTGTTGGTAATCCATCGGCTATGCTTCCAGTAGATTGGAAAAATAAAAGTGGAGTAACTGAAATTAAATGGACTATGGTTAAAACCACCTCTGAAACTTATAAAAAAGGCAAGAAGCAACAAACCATTCCAAAAATACACATACAGAAAAAGATACTTCCAATCCTAAATTTAATGAAGATGGTTTACGCATAGATGATCATGGAAATCCCGATCTTCATGATCTGTATCATACCTATATGGCTTTTCTAGGTCATCCTCTTTCTTCCGATAAAGCAATCAATTATAGACCGGATTATCACACTCTTTATCTATTTAAAAAATACTTTGGCTATGATCCCAATAAAATAAAAGAAGAAAATTATAATCACTCAGTTGATAAGCATTCCTCCACAAATTCTTCTTACGTAAATGAATCAAATTATCAATCACATTCAAAAAAAGTTCACCAAAATAATATAAAACATACTTCTAAAAAAAATAATAAAAAACCTAAATCCAATCCTAATTTAAAATTATCTTTAATAGGATTGAGTTTAGGTTTAATTAGTCTGTTAGTTTACTTAATAGTTAAGCGTCTAAGACTCAGATACGAATAATGCCTTAATCTCTTTTGGTGTCTTAGCTTGTTTCAATTTTTCAATAAAATATTGGTAAGTAAGTAATTTAGCCGTATTAGACAAATATTGTAAATGAATTTTACTATCCTTTACTACTAATCCTAATGGACAGCTTGCTTCGCTTTCGACATTAACTTTTATGGGCTACATGTCAAAAACCAACTATTTTCCTGATTATGAAGTGCGCTCTCGATTACCTTTACACATCATGACCCGTATTTTTTGGGATGCATATTCAGTTAGAACTGGTTTTGCTAGACAATAAAAAAGAGTTGATAATCTCGTTTTTCAACGTTGATCTATCAACTCTTTTATCAGTATATGATTTTATAAATTAATCATTCTTTTTCTTACGGTTAATACCAAGGTAGCTAACTAAGCTAGCTCCTGCAACTGCTAATCCAGAAAGAGCTGCAACTAGCTCATTCTTTGCACCAGTTTGTGGCAATTTATTAGTAGTTACATTACCAGTTACAGCAACTACATGAGCTTTATCATCTTTAACCCAGCGGTTTGCACTAACTTTGTAGTAAGTAGTACCGTTAACTGTCTTTTCTCCAAAGGTCTTAACTGGAGTATTTGAATCGTTTAAGACAACAGATACGGCCGAACTATCACTAGTATCAACAATCTTAACAGTAGATGATTTTTCTTCAGACTTATTATTAGTCTTAAGGTCTGCCTTAGCATTTTCTTTTACAGTATCAGTATTCTTTACCTCTGCATCAGTATCAGCTGGGGTAGTTTCAGATGGATTAGTTGTTGATGCCTTACCATTTGAATCTGGCTTATCTGTTGGCTTTACAGTGCTACTTGTATCAGTTTTATCTGAAGGTTTTACAACATGACTAGTGTCAGGTTTGTTGGTTGGGTTTACTGGTTTTTCAGCATTGGAAGTTTCTTTATGGCTGTTTTCTGTTTCTTTCTTATTAAATGCGTCTAATCTTGCCTTAGCATCTTCAAGCTTACTTTGTTCAGCAGCTAATTCTGCTTCCGCCTTCCTAAGTTCTTCTGATGCATTTGTAACTTGTGCATCAGCTTTAGATTTAGATTCCTTCAAAGTATCTAAAATTAATTGTTGAGCTTTAACTGCCTTATTAGCAGCAGTTACGTCATCGTTTGCCTTATTCAAAGCTGTTTGAGCAGCAGAAAGGTTTGATTGTGCATTTTCTAAATTGTTCAAAGTTTGATTCAATGAATCGAAAGCAGCTTGAGCACTCTTTAAATTATTATCTTTAACTTGAACATCATTTTGTGCTGCCTCAACCTTGGCTTGACTAGCCTTAACAGTAGCAGTAGCTTTAGATAAAACATTTTGTGCTTGAGCTACAGCTTCTGCTGCCTTAGCTTGTGCAGCTTTAGCATCTTCCAAAGCTTTTGCTTTTGTATCAACTTTAGCTTGAACATCTGCTAAGGTTTGATTTGCTTGATCTAATTGTTTTTGTTCAAACTCAAGATTTTCTTGGCCCTTAGCAAGAGCAGCTTGCGTATCAGAAATCGCCTTATTGATCTTAGCAGAACCATTGTTTAATTCTGCTAGGTTAGCTTGTAAACTCTGAACATTATTTTGTGCTGATTTAACTGCATTCTGTGCTGTAACTAGGTTTTGATTTGCAGTAGCTACATTAGCTTTAAGGGTGTTTAACTGATCTTCTTTTAATACATCTTTAGAGTACTTATTGAATAAATCAGTATAATCTTCAACACTTAATGGATTTGAAACGTAAAGAACATCATTTACATCCCAAGAAACAGCAGAGTCATCTAAACGGCCCATTCCAAAGTGAGTAAGTTCTGGATTCATCAAGTTCAAAAAGTGACCCACTTGCAAATATTCATTATAATGATTTGCAAAGAAAGCATAGATATTATATGAGCTATTTAACACATCAGCATATTCTGGATGCTCTTTTACCATTTCATTCCAGGTTTCTTCTTCTTGCATCCACGATTGAACTGGTTCCTGCATATAAGTAGTAAGATTTTCTGATTGATATAAACTATCTGGATGTTCCAACCAACCTGTTTGATAATCTGCATCAATCATGGCCACAGCCATATCCGTCAACGATATTCCTAAAACAGATCTATTGTGACTTGTACGCGCCTCATTTACCTTAGGCAAATATGGAAGAACATTTTTCATTTCTTCAATACTGGTAGCATCATTTTTAGCACCTAAATGTACACGTTGTGCATACCAGCTTGGCTCTTTTCCATATTCACCATTATATGTTCCTGCTACAATTTCATATGCAGTTTGAGCATCTTCTCTTAAACTTTCAGAATTATCTTTATTGTCAGCAATTGCCTTAAAGAAACCAGCTGCTCCACTTGCTTGATCTTGAGCAACTTGATCTTGTAAGTCCTTCAAAGCTTGTTGAGCTTCAGCCAGCGCCTTTTGTTTAGCATTAACATTGTTTTGAGCATCTACTACAGCTTTGTTTGCCACTGCAAGATTATTATTAACAGTTGCTATCTTTTGATTATTTTCAGCTAAAGCAGCTTGATTCTTAGACAAAACTGATTCGTTATCTGCATTTGTTTTCTTAATTTCTTTTAATGCGTTTTGAACTTTTTGAACATTTTGTTTTGCTTCATCTAGTCCACTATTCTTAACGGCAGCTTCAGCGTTAGCAACATTATTATCAGCAGTTTTCTTTGCAGCTTCTTTACTGTTAACTAAATTTTGAGCATCAGCTTGTTTTTGCTTAGCAGTCGCTAATTGACTTTGTGCTGTATTTAAATCTGCATTTGCATCACTGACATTTTGCTTAGCAGCTTTAATTGCATCTTGCTGTGCAGCAATATTCTTTTGGGTCTTTTGAATATTTTCTGAAGTTGCTTGCTTTGCTACTTCGATTGCATTAGCTAACTTATCTTGTGCTTGTTTTGCAACAGCTTGCTTATCAGCTAAATTTTTTTGGCTATCATTTACTTTAGCTTGTTGAGCATCACAGGCATCATTTGGTGCTTTTGCCTGTGCTTGTGCGTTAGTTAATGCGCTCTTTTTACTATATACGCTTGCTTGAGCATTATTAACTGAATTTTGTGCTTGATTAACAGCATCTTGTAATTTTTCTTTATCTGATTTTGCTACAACGACAGCGTTATTTTTATCAGTTGTAGCAGCTTGAACCTTACTATTATTAGTACTTGCTAAAAGAGTAGCTGTTAATGCCGCAACAGCCAAACTTGTATATTTCAATTCTTTCATTGTTTTCCTCCAAATTAACAATTCCTTTTTTATTTTATTGCGCTAAGTATGTTTTTTCAAGGTTGGACCTAGGTTCATCCATACAAAAAACAAGGCCACTTCTGACCTTGTTTTCAATTAAATAATTCAGCTATTATTCTTTGATTTCTAATTTATCTTTCCAGGATTTTGCACCTTTAAGTGCATCAATTTAAGTTCTCGATATTTTTCTTTCCTTCAGTTGAAAGCCATTCTCTACGTTGCTTTTCTGCTTCAGCAGCAAATGGCTTAATTGTTGGCTTCCACGTTGCACGCCCGCAAAGCACACCGTTAAAGTCGTCATCAGCTTCTTCAGCCGTCTTAATCTCTGCAATAAATTCTTCTGAAGTTACACCAGCCGATAAAAAGATATATGGTAAATCAGTTAAATCTGACTGTTTCTCCAATAATTTCTTTGCTTCTTCTTGAGTAGAAACAACATTGTTGTCGCCATTATAGCCTTCTACAAACTTAATATTAAATGGCATCTCAACTTTAAGAACTATTATATCATATTGAGACTTAGAGAATTCTTGCATAGTTTTGAAAACTTTTTCAGGTTTTACCTTTGCGTATTCTTCACCTTTAGCATCATTAATTTTCCCATCATAAGTTAATAATTCAAGGAAAAATGGTAATCCATTTGCTTTAGTTCCAGCTCCTACTCTTTCGACAAAAGCCTTCTTCTTATCGTTAATTTCATCACTTTCGTCTGGATCGTAGTAAAGTAAGAACTTAACTGCATCGGCACTATCATTTTTAATTCTTAATGCTGATTGATTGGCAATTAAATCACACATTCTACCTGGCTCAGTAGTGTCATAGCCCGTCTTTTCATAAGATGATAATAAACCACAATTCTTATCTCTACCCTTAGTTGCTGGATTCCGGATCTGTCAAAATAGCAGAAGCATATGGAGTCAACTCACTAGAAACAGCTTCCTTAAAATCAACAATTGTTGTTTCATCAGCAGGCTTATTTGCTGCCTCAGCTAACATTCGTTTCAATGATCCTCTTTGGTCAATTGCTAATGCGCTGATTACTCCAGCCTCATTAGATAAATTATCCATATGTTTTGCAACTTCAGGTGAAATCTTTCTCATCGTGTATCTCCTTTTCATTTACCGCACATTTATATTATAAGATGGCGCTTTCATAAAAAGAAGAGATCGCTTTCATTCTGTAAAGCTTTTCACTTAATAAGAAAAATCATGTAAAAGTTTACCTAAATATTTTCAGCTTTCCTTTTAATCTTGTATGAAGGGGAACAATAATTGCCAACATCATAAAAATCCCAATCGCAGCAACAATAAAGAAATTGATATAACCAAACTTATCAATAACCAAGCCCCCAAATAATGGTCCAAATGCTCTCCCAACAGCCGACGTTGAAATTGTTAAACCTTGGTATTTCCCTTTACTATCAACAGGTGACAAGTCATTTACATATGCGGGCATTGCGGGCATTGCTGTTGATTCACCAAGCGTTAAAGTAACCATTGAAAATACAAAGTGAGCATAGTCTTTTGCAAAAATTAGAGTTACAAAAGAAATAGCAAACATAGTAACTCCAAATACTACTTGATGAAATAAGTTCTTAAATGTGTTAGGAAAACGACTTAGAAATGCTTGAACAATCACAATAATGCTGGCGTTAATTGTCCACAATAAACTATATAAATGAAAAGGAATTCCCAAAGAAACCATATAAACTGAAAGATTAGATTCCCAGTTCATATACATCAACCAAATTACAGCTAAGGTCGTAAAAAAGCCGATAGTCAGCTTTAGATTAGCAACCGGCATCGGAGTTACCTTATTTTTACTATCTTTATTTTGCTGAGCTTTTCTTTCCGAATGAAACTTAATAATTGGTCGATAATTAATGATTGCGTTTATACTTACAATCACAAAAAGACTAGCCGCAATTACAAATAAAATTGTAACTGAATAATCATAGATATAACCTACAATTAATGTCCCTAATACTACACCAAGATTTTGTGCAAAATAAATTGTATTAAAGACATATCGACCGGGCTTAGACTTGATGCTAGTTGCAATTGAATTAATTAACGCACCGTTCCAGCCACCCAGGAGACCAGTCAAAGTCATCCAAACCCAATAAATTGGCCAAGTATGATTAACAGCCATCCCAAATAGTACTAAGGCATCTAAACCAGCGCCGGCGATAATTAAATAGTATGGATTGAAATGATCATATGCCCAGCCAGCAATAAATGAACCAAGCATATTGGCCAAACAATTAAATAAAAGTACTATTCCAATCATAGCTAAAGAAACATGGAGTCTTTTATTCAAATAAACTGAAGTTAATGGCCAAATAAAACTGGCTCCAATCCAGGTAAATAACTCACCTAAAAGAAGCCAATGTAACTTTATCTCATCATCCGGTTGGATATTTCCCTTACTATGCAACTTTCTCACCCTTTTCTTCCATATTCTTACATTCAGTCTAGCAATTAATGAACATTTTTGCACGAGCGTAAAAAAGACTCTGCCTAAAGGTAGAGTCTTCTCGTTATCGCTTTTCATTCTTCCAACTTCTAATATCAGTAACATCCTGAGCAACTTCTAAACAGCCCAAATATTTATTATCTTTTCTCACAGCAAAATACTGTAAGTATAGGTACCGCCCCATATGTCTTGGCTCAAACCAAAACTCATACTTATCTTTTTTCCCTTGGTGAAAATCGTCAAAAATCTTTTTAACTCGTGGTATGCTCTCAGGTAAATGACAAGAATAAACACTATTGCCAATCGCATTTTTAGAATGAGGGAAAATATTGGCGCCTCCGCCAAAATAAGCTACTTTATCATTTTCATCAATAAAAGTTAATGCAAAAGGCACTAAGTCCAAAATTGCAGATAATTGCTCCAAATTTAAGCTTCCTTCTGCAAAATTTAGTGCTAAGCTACTTAATTTATCAACAGAAAGTGGCCCATCATTTTTAGTCTTTTCCTTAGGTTTCCAATTCATTGGTTTTTGAATCAAGGTATAGCCAATCTGTTCTTCCTCATTTTTGACATTGCCCCAGTCTTCTTCACTGGCAACTTCATCAATCATTGGCAACATGATTTCTTCTTCTTTAAAAATCATTTCAAGCACTTCATGTGCCGTCTCTTTTATTGCCTTAGACACTTCAACTTGATCAATATCTTTTTGATTAATAAGTAAATTAGCCTGACCAATGAGTTTTCGAATTTTATCATCAACGCCCCACATAACTTTCGGTGGTGCAGTAATTCCATATTTAGTCATAATGGGAAACATTGAAGTTTCCTTACGAGCATAATGATAGTGAATTTTAGCTAGGTCTTTTAACTCCTGTCTTAACTTTGAGAGTGCACTCTTATCTCCCTTTTCCCACTTAGCTAAGTCTGGCAATAAAGCGTCATTTACCAAGGACTTAAGAACAATATTCTCTAACTTGAATGTATGAACTGGATGACCTGGTTTTTCAAACTCAGAATTTTTCTTATTTTCTTTAATATTCCCCTTAAAAACATCGGCGTGAACATTGCACAAATATTGGATTTTTCTTGGATCAAGGCCTTGAGCAATTAATTCTCTTTCTGCCGCAGTGATTTCAGCCACATCAACTTGATCAAAGGCAGCTTGAAACATTTTCTTTGCTTCTTCAAGCTCCCCACCATCTTGAATAAAATTTAAAATTTTTAAAATAGCTTTTTGTCGTTCTTTATCTAGTTCTTTCATTAATCAATCACCTTGTAGCCTTTATCTTCGAACGCCTGCCTTATTTTATCTAAATCAATTTTCATAGCTTGGGCACCAAGCGGAATCGTCATTACTCTTCCTACGGTAGACAACAGGCCGGGAATTTTAATTCTTGTAAAGCCGCAGTCATACATAATTTGAATAAAATCTGGATATTCTTCTGCCAGCTTCTTTATTGGAACAGAAAAATCAATTATCTTTTCTTTCTTTTCTGTCTCTTCAATTTTATTTTCTTGATCAAGGACTTGTTCATTATCCAGCATCCCTAATTGTTTCTTAGCCGCTATCGTCATTCTTTCTGGACTCCAAACTGGATACCAAACCAACTTCACATCACAACTCTTAATTTTGGGAACAGACAAGACTGCCTTTTCAATTGCATTTTGCAAATATGTGGACAAGGGACAGCCAACGATTGTTAAAGTCATCTTAACTGTGGCATGATCCCCTTCAATATCAATTCCATAAATTAACCCTAAATTAACTACATCAACTAGTAATTCTGGATCTTCTACACCTTGCAAGGCGGTCATAATTTTATCGACTAATTTCAAATTCTTTTCTTGCATCTTTTTCACCTAAAAAAATAAGAGAAACATTATCGTTTCCCTTATTCTATCAAACTTATCTAACTAGCTTATCCCAAATAATAACCTTATTAGCCTTAATTGATTTTTGAACATCAATAATTCGCTGGTTACTTGACCCACGAAATTGTAGTGTCAAATCTTTTAAATCATCCATGAAACGTCCATCAACTAAAATATCAATCTTTGAAAGCATTTCTTTCTTATCAGGAGTTTCTTTTTGAAGCTCATCCCAGGTATAACCTGACCAAGACCAAATATCTTTACTATGTCCAAATTCTTTACGTACTCGGTTAATTAATTTCAAGCATACCCAAGTATTTAAAAATGGTTCACCACCTAATAAAGTTAACCCCTGCACATAAGATTGAGACATATCTTCAATAATTCTATCTTCCAATTCTTGAGTATAAGGACGTCCATAATTAAAATTCTGGGCTGCTAAATTATAACAACCAGGACAGTCAAACAAACATCCACTTACATATAAGCTGCATCTAACCCCTTCACCATCAACAAAATTAAATGGCTTATAGTCAGCAATTTTATGCTTAGAGTATTCTTCTGACTTCCATTCTTGTGGCTTAGGATTTTTCGGTTTTCTATGTTGTTGTTTTAATTTTTTAGCATGTTCAACTTGCGGTTTGTATTGATTAGAATCAACAAAAATAGTATCTCCACCAACATTAACCTTAATTAAATTTCCTCGAACATCCGGACCTTCTTGATTATTCTTATCTTTCTCTGGCATCAGTATTCGTCATTCTTTCTAACTTCATCCTTAGCCATCTTTTCTTCCATTCCCATATTCAAGTGCTTTACACGGTGGACAATTTCTTCATGACGACCATGAACCATTGGACGTTTCAAAGGATTACCCAGATAGCCACAAGTACGCTTCACACAATCACAAGTTTCTGGATCATGATTTCCACATTGTGGACATTCAAAGCCTTTAGCGGTTGCCTTAAACTCACCCTTAAAACCACACTTGTAGCATTGGTCAATTGGAGTGTTGGTTCCTAAGTATCCTACTTTATCATAAGCCCAGTCCCAGACAGCCTCTAGTGCCTTAGGATTTTGCTTAAGGTTTGGATATTCACAATAATGAATGAATCCACCTGCAGCATAGAATGGGTATGGAGCTTCAAAAGCTAATTTTTCAAATGGAGTTGGGTGCTTTCTTACATCGTAGTGGAAGGAATTAGTGTAGTATTCCTTATCAGTAATATCTTTAACCTTACCGAATTTTTTAGTATCCAGGCGACAAAATCTATCGGTCAAACTTTCACTTGGAGTTGAATATACACTGTAGTGATAGTGATTTGGATCTTCTTTTTCCCATTTAGCGCAGTAATCGTGAAGTTCTTTAACAATATTAATAGTAAATTGGTGCGCTTCCTCATTATGTTCCCAATTAGGACCATAAAAGACTGTACCTACTTCATAAAGTCCAATATAACCTAAGGAAACTGTACAGCGTCCATTTTTGAAAAGATCATTTACATTATCTTCTGCATTTAGCCTTTTACCAAAAGCGCCATATTCATAAAGAATTGGAGCATTATCAGGTACAGCATCAGTACAACGTTTAGCCTTAATTTGTAAAGCTTCATGTGCTGTTTGGACTTTTTCTCTAAAAATTTGCCAGAATAAATCTTTGTCTCCCTTTGATTCCATGGCAATTCTAGGTAGGTTTAAAGTAACAACACCTAAGTTCATACGACCAGAATTTACTTCTTTACCAGTTTCTGGATCTTTCCACCCTTGTAAGAAGGAACGACAACCCATTGGAGCTTTAAATGATCCAGTAATTTTCTTAATCATGTCATAACTAACAATATCTGGATACATACGCTTAGTAGAACATTCCAAAGCTAATTCCTTGATATCATAGTTTGGATCTCCAGGATGTAAGTTAAGTCCCTTCTTTAGCGTAAAGACTAACTTAGGAAAGATGGCTGTTCTTTTGTCTTTTCCTAAACCTTCAATTCTAATTTTTAAGATTGCTTTTTGGATTTCACGTTCAATCCAGGATGTTCCTAATCCAAATCCTAAAGTAGTAAATGGAGTTTGTCCTTGGCTTGAAAATAGGGTATTAATTTCATATTCAAGAGCTTGCATAGCATCATAAATATCTTTTTTTGTTCGCTTAACTGCAAAAGCCTTGATCTTTTCTTCATCGTCAAAGAATTCGCTAGCTTCCTTAATATTCTTGTGATAATTCTTTTCAGCATATGGAGCTAAAACTTCATCTACTCTGTCAGCAGAACATCCCCCATATTGACTAGAAGCAACATTAGCAATAATTTGAGACATTTGAGCAGTTGCTGTTTCGATTGAATGAGGAGATTCAATATTTGCATTTCCTATTGTAAAGCCATGACCTAGCATTTCTTTAAAGTCAATCAAACAACAGTTAGTTAGAGGACTGAGCGGTGTGTAATCTAAGTCATGCCAGTGAATATCACCACGCAAGTGTGCCTTAGCAATATGTTCTGGCATCATCGTTAAACCAATTGTTTTACCAACTACACCAGCTGTTAAATCACGCTGAGTTGAAAAAACACGTGAATCTTTATTAGCATTTTCATTAACAATTGTTGGATCATGGTGAATTAAACGTCCCAGACGGTTAGTAGTCTCAGTTTGCTTCTTAAAATTAGCTTCATCTTCTCTACGGTAATCAACATAAGCATTTGCTTCATCACTAAAGCCGAGTTCGATTAATGTTTGAACAAATGCATCTGCTATTTTCTCAGTAGAAGTCTGCTTTGCACCATTTAATTTTTGAAGGATAGCAGGTAAAATATCTGCTTCATGTTCAGTCAGATGCAAGCTATCTAAAACCATTTCAATTTTGTAAAGAGCAAAAGGATAGATGCTGCCGTCTCTTTTAATAGCTGTTTCTGGCAGTGTCATTTGAGTAATTGATTTAATTTGAGCATCTTGTTGTAACATGGTTATTCTCTTCTTTCACAATATCTATGGTTCTATTCTATCAGAAACTACATGATATTGTAGGTATTGACATTTTGGATCATATATATTGTATTAAGCAAAAGTTACGTCTAGCAAGAGAGAGGCTCATTTTCAAAATTTTTTATAATTAGTAAAGTAGTCAAAAAAATACTGCTGAGAGTAAAAATGATATAGTCCTACTTTAGTAGACAGTACAAATATATAAAGTACTATCTATGA
>CANOGU010000016.1 GCA_947565635.1 uncultured Lactobacillus sp. | reverse complement strand
TGCTTTAGGTGACATTATTGGTGATCAACTTAAAGATAAGGATTAATCGTCATTAGTCTAAAAAAAGCTGACTCCGGTCAGCTTTTTTTATTTCATTAGTATAGAAAGGGGTAGAAATAATATGTCATTACCCGTAGTTGCATTAGTTGGACGTCCAAATGTTGGTAAGTCGACTATTTTTAACAGAATTATTAATTCTCGTGTAGCTATTGTTGAAGATAAGGCTGGAGTTACTAGAGATAGAATTTATGCCCGTGCTGAATGGATGGGTCATGAATTTATCCTGATTGATACTGGTGGTATTACTCTAGACTCTGGTGAAATTGAAGAACAAATTAAGGCACAAGCTGAAATTGCCATTGATGAAGCAGATGTAATTGTGATGTTAGGGGATGTTACTCAACATATGACTAACATGGATGAAACAATTGCTAAAATGCTTTATCGAACTAAAAAGCCAGTTATTTTGGCCATTAATAAGGCTGATAATCCTGAGCAAAGAACAGATATTTATGATTTTTACAGCTTAGGCTTAGGTGATCCAATCCCAGTTTCTGGTAGTCATGGAACTGGAATGGGTGATTTACTAGATGCTATTGTTGGTGAATTTGGAGACAAGGCTAACCAACATGAAGATGATTCAATTCGCTTTAGTGTGATTGGACGTCCAAATGTCGGTAAATCTTCACTTGTAAATGCTATTTTAGGTGAACAACGTGTAATTGTTTCTAATATCGAAGGAACGACTAGAGACGCCATTGACACGACTTTTACCAATGATGGGCAAAAGTATACTATCGTTGATACAGCCGGTATCAGACGGCGTGGTAAGGTCTATGAGAAGACTGAAAAGTATTCTGTCTTAAGAGCGATCAGTGCTATTGAAGAAAGTGACATTACACTTTTAGTCTTAGATGCAAGTACTGGTATTCGTGAACAAGATAAGCACGTAGCTGGATATGCTCATGACGCAGGCCGCGGTGTAATTATTGTTGTAAATAAGTGGGATCTACCTAAAAAAGACAGTAGAAGTATGAAGGACTTTGAAGATACAATCAGAAGAGAGTTCCAATACTTAGACTATGCTCCAATTATTTTCGTTTCTGCTAAGACGGGTCAAAGAGTTCCAGATATCTTGAAGCTTGTTAAAGAAGTTCATGAAGATCAAACTCGTCGAATTCAGTCTAGTGTCTTGAACGATTTACTTCTTGAAGCAACTAGAATTACACCAACTCCACTTGTTAATGGAAAGAGATTAAGAATCTACTACATGACCCAAGTGGCAGTAACTCCGCCAACATTTGTTGTCTTTGTAAATGATCCAGAGTTGCTTCACTTCTCATACCAGAGATTTTTAATTAATCAATTAAGACAAAACTTTGATTTTGTGGGAACACCAATTAAAATCTTAGCTAGAAAACGTAAATAAGCCTTAAATTTCAAAAAAATAGGGATATATCTGCGAAAAAGCTTGCAACTAAGCGTCTTAGTGTGCTAATTTTATTGCAGGGAATAAATGAATAACTCATTTTTCTTATTTTCAAAGGTTTTGTTTAAAAATATTATTAGTTCATTTTGGGAGGTGAAGTGGAATGGCAAACAAGGCAGAATTAGTTTCTGAAGTTGCTGCTAAAACTGACTTAACCAAGAAAGAAGTTGCTGCTGCAGTTGATGCAATCTTTAACTCTATTCAAGAAGATCTTGCTAAGGGTGAAAAAGTTCAATTGATCGGTTTCGGTACTTTTGAAGTACGTCACCGTGCAGCTCGTAAGGGTCGTAACCCACAAACTGGGGTTGAAATCGAAATCCCAGCTTCTAAGGTTCCTGCATTCAAGCCAGGTAAGGCTCTTAAGGATGCTGTTAAGTAATTGTTCAGTTACTAGCAAAATAAAAACGTGCTAAGTTGTATAGCTTGGCACGTTTTTTGTGTACAATTATTGTGAGAGCACAAATGAAAAGAGTGAAAAAATGACTTATTCTGAACAACTATTAGATGCAATTCAAAATCATGATTTTTCTGATAATCGAATTCTCTTGAAAAAGGCGTTGGATAATGATGACCCAGAAATCCTTGCTTCTTTAGCTGAAAACTTAACTGATCTTGGTTTTACTGATCTTTCTAAAGAAGTTTACCGCTTTTTGATTGGACAGTTTCCTAAAGAAGACTTGTTTAAGGTCTATTTAGCTGAAATTTTGTTAAATGATGGGGATGAAGACGATGGCTTGCAGCTCCTTTATGATGTAAAGCCAGATAGTGATGCTTACCTTGAAAGTTTGCTTGATTTAGCTGATTACTATCAAAGTAATGGACTAATTGAAACAGCCCATCAAAAACTCTTAGAAGCCCATAAATTAGCTCCTGATGAAGATGCCATTAACTTTGGCTTGGCTGAATTAGACTATCTTAGCGGTGACTACAGCGAAGCCTTAGACTTATACCGGAAATTAGCTAAAAATAATAAGACTTTTGGTGAAGTAGTTTTAAGTCAAAGAATTGCAGCTTGTCTTGCTAAATTAGGTGAGTATGAAGAAGCAGCAAATGAAATTAAGAGTCATGAAAATGATATTTTAAGTATTGATGCTCTTTATGAAGCTGGCTTAATTATGCTTTCTGCTAACGATAATAAGGCTGCAATTAAGTACCTAGACCAAGTAATCGAAACTCAACCTGATTATGTAAATGCCTATCCACTTCTTGCCCAAGCTTATGCCGCAGAAGACAATAATGAGGAAGTGCTCAGAACTGCGCAAACTGGTCTATCTTATAACGAATTGGATGAAGTTTTGTATAGTCTAGGTGCCAAAGCTGCTGCTAACTTGAATCAATTGGATGAAGCAGAACGCTTGCTTAAAAAGGGACTTGAGGTTGCTCCTGATAACAGTGATTTGCGCTTGCAGTTGTCTAACTTATACCTTCACCAGCATCAAGATGAGGCTAATATTAGCTTGTTCAAGGATCTTGATGATGAAGAGTTAGAGCCACAAGCTCACTGGAATTTGGCTGTTTCTTATCAAAGACTTGAAGATTATGATAAGGCTAAGAGTGAATTCTTACTTGCCTATCCAGCCTTTCAAAATAATGCAAGCTTCTTGAGACAGATGATTAGCTTGTTCTATGAATTGCGTGAAATTCCAACAACTAAGGAATTGATTAAGAAGTATCTGCAAATTCAACCAGATGATCTTGATATGCAAGATATGTTAGATGAATTGAATAGTGAAGAGTAGTAGAAAAAGCTGGCTTGTTGGCCAGTTTTTTTTGTTTTGTTCATATTTTTTATTATGTAAAATAGTCAAAAAACATAGAATTAATATATCTCAACAGACACAATTATGATATCTTTTAAGGAGAGTATGTAATAAAGATTATGTATAAAAGAGAGACTTTAATATTTTGGTAAATAAAGAATTGAAAGCACCCATCATATATGAAACTAGCTATAATGTTCAAACCGCTAGTCAGCTAAATGATAAGATTAATCAAGAATATGCTTCAGATGAAAAAAAGCAAGTATTATTGACAGAATTTCCTACTGTATATGTAATAAATGATCCTATGAATAAAAATAACTCACAATATGCAGTATATGTTGGTGAAACAAATGATATTCAAAGGCGTACATTGCAACACTTGGATTCAGATCCCGCTAAAAGAGACGATTTTTTTCATTTAAAGAATTCAAAAAATGTAAGTATGTTTGTAATTGGACACGAACACTTTAATAAATCTATGACTCTTGATATTGAAAATAGAATGATGCAATATCTTAGCAGTGTACCGGCAGTATATCGTCTAAATAATAAACGTCATAATGAGCAAAATAGATATTATGATTCTGATGAATTTGATGATTTATTTAATCTCATTTGGAAAAAATTAGGAAAGAAAAACCAAATTTTGTTTCCAGCTCGTAAAATAATTGAATCATCAGCTATTTTTAAGGCATCTCCGTTTAATAAACTGACCAATGAACAATTAAATGCGAAGGCAAAAATTATAGATAATATAAATGAAGAACTCTTTAAACAGAAAAATCAAAAATTGGATGAAGGGGCGCTTATTTTGGTCGAAGGTAATGCTGGATCAGGTAAAACTGTTTTGATGAGTAATATTTTTTACGATCTAGTGCATGAAGATCAGATATCGGCTAATGAGCAAAAAATTGATGACAATTCTCAAAGATTATCTGTTGCAATGATAGTTAATCAAGATGAACAACTCAAGGTATATAAAGAAATATCGAAAAAACTTTTTGATAAGGATGATCAAGTACAAGTTGCAAAGCCTGCTACTTTTATAAAGCAAGTTGATCCTGAGAATAAGATAGACATCGCCTTGATTGATGAAGCACATTTATTACTTACACAGAAAAACCAAGCCTATGCCAAATATGGCAATAATATGTTAAAAGATATTATGAAACGTGCCAAAGTAATTATGGCAGTATATGATCCGGGACAGGTTTTATCTACGGCTTCAGTTTGGGAAAAGAAAGACTTTGCTGAATTAGAAGAAAAAGCAGGAAAAAATAATATTATCTATTTGAGCAATCAGATGAGAATTGATGCATCCCAGGCGACAATAGATTGGATTCGAAATGTAATAGATAATGGTGTGATTAATAAAGTACCTCAAGATGATAATTACCAAATAAAGGTTTTTAAAGATCCATCTGAAATGCAAAAAGCTATTCAAGAAAAGAATAGTGATCAAAAAAATGGAATAAGTAGAATGGTTGCTACATTTGACTGGGACTATTCTGGCGGAAAGACACAGCCACCTGATAATCAAAGATACTGGGAAGTCTCTGAAGGGAAATGGCATATGCCATGGAATTATGAAATAAATAGAAGAGACAAGTATGAAAGTAAGCATAGAGCGCATAAATCTGTAAAGTATAGTGAGCAGTCATGGGCTGAAAAAGATTACACAATAGATGAGATCGGATCTACTTATACGGTGCAAGGATTTGATCTTAATTATGTGGGTGTGGAATTAGGTCCATCTGTAAAATATCGAAATGGACATATTATTCATGATCCACTAGAGAGTTCCAATAGTAAAGCTACTCAGAAACGTGATTCTACTAAAAGTTATGCAGACACTCTGCTAAAAAATGAATTTAATGTGTTAATGACGCGTGGAGTTCATGGACTATACATTCATGCAGTTGATCCAGAGTTACAAAAAGCATTAGAAGAGGCTAGTAAGTAAAAAATGAAATGGAGTATTTATGGATAAAGAGTTTGAAAACCTAGTTTCAACCAAAATAAATTCATCTGCAGAATATAATAATTTTATTGATGTACTCGCTTCGACCAAAGAAGATAATGCACTTGTGTGTTTTCTTGGAGCTGGAACATCTATTTCTCAGGGATATAAAGATTGGAATGGGTATGTTCAAGATCTTATCCAGTATTGGAAGACCCATTTACAAGATTTATTAGGACAAAATTCATTTTATTCATCAGTACAGGCAACTGATATTAGCTTTTTAGACTGGCTAAATGATAGAAGTGGCTATTCTAATAAAAGAAAAGTTGATATGGTTCATCATATGATCAAAAAGTATTGTAAGAGTAAATCCATGGCTCAGAATGATGAAGAGAAAACTAAATATTTAGAACATGTAAACGATTTTGAAAAATATTATTTTCTTGAAATAAATCCAATAAAAAAGATCAATGAGATAATTGATCAAGTTCTTAATTTGAGTGCGATTTTTATTACTACGAATTATGATAATCAAATAGAAAAAGCATATGAAGCGACATTTCAATCACGTCCAAATATTCTAAAAGACATCAATGCTTTGGAAAATATTGACAAATTAGCTGATAAATCTATTTTACATATGCATGGAACACCTGTTACTCCTGGAGTTTTATTAGTTAGTTCATCTGATTCATATAATCAATTATATTTGAATAATAATAATGCTAAGAAAAAAATAGAAACGCAATTGATAAAACAAAATGCACATGTGCTATTATTTATTGGTTCAAGTCTTCAAGAAGAAGAGGTTTTAAATCTCTTTTCATCAGATAGTTTAAATTTAAAAAAGTATGCGTTGATGCAACTTAGGGATGATATTTCTGAAGATCAGGCTAATTTAGTGAAAGAGTACTATAGAGAAGAGAAAAATATAGAAATTATATGGTATGGGCATAACTATTCTGATTTACCAATTTTCTTGCAGAAAATGAATAAAGATATTAGCGATAAGTATCAGGAAAAGCATGCATTTGTTTCTGCCAAGGAGCTTATTGACGACATAGATAAAAATAATTTGGATCAATTAAATAAAGACATAACTAGAGCTTTGTTCAATGAGGAAACTTTTATAGATGATTGCTTTAGAAATAGGTTAAATAAAGATAGTATTAATTTGCTCGTCAATAATAGTAAATTTGTAAACGAATTAAATAAGGGAAAGTATTATCACAATTTTTGGAGTGAAGTAAATAGAAAATTTTCAAAACTAAACGAGAAAACTAGATTCAAAATAATAAAAATTATAGAAAAATCATCTGAATTTTTTGGTGATGAAAATACAATGAATATTTTGTATAAATATCGTAATGATTTTGATTATTTATATGAAAATGGTAAGAAATTTTTAAATCGAGTATATTATCCAATCAATATCTCAAGTAATGAAGCTCGAGTAATTTGGTTATTGGTCAACTTAGAAGAGAATAGTATTTTTTATACTTTTGATAATTTAGTTGAATATGAATTAAATGAGAATATACTTTTTAACTTTTCTTCTGCAGCTTTGAAAAAGTTAATAGAAATTTTGAACAAGAAAAAAATGTTATTACAGACATCAATTGAACAGATTTTAGAGAACGAACCAATTAAAGTACTCGAGTATTTGTTTATGAAAAATCGGATTGTGTATAAATCTGGTGCCTTTCCAAAGTATTTCTATAGAGATAGTAAATTGATTCAAAGGTTATTGATAAATCTTAGTTTAAGCGATAATTTTCCAAAAGTATTTGATTTTGACCAATTATTAAATAATATAGATTTTAATGATAAATTAATGGGCAAGGAAATGAACAAATTTGTTCAAAAGTTTGCAAAAGATAGGAACATAAAATCGAATTATTATATTGATGGTTGGTATACTTTTGATATGACTTTAACGCCAGATAGACCGTTTTTTGAAGTGCAACAACCTACTGATCAAAGAGATGTAAAAAAGATTATTAAAAATTTGAAAGAGGCATTAAATTTAAAATCTAAACAAGATGATAAAAATATAATTGGGCAAAAAGAACAATTACTCAAAGTTTTAAAAAATAGTGAGAGTTGGAAAAATTTTAGTCACATTAATAACTATTTTTTAGAAGAAGCAATCAGTGATGATACGATATTAAAAAACTATTTGAATGAGATAAATAAAATCCTGATTGCTGGTGCAGAGACTAATAAGTTAGAATTTGACATAGTTAAACAATATTTTAACCGCTTTAATTTTTGTTTAGAATCAGTGTTACCTGGTAATAATTTTGAATTTTTAAAATATATATCTATAAATGGCACTCTTAAACAAAAGAAAATATTATACGATTACTTATTCAATGATTTTAAACTTAAAAATTCTGATTTTTACTATAATAAGGAAAATAAAACTAAATGGATATCTTTAGAAGACTTTGTAAATACTGTAGCATATCAATACGTATCATTAGTTGATGATATGATAAAAAATGATAGGGGTTACTTTGAAAAAAATTATAAAAGTAAATTTAAAGATACTATTTTAAGGTTATCTAAGCATGAACGAGAATATATGAAAGGTCGTTTTTATATTTTCTTTGAAAAAGATAATCCTATTACAGAAGATGAATTTATTGGCTTTTCTCATAGTTATCGAATTAATGAAAATATAGCAAATAGGGCTACAAACGCAGTAACTCGACTGCTTAACACGGAATTTTCAGATGAGTTTTGTAAACAAAACATCATTTTAACACTAATATATTGTATAAAGCCCATGCAAGCTAACATAAAGAAACCAATTAAAGCTGAATCATATAAGAATCTTTTATTTAGTTCTATGATTAATTATTTTTTAAAACAAGAACAGGAATTGGAAGAAAAAAATAATGTATTAGATTGGATTAGGTGGTATTTAAGAAATATACCTGATGCATTAAAAATTGTATTAAATGCAATCTCTAGAAATATAAATAATACTTCTGCTTGTGAGCTCATCTTTAAAGAAATACTGCAAAATAGAAAATATATTAATAAAAAATATGAGATGTCGTATATCTATTTTAGAGAAGATAGGAGTTATTCAAAAGACAGTCTAAGATTAATGGCTAAAGTAATTGAAGGTCTTTTTATAAATGGGTTATTAGTCATTAGTCATTCTTTGACTTTTAATTGTTCCGAAGTAGTTAAAAAAATGGCTGAAAATAATTACCAAGACTTAATCAAAGATTTTTTAGAGGTGACTAAGCAATTTCTCTTGCCAGAAGATCAAAAGGAATTAGAAGTAAAATATTTACGAAATTAATAAAAGGCAATAATAATCAACAACTTTTGATGATATGAATATGGTATTAAATAGTCAGATCATTGATAAGTTGTTTTAGGCTAAAGTACTTTGAATGATAAAGCTAATGAATTTGAAAAAATAGTAATATTTGTAAATTAGTGAAAAAAGTAGAATTGCAGCAGATAAGATTGTGGAGAAATTATAATTTTCGGTTGAAAACGGGCGATTAGCTAATCGCCCGTTTTTTGATATAATTGCAGTTATATAACAAAAAATATAAGAAGTAATTTAAATGATTGAGGATGGTAATGAAAAAAATAGTTAGAGGAGTAGCCGTAATTTCATCTTTATTATGTTTGATTAATTTTGCACCTAGTCAAATAGCTTTTGCTGATGAAAATAGTGATCAGCAAATTGAAAAGAAAGAAGTAACTACCCAAACTTTATATTGGGAATGTATTAATCAAGATACTGGGGAGCTTTTAAAAACAATCAAAGTTGATACTGTTAAAGTTGTTAATGGTGTGCCAGAGCGACAATTTTTTCATATGGGACGATTACCAGAGAAAATTGGCAATCTTGAAATAGCAGGTAATCCATGGGGCGGACGTGATTTAGAAGTCGATCCTAATAATAAAAGTGGTGCTGTTTATCTTAAGGCTGGATATTATGATGCAGAAGCATATGAAGAACGTTCAAAAAATAATTTTGGATGGGGTGATCCAAAACAACAAGGTATTATTAATACGACTTTGATGGAATATAAGGGTTACCATGGAACAAGTGATGGTTATATAGCTCCAGGATACTATGATGATAATAACGAATTTCATGGGATGATGACGGTAGATGAATGGTGTAAGAAAAATCATATGCCTAGAGAAAGAAAAATAAATCCTAAAAACCAGTCTTCTGAAGACAAGGAAGATACAGAAGATCAAAGCATAGATAATGTAAGTGATCCGGAAGATCAAGAACAAGCTGTGTCTACTAATAGATCAAAAAAATCAAAGGACTCTAACAAGAAAAATACTAACGAAAGAAAAAGATCATCTAGTCAAAATAAAGTTGAAAATACTCATAGTAGTGTTTTCCATAGTAGCTTGTTTTACTTGGGTATTGTAGTAATAGGTATAGTGGTTGGGATATTTTTTATCCCTAAGAAATTTTGGAGAAAAATTTTTGGTGGAAAGGGTCGTCATTCAAAATAATTCTTCTTTAATAGGTCAAAAAAGCTGATTTTTAAAGATCAGCTTTTTAATTTATTTCATATTTTAAATTATGTTAAGCATGTTCCCCAGCATTTCTACTGAACTTGTTGTAAAATATTTACTCGTGAGGAAAGATGCTACAGTTAAAATTGATAACAAGGAATTATTCATTGTAATAAAAAATGATGTCGAAAAAAGAAAAAATATATCACTTCAGCATGGCAATTCTAGCCGTGATTTCAATTATACTAGTAATTTTAGATTATGTTTCAGTGATTAATCTAACAAACGGCATATGGATGTGGATCGATGATAGTATTCTGCTTATTTTTGCTATTGATTACTTCTACCGGCTGTATAGGGCAGACAACAGGGGAGTTTCGTCAAGCATAATATTTTCGATCTTTTATCAATTATTCCAGTCAATGGATTATTCGCATTTTTCAGAATTGCGCGTATTGGAAGAGTTGCTAGAATTACAAGACTTCTTAGAGTTCTGCGCCTAGTTGGTTTAACCGGCAGACTCCGGAAAATTCTGTATACTAACGGGCTAGTTTATTTGTTATATACAAGTCTTAGTTTATTAATCATTGGAGCGATCACTTATTCAATTACTGAGCATGTTTCATTAGCGCAGGCTTTTTGGTGGGCGATTGCGACTGCAACCATTGTTGGGTATGGGGACATTTCACCGCATACTTTTGTTGGAAAAATAGTTGCTCTAGTCTTAATGCTAGTAGGGATCGGCGTGATCGGAACTTTGACTAGTTCAATTACGACCTACTTTATTAGAGAAGATAGTAAAAATGCCAATAAAAAAGATGACCAATTAGAAAAAATTATCCAAAAGCTAAATGATATTGAAAAGCAGAATCAAGAACTAAAAACAGAAATCCAAGAATTAAAACAAAAAGCGGACGAAAAGTAATTAATCGCACACAAAACGGTTGAAAAAACGGTCGATTAGCTAATCGACCGTTTTTTGATGATACGAATAATTTTTAGATCCTATCTTCTAAAGAAAATATGTCTCTTTTTTCTTTCATAAGTAAAACCTTGACCTAGGGCTTCATGAACATCGATAACTGAAACAAAGGCATTAGGATCTTCACGCAAGATTAATTCTTTAACCTGACTAATTTCCCGCGGTGAAATTACACAGTAAATAATTTTTTTAGCTGATCGATCAAATCCGCCTTCTGCATTTATGAAGGTATATCCTCGATCTAGCTGAACATCAATCATTTTAGCGATCTGTTCATATTTATCAGAAATAATAAACAATCCCCGTGCAGCATAGGAACCAGCTTGAATAGAATCAGTAATTCTCGCTAAAACAAAACTAGCTAGCAAAGTATAAATCATATGCTTAATATCAAGATAACTAAGAGAAATCGTTAAGACAAATGCATCAAGAGCTAGCAAAGATTTTCCAACTGGAATACCTAATTTTAAATCTAAGATTCTGGCAATAATATCTGTTCCACCCGTGGTTCCGCCGTATTTAAATACAATACCGATTCCAACACCAGAAAACAAACCTGCTAGTACACCAGCAATAAAAAGATCATGGTCTAAATTTAATTGGTTTATAATAGGAAGATGAAGCCAAAAGGATAAGAAGAAGGATAGGCAAAGTGTGCCCCAGATTGTTAAGGCAAGGAGCCGTTTGCCCATAAAGCGATATCCGATTATAATTAGGGGGATATTTAGAAGTAACGTGGATAAACCTGGATTGATGTGGAACCAATACCGAAGTAAAAGGGCAATACCACTAATCCCGCCATCAGCAAGTTTGTTAGGGATGCTGATGGCATCTAAGCTAAAGGCATATATGCTACAGCCTAGAGTAATGAAGAAGATTTGTTTAAAGAGTCGTTTATTAAATAATTTAGTCATGTTACTTCCTTCTTTCTATATTAAGAAGTGTGAAAATTAAGGGGAATAGGGAATATATGAAGATTAATAATTTACCGGAAGTTTTTACCGCCGCGCTTCCAGTTTTAAAAGAGATTAATGAGGCGGGGTATGAGGCCTATTTTGTCGGCGGGAGTGTGCGAGACTTGCTTTTAAATCGGCACATTCATGATGTCGATATTGCAACTAGCGCCTATCCGATGGAAATTAAGCAAATTTTTAAGAAAACAATTGATACCGGGATTAAGCACGGAACTGTCACTGTTCTTTATGAAGGTGAAAGCTATGAAATTACAACTTTCAGAACTGAATCAGGATACCAAGACTTCCGTAGACCTGACCATGTAACTTTTGTCCAAAACTTATCAGAAGATTTAAAGCGGCGTGATTTTACTATTAATGCTCTAGCAATGGACGTCGATGGAAATATTATTGATCACTTTGACGGACTAGGTGACTTAGAAAAGCATTTGATCCGTGCAGTTGGAAAAGCTGAGAATCGTTTTCATGAAGATGCCTTGAGAATGATGCGTGCAGTTCGATTTATGAGTCAATTGCAATTTACGCTTGAACCAGAAACAGAACAGGCAATCAGTGACAATCATGAGTTACTAAGTAAAATTTCTGTTGAACGTATCAGAGATGAATTCGTAAAAATGGGGATTGCTCCTGGCAGCCAAAAGGCATTCCAAATCTTTTTAGATACTGGTTTATCAGAAGAAGTACCTGGTTTTAGGGGCAAAAAAGAGAATTTAGCTCTTTATCCTCAACTTAATTTTAGCCCTACTACTGAAGCTAATCTATGGGCTTTGATGATTATTTTATTAAAATTACCAAATGACAAGATTCCTCACTTTATGCGGATGTGGAAGAATTCTAATGCAATGGAGCGTCAAGTAGCTGATATTGTTGCTTTCTTTGACTTAATTAGTTCACATGCTCCAAATAATTATGATCTGTATAAAGCTGGTTTAGAAACAATTGTTTCAACAATCGATTTAGCTCATATTTTGGGCCAACCAATCAATGGGAGTGCCTTGGTTGATAGTTACGAAGCATTGCCAATTAAGAATAATCGTGACCTAGTGATAGATGGCCACTTTTTATTGAAAAATGGTATCCCAGCTGGACCAAGAGTTGGGCTTTTATTAGAAGAAATCAAAAAAGCCGTTTTAGAGGGAGTAATTAGTAATAACGAAGCAGCGATTACTGAATTTATTTCTTCAAATCATTAACTAAAAAAGCAGGCAGTGATAATTGTGTTCACTGTCTGCTTCTTTTTTAAACATAAAATAGAATTGAAAAATACATCAGAATTGAACCTAATAAAACAAACATGTGCCAAATCACATGAATATAAGGAACGCCGCGCATTGAAAATAAAATAGCACCGACGGTATAGGCAATTCCGCCCCAGACTAAGAGCCAAAATCCAGTTGGCCCAAGAACTGGGTAAAGGGTACTGGAAGCAATAATCACAATCCAGCCCATTAATACGTAAAGGATAGTATCTAAAACAACATGTTTTCCCTGATTAAAGATATAAAATAAAATGCCAAAAATGGCTAGGGCTAAAATAATACCAAACATTACCCATCCCTTTACCCCGCCAATTGCGACTAAGGTATAGGGGGTGTAGGTTCCAGTAATTAAAGTAAAAATTGAAGAGTGATCGAATATTTGAAACACTCGCCTGGCTCGAGTAAAAATTAAACTATGATAGAGTGTTGAAAAAAGATAGAGGATAACCAAACTAGAGCCATAAAGAGTAAAGGCTGTTACCCTCAGGGCACTTCCTGTATGGGCAGCTTTCACAATTAGAACTACCAATCCTGCAACAGCTAGTCCAAAGCCAATTCCATGAGTAATAGCACTAAAAATGTTGTTCAAAATGTTATAGGTTTTAGACCGATTTTTAGGTTCTTGCCACAATTGTTTAAAAGACATTCATTTATTCCGCCTTATATAATAACTTTATAATCTATTTAATAAATTTTAACTCATTTTTGTATTTTTGATATACTTGAGATTGTACTTAATAAATTCTAACATAGAATAATAATTATAGAAGAATAGGGGATAGCACTTAGAATGGCTAAGATTAAAGTAGTAACTGATTCCTCAGTTCAATTAACTCCTGAAGAAATTGATAAATACGATATTACAGTCGTTCCATTAACTATTACTATCGATGGTAAGACTTACACAGATGGCATTGATATCAGTCGAGAAGAATTTGTAAAGAAGATGGATGAGTCTGAAGAATTACCTAAGACAAGTCAACCATCAATCGGAATTTTTGAAAAAGTATTTGAAGAATTAACTGCCGATGGAAGCCAAGTAGTAGGAATTTTTCTTGCTCGTTCTTTAAGCGGGACAATTGAAGCTGCTAGACAGGCTGCTGACATAATTGGAAAGACTAAAGAAGTAACTTTAATTGATTCTGAACTAACTGATCGTGCAGAAGCTTATCAAGTGCTGGCCGCAGCTAAGGATGCGCAAGCAGGCAAGAGTCTTGAAGAAATTGTAAATCATGTTGAAGACCTTAAAAAGAAGCAAAAATTACAGATGATGGTAGTTAACCTAAATAACTTGATTAAGGGTGGACGTCTTGGACCATTAGCTGGTAAAATTGCTACTTTATTAAATATTAGAATTGAATTGCATATGCCAGGTGGAAATTTAGACGTTGCTAAAAAAGGTCGGGGAAAGAAGTTTTCTAAGAACTTTGATAAACGTGTTTTAAAGGATATTGAAGAACATAAACACGATATCAAAGAAGTAGCAATTTCTTATGTCGATACGCCTGAAGATATGGAAGTTTGGACTAATAAAATTAAAGAAATTAATCCTGATATTAAAGTGTTAACTCGTGTTACTAGTCCAATTATTGCAACGCATGCTGGTAGGGGTGCTTATGCAGTATTCTATACAACGGAGGACTTTTAATGGCTTATCGTGAGAGCTTTTATCGTTTTTTAATGACTCAAAGAAATCCTGATTCTTTAGATGATATTGCTGAATTTGCTAACAATGCTCAACATGACAGTTCTTTTCCAAAACAAGAAGAAGACTATGAAAAATTGTCAGAATATTTAGAATTAAATGCTGGCTATTTACCAAGCATGAGCGTTTTTGACAAGGCATATAAATTATATTTAGATAATATGAACTGAGGCTAATATGGCAGAAGTAGAACCAAATAATTCTCATCAAAATAAAGAAATTTCAAATAATAAAAAGAAGCATCTTTCCAAATATGCTCAATTTTTGTTAACTGGTATAGCTGGTGCGGCAATTGGTGCAGGTTTGACCTTTGGAATTATGGAAGTTAAGGAACTAAAGTCACCTTTTTATCAAGTTGAAAAAGTGTATGAGCAATTACAAGGTTCATATTATAAAAAAGTCTCACCGCAAACATTGCGCCAGGGGGCAATTAACGGGATGCTTAATAGTCTTAACGATCCTTTTTCTGAGGGATTAAGTGGAGCAAACCAAGAACAAGTTAATAATATTTTAGAGGGTTCGAGTTTTGGCGGAGTAGGTATTCAGATGGCAGTACGCAACAATAAAGTTGTTGTGGACTCTATTGTTGCTGACTCTCCAGCTTCAAAAAGTACTATTAAACCTGGCGATGAGATTGTTGCCGTTAATAATAAAAAAGTAAGTGCAGCTCAGTTTAGTAAAGTAGCTCCTTTAGTCAGAGGAAAAATTGGTACAAAAGTCACCTTGAAACTTAGACGTGCTAACTCTACTTTTAACGTTACCTTAAAGCGGGCTAAAATCTCCCAATCTAGCTTAACTAAGCGAACTGAAGGTAATGCAACAATTATTACAATTACACAATTTGACGTTAATACGGCTAAAGATTTAAAGAGTGCTTTAAAGTCAATTGATACTAAAAAATATCCTAAGTTAATTATTGACTTGCAAGATAATCCTGGTGGTGCAATGGATGCTGCTTTGAAGTCTGCATCGTATTTCTTGCCAAATAATAAAATTATTATGCAATATCAGGATCGCAAGCAAAAAGAAGTTATTCGCTCTGATAAAAAGCTTTCTGGTGGCTTCCATACAAACCTAAAGCCAATTATTTTGATTAATGCTAATACAGCCAGTGCCAGTGAAATCTTTACCGCAGCTCTTGTTCAAAATCACCGGGCAGTTTCTGTTGGTCAAACGAGCTATGGTAAGGGAACAGTGCAAGAAGTAGGGCAGACGCAAGATTCAGAATATAAATATACAATTGCTAAGTGGCTTACACCCGATGGAACTTGGATTAACCAAAAAGGGTTAAAGCCAACTTATCCTGTTCCTGAATCTTCTTTAGCTAAACTACCTCAATTCCAAAGCATGAGTATTCTGAAGAAATCAATGACTGGTGTTGATGTGGCAACTCTGCAGCAATATTTGACTGCCTTAGGCTATATGCCAAAGCATGTTACAGGAGTTTTTGATGATGAAACTAAGAATGCAGTTATTGAGTTTCAAAAAGCCCATGGCTTGACAGCAGATGGTATAGTAAATGGGCAAGTACAAGCGCAACTTTATTTAGCAGTTGCACAAAAATTGCAAGATGATAATCCTGCTTTAAAGAAGGCAATGAGCTTAAATCTAAAGGATATGGAGGATTAAAAATGGCAACTATTCAATGGTATCCAGGACATATGAATAAGGCTAAAAATCAGTTAGAAGATAATCTAGACCTGATTGATGTCTTAATTGAAGTTTTAGATGCGCGTTTACCAGTTTCTTCTCGTAATCCAATGATTGGACAATTAACAAAGAAGAAACCGCATATTATTGTTTTAAATAAGGCTGATTTGGCTGATCCAATTCAAACTAAAAAATGGACTCATTATTATCAAGATGAGGGTAACTTCGTGATTTCGATGGATGCCCAGCATACTACAAACATGACTAGTCTATTTAAAATTATCAAGTTGGCTGGTAAGGAAAAGACAGATAAATTAATTGCAAAAGGTGCATCAAATCCAATGATTCGAGTAGCTATTGCAGGAATTCCAAACTGTGGTAAATCTACTATTATTAATCGTATGGTTGGAAGAAATGCTGCAATTGTTGGTGATAAGCCTGGTGTAACACGTGGACAAAGTTGGTTAAAGACAAAGACTAATGTTCAGATTTTAGATACACCAGGGATTTTGTGGCCTAAGTTTTCTGATCAAGAAGTAGGTTACAAATTAGCAGCTTGCGGGGCAATTAAGGCGGATATTTTTCATCCCGATGATGTTGCCTTATTTGTGATTGAATTTTTGAAGCAAAATTATCGCGATGATCTTGTTAAATTTGCACGAATTTCAAGTGAAGAGATGGACAGTATGTCTAATCCAGATTTATTGTTAGCAATGACCAATAAATACGGTATGCGAGATGACTATGATAAGTTTTCACTCTTTATGCTTCAACGTTTACGCAAGGGAAAATTGGGAAGGATTACGTTCGATCTTAGATGACGATTACTGAGATAAAGAACTTACTTCAAGGAGAAGTAAGCAAAGAGCAATTAGAAGAATTAAAAGCTGATGAACGAAAGGGCGTCCAAAAGCTCTTAATTAGCTATGAAAAAAGACAAGCTAAATATGCTAAAGCATTAGCTCAATTTCAATCTCGTTTTTCTTATGAAAAAGAATTTTGGCAAAAAGATCAACTTGTTGCTGGGGTTGATGAAGTAGGGCGTGGACCGCTTGCTGGGCCTGTAGTTACAGCTGCAGTTATTTTGCCACATGATTTTGATTTAATTGATGTTAATGACTCAAAAAAATTATCACCTAAGAAGCGGCAGGCGCTTTTTCCAAAGATTCTAGAAAAAGCTGTCAGTGTTAGTGTCGGCTTAGCTAATAATGATGTAATTGATCAGATTAATATTTATGAAGCGGATCGTTTAGCGATGGCTCATGCTGTTCAAGGTCTAAAAGTAAAGCCGGATGCCTTATTAGTTGATGCGATGAATGTACCTTTAAACATTCCTCAAGTTAAATTAATTCATGGGGATGCTAAGTCTAACTCAATTGCTGCCGCTAGTATTGTAGCTAAGGTGTTTCGGGATAACTTAATGGATGCTTATGGTGAGCTCTATCCAGAATATGATTTTAAACATAATGCAGGCTACGGAACCCGTGAGCACATGGAGGCTCTAGAAAAATACGGTCCAACCCCGATTCATCGGAGATCTTTTGCTCCAGTTAGTGAATACGAAAAATAATTAAAAAATAAACCTTCACTTTTGCGTACATGATAGTGGAGGTTTTATTTATATGAATTTGAAAGAATTTTGTTTAAGGTTAAAATTACAGCAAGGTCTTGGCATTACTACTATAGGAAAAATTGTAGCGAATTTTACTGCTGGTGAAGAAGTAACAGTTGACAAAATAGAGAGTTTATCATTAAAATCAAATATCCAAAATCTTGTTTTAGCTGCAATGAAAAATGATAAGTTTAATTCTTGGATTGAAAGAATTGAATTACAGTGTGATGTTATCACTATTTTTGATACAATCTATCCAAATGCACTCCGTGAAATGTATAATGCACCAACACTTCTTTTTACTAGAGGAGATTTATCCTTGCTTAAAAAGGAGATTACAGTTATAGTTGGCGCAAGACAGCCGACAAATTATAGTCGTTTTGTCTTAAAACAATTAATTCCGCAGCTGCTACAGCAAGATTTTGTTATTGCTAGTGGCTTAGCACGCGGAGTGGATGGAATTGCTCATCAAGAAACATTAAAAAATCACGGTAAGACAATTGCCGTCATTGGAAATGGACTCAACCATTTTTATCCGCAAGAAAACAAAATGCTCCAGGAAGAAATTATGGCGAAGGGACTATTGATCAGTGAATATTTACCGGATACTCCGCCAAGACCTTATAGATTTCCTGAGCGCAATAGAATACTTGCGGGCTTAAGCAAAAATATTATTGTGACTGAAGCTAGAAAAAGATCGGGCTCCTTAATTACTGCAAATATTGCTTTAGAAGAAAATCGCAATATTTTTGCAGTTCCGGGACCAGTCTCAAGTCCCTTGTCAGAAGGCCCTAATGAGTTAATTGCCGCTGGTGCTTATCCATTGGTTAATGCTGATTTTAAAAATTTGCTTTAGTTGACAAGAGTAAAATTTTTGGTATTTTAGAATTTGGTAGAAATTGTGCAAGGAAGGGGCATTCTATGCCTACTAAACGAAAAAATAAAAAGAATTTAGTTATTGTCGAGTCTCCTCATAAGGCTAAGACAATTGAAAAATATTTAGGAAGAAATTATCATGTTATCGCTTCAAAAGGCCATATTCGTGATTTACCCAAGTCTCAAATGGGAGTGGATGTAGAACATGACTATGAACCAAAATATATCTCCATTCGTGGAAAAGGCGATACGATTAAAGAATTAAAGAGCGAAGCTAAAAAAGCAAAATATGTTTATCTTGCTTCCGACCCGGATCGAGAAGGAGAAGCGATTGCTTGGCACGTTGCTCATGCATTAAATCTAGATCCAAAAGAACATAACCGCGTTGCTTTTAACGAAATTACTAAAGATGCTGTTAAGAATGCCTTTAAGAATCCAAGAACTATTGATATGGATATTGTTGATGCTCAACAGGCGCGTCGTGTCCTAGACCGTTTGGTTGGTTATTCAATTAGTCCGATTTTGTGGCAAAAGGTAAAGAAAGGTTTGTCAGCTGGACGTGTTCAATCGATTGCCTTGAAGTTAGTAATTGATCGTGAAAATGAAATCAAGAACTTTAAGCCAGAAGAGTACTGGACTATTGATGCTGATTTTGAAAAGGGCTCAGAAAAGTTTAAGGGCGCTTTTTATGGCATTAAAGGCAAAAAGCAAGAGTTGCCAAATAACGAAGCAGTTCAAGATGTTTTAAAGCGAATTGATAAGCGGAAAAACTTTGAAGTTACAAAAGTAGTTAAAAAGGAAAGAAGACGTCAACCTGCTGCTCCTTTTACTACTTCAACTATGCAACAAGAAGCAAACAAGCGCTTAGGCTACAGAACTCGTCGAACAATGAGAATTGCCCAATCTCTTTATGAAGGTGTGAACCTTGGTAAGGGATCTGTCGGCTTGATTACTTATATGCGTACTGACTCAAAGCGTATTGCTAATGTAGCAAAGCATGAAGCTTCAAAATTTATTCATGAAGAATACGGTGAAAATTACGCAGCAGTTAAGCCGCAACATTTTAAAAATGATGCGGATGCTCAAGATGCCCACGAAGCAATTCGTCCTACTTCAGCTTTTAGAACTCCAGCTTCGGTAAAAGAGTATTTAACAACTGAAGAATATCGACTATATACTTTAATTTGGTCAAGATTTATTGCTAGTCAAATGACTCCGGCTGTTTACGACACAGTTAGAGCTGATATTGAGCAAAATGATGTAACCTTTAGAACAACTGGCTCAAAACTTAAATTTGCTGGTTTTACGAAGGTATACGATAACCAAAAAGAAAAGAGTAATGAACTTCCTGAGTTGAATGAAGGCGATAAGGTTAAACTTAAGAAGACTGATGATCGTCAACACTTTACTCAACCACCTGCACGTTATACAGAAGCTAGTTTAGTTCGTGCTCTTGAAGAAAATGGTGTTGGTCGTCCATCAACTTATGCACCAACAATTGATACCATTCAAAAACGTTACTACGTAAAACTTGAAGGTAGATCAATTGTACCTACAGAATTAGGAGAAATTGTAGATAAGTTAATCGAAGAATTTTTCCCTGACATTGTTAACGTTGACTTTACAGCTCAACTTGAAAATGACCTAGATGGGGTTGAAGTAGGGAAGAAGAACTGGATTAAAGTAGTTGATGAATACTACAAGCCATTTTCTAAAGAGTTAGATAAAGCCGACCAACAAATTGAAAAGGTTCAAATTAAAGACGAACCTGCAGGCTTTAACTGTGATATTTGTGGAGCGCCAATGGTTATCAAAATGGGACGCTATGGTAAGTTCTATGCTTGCTCACGCTTCCCAGATTGTCGTAATACTAAACCAATCGTTAAGAAGATTGGCGTAACTTGTCCTAAGTGTGGTAAGGGCGAAGTTATCGAAAAGAAATCAAAACGCAACCGTAAATTCTATGGCTGTTCACGCTATCCAGATTGTGATTTTGTTTCATGGGATCAACCAATTGGTCGTAATTGTCCAAATGATGGTCACTTCTTAGTTCAAAAGAAGAACAAGAAAGGACTAGTAATCCTTTGTCCAAATGGTGATTACCGTGAAGAACCAGAAGAAAATTAAATTATAATAAAAATCAATGATATCATTAAAACGAAAGCGGTTTAATGATATCATTTTTATATAGACTTGAAAGAGTCGAGCAGAAAGGAAAGATTGCATGGTAAAGAATGTAACCGTAATTGGCGGAGGTCTTGCAGGGAGTGAAGCTGCATGGCAATTAGCTAAGCGTGGCATTGAAGTAGATTTATATGAAATGCGACCTAAGAAAAATACGCCTGCTCATGAAACTGCAAACTTTGCAGAATTAGTATGTACTAACTCAATGAGATCTAACCAACTGTCAAATGCTGTTGGTTTGTTAAAAGAAGAAATGCGGCAGCTGGATTCCTTAATTATGAAAGCAGCGGATGAAACAGCAGTACCTGCTGGGGGAGCTCTAGCTGTTGATAGAGATAAGTTTAGTGCAGTTGTAACTAAAACTTTGAAGGACTTGCCAAATGTTCATGTTCATGAGGAAGAAATCACTGAGATTCCAAAGGATGGGATTACGATCATTGCGACTGGTCCATTAACCTCAGATACACTAGCAGAACAGATTAAGGAGTTCTGCGGTACTGATTCACTTCATTTCTTTGATGCAGCTGCTCCAATTGTGGCAGCTAGCTCAATTAATCGTGATATTGTTTATAAAAAATCACGTTATGACAAGGGTGAAGCTGCATATTTGAATTGTCCAATGACTAAAGAAGAGTTTTATAATTTCTATAAAAATCTAGTTGCAGCAGAAACAGCTACCTTACATGGCTTTGAAGATAAGAATGTCTTTGAAGGCTGTATGCCAATTGAAGTAATGGCCAAAAGAGGAGAAAAGACAATGCTCTTTGGCCCACTTAAACCAGTTGGTTTAGAAGATCCTAAGACTGGAAAAACTCCTTATGCAGTTGTGCAATTACGTCAAGATAATGCAGCTAGCACAATGTATAACATCGTTGGTTTCCAAACTCATCTAAAATATGGTGAGCAAAAGAGAGTCTTTTCAATGATTCCAGGTCTTGAAAATGCAAAATTTGTTCGCTATGGTAAAATGCACCGCAACACCTATATTGCTAGTCCTGAAGTTTTGAATGCAAATTATGAAGCCAGAAAGCAAACTGGTCTCTTCTTTGCAGGACAAATGACAGGGGTAGAAGGTTATGTTGAAAGTGCCGGTTCTGGTTTAGTTGCCGGAATTAATGCGGCTAGAGAAGCTTTAGGAGAAGAAACCTTAGTCTTTCCTAAGTCAACTGCCTTGGGTTCTATGGCCAACTACATCACAACCACTAGCGCAAAGCATTTCCAACCAATGAATGCTTCATATGCACTCTTGCCAAAATTAGATTACAAGGTAAGAAACAAGCAAGAAAGACACTTAGAAATTTCTAAACGAGCATTGAAGGATCTTGAAGCCTTTAAGGAAGAGAAGAAGCTTGATTAATAATGTCTAAAGAAAATGATAAATTAATCAAACAATTTCAAGATTACTTGAACTATGAACGTAATTATAGTAAAAATACTGTAAACTCTTACTTAAATGATCTAAATGAAGCTAAGGAATTTTTTAAAGAAAATGGAGGCTTTAGCGGCTGGGATCAAGTCAAAAGTCGCGATGTTGAAATTTTCTTACAAAACTTAGCAACACAAAACAGGTCAAGAACTACTCAAGCGCGTAAAATGTCTAGTTTAAGATCTTTTTATCGCTTTCTTGTTAAGCGAGAAGTGCTAGAGAATGATCCAATGCAGACAATTAGTTTAAGATTAGGCGAAAAGAAATTACCACAATTTTTCTATGAAAAAGAAATGCGGCAGGTCTTTGATAGTCTTGCTGGTCATGAAAAGTTGGTAGTAAGAAATCGTGCAATGTTTGAACTTTTTTATGCGACTGGGATGCGTTTAAGTGAGATGGCATCTTTAAAGCTAGATCAGATTGATTTTGATTTAAAGATTATCTTAGTTCATGGGAAGGGTAATAAAGACCGCTATGTTCCCTTTGGAAAAGATGCGGCCAGTGCTTTAAAAGAATATTGTGATGAAAGTCGACTAGCTCTACTAGGTAAAAATGAAGATCTAGGCTATGTATTTTTAAATAACCGGGGACAAAAGTTAACTGGCCGCGGAATTGAATACATTATGCAGCAAGTTTTCATTAAAGCTGGAGTTGGTGGAAAGGTTCATCCCCATATGCTTAGACACTCTTTTGCAACTGAAATGCTTAATAATGGAGCAGACCTAAGGAGTGTGCAAGAGCTTTTAGGGCATGAATCTTTGTCAACGACACAAATCTATACCCATGTCACAATGAAGCATTTACAAGCAGATTATCAAAAATTTTTCCCAAGAAAAGATAAGAAAGACGAGGCATAATAATATGACAACAATTTGTTCTGTTAGATATAACAATAAAACAGCCATCGCTGGAGATGGTCAAGTTACCTTAGGTGAAAAAGTTATTGCTAAGGCAACTGCTAAAAAAATTAGAAGAATTTATCATGATCAAGTGGTAATCGGCTTTGCTGGCGGTGTTGCAGATGCAGTTAGCTTACAAGATATGCTTGAAGGAAAGCTTGAAACTTATTCAGGTGACTTACGTAGAGCTGCCGTTGAAATGGCTCAAAGCTGGCGTAAAGATCCAACTTTAGCTAAATTACAAGCTATGGTAATTGCTTTTAATGATAAAGACTTATTATTAATTTCTGGTAATGGTGAAGTACTTGAACCAGATGAAGACGTGGTGGCTATTGGTTCTGGTGGTAACTTTGCTCAAGCAGCTGCAATTGCTATGACTCGCCACAGTAATGGGATGAGCGCAAGTGAAATTGCTAAAGAAGCTGTTAAGATTGCTTCCGGAATTGATGTGTTTACAGATGACCACATTACTACTGATGAAATCTAGGTGAAATATTTTGACTGAAGAAAAAACTCCAAAACAAATTGTAGAATTACTTGATAAATATATTATTGGCCAAAGCGAAGCTAAAAAGTCTGTTGCTGTTGCATTGTATAACCGCTATCGTAGATTGCAACTACCAAAACAAATGCAACAAGATATTACGCCAAAAAACATGTTAATGGCCGGTCCTACTGGTGTAGGTAAGACCGAAATTGCACGTCGACTTGCTAAAATTGTTGATGCACCTTTTGTAAAGGTTGAAGCAACTAAGTTTACTGAAGTTGGTTACGTTGGACGTGATGTTGAATCAATGGTCCGTGACTTAGTTGAAGAAGCAGTTCGAATGGAAGAAAAAGATCAATTTGAACATGTTAAAATGCAAGCTACTAAGAAAGCTAATAATCGTCTAGTTAAGTTAATTGTGCCCGGAATTAAGCGTGAAAACCGTGAAAATTCCATGCAACAAATGATGCAAATGCTTTCTGGTAACTTCAACATGAATCAACCTCAAGATAATGAAGAAGTAACTGATGATATTCGTAATGAACGTCTTAGCGTAGCTGATCAACTTAATAAGGGATTACTTGAAAATCGTGAAGTTACCATCGAAGTAGAACAAGCTCCAAAGGTAAACCCAATGGGCGATATGATGGGCCAAATGGGAATTGACATGTCAAGTTTGATGGGCGACTTAATGCCTAAGAAGACTGTTAAGCGTACATTAAAAGTATCAGATGCACGTGAAGTATTAATTCAAGAAGAATCAAAGAAGTTAATTAACTACGATTCTCTCTACCAACGTGCAATTGAACGTACTCAACAAAATGGTATTATCTTTATCGACGAAATTGACAAGATCACTGCTGGTAACAAGAAGACCTCTGGTGAAGTTTCTCGTGAAGGTGTACAAAGAGATATCTTACCAATTGTTGAAGGTTCAACAGTTTCAACTAAGTATGGTCCTGTATCTACTGACCACATCCTCTTCATTGCAGCGGGAGCTTTTGCTGAAAGTAAGCCAAGCGATTTAATTCCAGAATTGCAAGGACGTTTCCCAATTCGTGTTGAATTAAATGCCTTGACTCAAGAAGACTTTGTTAAGATCTTAAAGGATCCACAAAACTCACTTTTGAAGCAATATATTGCACTTCTTAAGGCTGATGGTATTAAATTAGTCTTTACTCAAGAAGCAATTGATCGAATTGCTCAAATAGCTTTTGAAGTAAATCAAGGAACTGACAACATTGGTGCCCGTCGTTTAGCAACTATTTTAGAAAAATTACTTGAAGATGTTCTTTACGAAGGACCAGATATGAACATGGGTGAGATCACTATTACTCAGAAGTATGTTGATCAAAAATTGAGTGATATAATTATTAATAAAGACTTAACAAAATTTATTTTGTAATTTTAGTAGATAAAGAGAAGTTAAATTATGGATTATCAATTAAAGAATAATTTTTTAACAGTAACACTTTCTGATAAGGGTGCTGAAATTCAAAGTGTTAAAGATGTAAACAGTGGTCGAGAATACATGTGGCAGGCAGATCCCGAAATTTGGGGACGTCACGCTCCGATTTTGTTCCCAGTAGTTGGGCGTTTAAAGGACGATCAATATACTTATGATGGTAAAACTTACCATATGGGACAACATGGTTTTGCTCGGGATGCACAATTTACTGTTGAAGAACAAGATGATAAGCACATTGTTTTCCTTCTAACGTCTAATGAAGATACTAAAAAAATGTATCCATTTGATTTTGAACTAAGAGTATCTTACAGTTTAGTGAATAATTTACTGGAAGAACACTTTACAGTAACAAATACCGATACTAAAGAAATGATCTTTGGTATTGGGGGACACCCTGGCTTTAATTTGCCAACTGATAATGGTTTGAATAAGAATGATTACTACTTTAAGTTTGATCCTTCAATGGACCATGTGAAGATTCCTTTAAAAGCACCATATCTTGACTGGGAAAATCGTTCCTTGCTCGCAACTGATTCACTGTTTGAAATTAGTGATGAGTTGTTTAAGGATGATGCTTGGGTCTTTGAATTAAAGCAACCTAACAAGATTTCTATTAGAACTGATAAGAGTGACTACCACATTAATGTCAAAATGGAAAAAGCACCATTTGTAGGTTTGTGGTCACAATATCCTAAGGCTGGCAACTATATCTGTATTGAACCATGGTGGGGAATTGCAGATACTTTAGACAGTGATGGGCAACTAGAACATAAACGTGGCATGAATCATATTGCTCCAAATGAAGTTTGGGAGAATGGTTTTACAATTGCGTTTCATGACAAAGCTAAGTAATTAAGATAAATAAGACTTTGGTTGAAAGATCAAGGTCTTATTTTGTATACAGGTGAAAAAATGAAGATTGGATATTTAAAAAATTTAGGTAGACATGAGTTGGAACAGGCAGCAGGTAAATGGCAAACTTTACATAAAGATGAAAAGGTGAGTTTAGAGCCTGTTTCATATGATGAGATTGAAGATAAGATTCAAAACAATGAGTTAGATGCAGTCTTAGTTAATTCAAGATATACTATCTATCAGCAACTAGCTACTTCTCCTGTTGATAAGATTGCTTTAGTGGCCTTGGTGCAAGCAGGTAATTTTAATAAATATCAACAAACTGTTGAAGTGAGTGATCTAAAGAATTTGCCTTGCATTATGGTAGCAGGAGTAGAGGAAGAAAAGAGCGAATACCACTATTTAAAAGGTGTTCTTCAAGTTGATAGTGATTTACTTGCGGTTGAAACCTTAGGAGAAGCTGTTTTAATGGTTGAATCCGGATCTGGCTACTTAATTATGAATGAAAAAACAGCAGCCCACATTGATGATGACCAAGTACAAAAGTTGTTCTTGTTGCGAGATGGAAAACAATTCACTGAAGAATATGCTTTTATTGCTAAACCAGAAGATCAGCGAGTAGAAGAATTGAGCAAGATATTAAAAGAAACTATCAATTAAAAGTAAAATAATTATGTAAAGCTATAAAATGATATTACTTAAAAACTCTAGTGCAAAACTAGAGTTTTTTTATACCTTGGCGTATACAAGTTCCCATTCTGGTGGGAATTTTGTTAAAATAGAATATATGTTCTAGAGAGGGTGAAAAGAAGTGCTAACTAGGTCACATCGAATTTGCAGTATTGCAATCGTGGAACTAAGCTTATTATTAACTAATCGTCTATTGATCGATCCAGTTAACAACATTATTATTCTGGCTGCGACTGCGATTGGCGCTTCTTTACCTGATATTGATGAATATAACAGTTCGGCAAGCAAGAAGTCAGTGATCAATTTTAGTCTTTTTCTTAAACATCGAGGGATTACTCATTCTTTCCTTGGCTGGGCCATTTTTTCTGGTGGTCTATATTATTTAATGAATAAATTTATTCCTATTCATATCAACAACTTAACTTCTCAGAATTATTGGAGTGCGCTTTGGTTTGGGCTGGTAATTGGCTATTTTTTGCATCTAGTTGAAGATAGTTTCAGTAAGCAAGGAGTAGAGTGGCTAGCGCCATTTTATAAGAAAAAAAGAAAGTCACCAATTCATTATAAAGTTGGAGGCTGCTTTGAAAACTTTTTAACTATGATGTCTTATTTAGCGGTAATTATGATGACTTTTTATTGGATTTGGCTTTCTTTGACACCTGCAACACAAGTCTTTTTGTTTTGAAAAGTAGACTTAAGCCTGTAAGATAGGTACTGGGGAGAAGCTTCCAAGAGAGGAGTCCTGAATATGTCCCAATTATTAGTAATAGCCGGTTTAATCGGTATTTTGTATGGTGCAGTTGAGCTTAAAGCCCAGCCAATTCCAGTTGAAAATGACACAGTTCATAAAGGACGTTAATTGACCTAGATGACCAAGAGTTAAAATTGCTCTTGGTCATTTTTAGTTTAACCAGTATACTGATAGAAAGAAGAATATTAAAGGATATGAAGTATGGATTCGAATGAATTAATTTTTACTAAATTAGAAAATAAACGTTTACGTTATAATTTGCTTGCAGACATCTTGCTAATTCTTGGTGGTATTTTAATTTTTAGACAGCCGCCACTGAGCCTTTTATTTCAATTACTTGGAGCCGGCTTAATTATTATTGGAACCGTATTTACTTTTTTATCATTTCGAGTAAGGACTAGTAAGCAATATCATGACCTATCTTTATTAGTTAAAAATGAGCCAAGCAGTTTTAAGGAGGTCGTTAATTTATTTGGAGCAAAGTTAACTGCCTTAGCTTTGTTTGTGGGAATAGGGCTTATAGCATTAGCAATTTGCTTTTTCTTTTTACTTAGTCGATCTTGGATTAAAGCTTTATTGTTTTTCTTAACATTTGAGACTGTAATTGATTTGAAAGATTTTATGAATAATATCACAAAATTGAAGGATGAAAGTACAATTTAGGCTTTCATCCTTTTTATATCAATAAAAATATTTGTGATTTTGTGAGCATATTATTTTACTTTAATTATTGGATTGGATATTATAGTAATATAAGAATTTTGCTTTCGAGAAAGAATCACTTAAAAACACTATATGATTGCTTATTCTGTAAATTTTCCTGGGTGGGAATAAGTAATTAAACTGGAGGTATTTTTATTGATAAGTATTGTTAAGAGTAAATCATTTGGTCTTGCAGCTGCAATGACTTTAATTTGTTCCGTGGCAGGTATTTTTATAGCAAAATTACCCTATGTTAACTTGATTGGTGCGTTGGTAATTGCACTTTTATTGGGAATTTCACTGCAGGTTTTACCAGTTGGGGTAAGAGAAGAAGCAGCACCAGGGATTGGTTTTATTTCTAATAAGTTTTTGAGATTAGGAATTATTTTACTGGGTTTTAGACTTAATCTTACTAAGTTAGCTGATGCTGGTATTAAAACAATTTTAGTTGCAATGCTAGGGGTAAGTGGAACGATTGTTTTGACTTACTGGCTTAGTAAAAAATTTGGGGCAGAAGATGAACTAGCAGTGTTATCAGCTTGTGGCTGCGGAATTTGTGGAGCAGCTGCTGTAATGGGCGTTTCCCCTCAAATTGAGAGTAGAGATGAAGAACGTAAAAGAGAAAACGAGGTACTTGCTGTTGCGGTAGTTTGTGTGATGGGAACAGTATTTACACTCTTAGAAATTGTGATTAAACCAATGCTTGGGTTAACAGATTCACAATTTGGTATTGTTGCTGGTGGATCTCTTCATGAAATTGCCCATGCTATTGCAGCTGGTAGTGCTTTTGGTGAGGCAAGTTTAGATAGTGCATTAATTATGAAATTATCGCGTGTTTTACTTTTAGCACCAGTCGCTTTAATAATTGGATACTGGTACCAAAGAAGACTGGTAAAAGAAAGTGCGCAAGATCATACACAAGCACCTAAGAAATTACCAATTCCTTGGTTCTTAGGCGGATTTATTTTAACCAGTATTTTAGGTACTTTCTTACCATTCTCACCAGTAGTTCTAGATGGCTTAGTTCAAGCAGCATATGTCTTTTTGGGGATGGCAATGGCCGCTTTAGGTATTTCAGTTAACTTCAGTGTTATCTTCAAACGTGGTGGTACCGTATTTGGGGCTGCTGCAATTAGTTCTACTTGCTTGATGATCTTCATGATTATTATGAGTAAGTTATTCTTTTAAATTAATGATAAAAAGCCGATTGCTTCTTCACCAAGCAATCGGCTTTTTTACATTTGATCATATTTACTCCATTGATCCTGCAATTTTTCAATTAAAGGCATAAGACGAGTTCGGTTTTGCAGGCATAGAACTTTTGATGAGTCACCTCATCTGATAAGGGACGAACGGACCGGTTATTTGGAATGTTAGTTTTACTCATATTTTTAATCTTGGTGAATGTATATCATCAGAATTTAAGTGTATATTGGACCAGTTTCTTGATCATCGGTGGAAGCCTGTTGTTTATTGGTGTTATTTATAAAATTATAAAAGTCATCAAAGAATATTGAGTAATAGATAGCGCTACTGAGATATAAATTAACTATTTATGATTGATTTTGATCGATTTTCATGATATCTTAATTATATCAATTGAAATTCACCTTTAGAAAGAAGGGTCGCTGTTGCGTCTTTAATCTTGCAAAACTAAGCATAGTTGAAATTATTCGTTTTCTATTAAAGGGATGAACTATGCACTTTTGACAAGATTATTAGACGGACATGATCTTCTTTTAATACGTAAAAACATGAAGAGTCTGTACTTGTCATAAGTGCAGGCTCTTTTTTCGAGGTGATTTAAATGGGTAGTATTAAAATTTCGAATGTATCATTTAGGTATGAAGATAGCAGCAACAATATTTTTAATAATTTAAATCTAGACTTAGATAGCTCTTGGAAGTTAGGATTAGTTGGTAGAAATGGACGAGGAAAAACAACTTTTCTTAATCTTTTACAGGGAAAATTAGTTGGAAGAGGTGAAATTCAAACTAAATTGAATTTTTCCTATTATCCAATTAGGATTAAGGATCCAGCTAATATCACTTTATACGAATTACAAGATCAAATTATGTTTGAACAATGGAAACTAGAGCGTGAGCTGAATTTAATGCACGTTGATTCAAATTTAATCTGGCAGTCATTTAATACTTTAAGCGGCGGAGAACAGACCAAAATTTTATTAGCCTTATCATTTATTGATGAGAATTCTTTTCCTCTTATTGATGAGCCTACAAATCATTTAGATGAAGAAAGTCGTCAGGAAATCTGTAAATATTTAACTAAGCATCATAAAGGATATATTGTTGTAAGTCATGATCGTAATTTTTTAAATCAAGTAACTGATCATGTTTTAGCAATTGAAAATACTGAAATCCATTTATATCAAGGGACTTATGCAACATATGAACAAATTAAAGAAGCACGTGATGAATTCAATCGTGAAAAGAATGAAAAAATAGCTGGCGAAATTAAAAATTTACATAATCAAAAAGAGCAATTTTATCATTGGGCACAAAAAATAGAAGCTAGAAAAAATTTGGGACAAAAAACACAATATATTCTTAACCGTAGAGCTAGAGTAAATAAGGCTGCGATTGGACATGCAGCTGCCAAAATGATGAAGAAATCTATTACACGTAGAAATAGAATGGATAAAAAGATTGAAGAAAAAGAAGGATTGATGGTTAATATTGAAGATATACCAAAATTAACGATGAATTTTCAATCTAATTATCATTCCACTCTTCTTAAAACTAGAGGTTTAGGTCTGAAGGTAGGAGATAAACACCTATTTTCTAATTTGAATTTGATAGTAAAAAATCATGGCATTATTGCCCTTGAAGGTAAAAATGGATCTGGAAAATCTACTTTTTTAAAATTCTTATTGAATAAGGTCTCAGCAAATAGCAATGGGAGATGCGAGCTAACTAATGGGTTAAGAATTTCGTATTTACCGCAAGATTTCACAATATATAAAGGGAGTTTAAAAAATTTTGCGCTTCATCAAAAATTGTCTTATGAGGATTTGCTTAATATTTTAAAAAAGATGGGCTTTCCTCGTACTAATTTTAATGTGGCAATTGAAGAGATGAGTATGGGACAACAGAAAAGAATCGCTTTGGCCAAATCACTACTTGAGCCAGCAGATTTGTATTTATGGGATGAACCAGCAAACTATCTAGATGTCTTCAACCAAGATCAATTGATTAACTTACTACAAGAGGTAAAACCAGCGATGCTTTTAATAGATCACGATCAGTATTTTATTGAACACGTTGCCGATAAAAGAATTAAATTAGCTAACTAAACCATATTAAAAAATGGATAGGGTAAAAGAAACCTATCCATTTTTATTTACTTATTTAGATATGTGAAAAAATGATTAATTAAAATTCAAATTTTCTTGTAAAAATAGGGTGAGTACGGTGGTCTAAGTAGGCTGCTTCTTTTGGTGTAATTTCTAAAACTCGCAGATCTTCTTTTGCACCTTCAATATCATCTGCATATATTTCATTTAAATAATCATCTTTTTCAAAAATCTCGTCAATATATTCATGTTCGACATTTTTAATTGTTCCCCGAATCGAAAAGCCACATGAATCCATCGTGCCATCTCCTTTGTACCCATTAATAATCACCTTAGGTTGATGGATCAAATCTTGAAAGAAGGGATTTTGACTAGAGGTAACAATGTAGAGCTTACCATTTTTATTCAAAACTAGATCACAGACTTGAGCAGAAGGTGCACCATGATGTGTCGTAGCAACATCAACATTGTGAACTTCATTAGTCGCAAATTCTAAAAATTCTTCATTACTAGTTTGATTATTTAAGATACTAACCATGTCTATTCCTCACTTAAATTTATTTTTATTCAAGTTCTATTATAGAATGGATTTGTGATATATCTATATTAGAAGTATTTGATTCGAAGTTTTCCATAATTATATTTACTTGAAAGTATGATGGCTTGTAAGTATACTTTTAATTTGTAAGTAGATATACAACCTATATTGGAAGAAGGAAGATTGCTGTGGCAGAAGAAAAATATTACGGTGCAAATGCAATTGTTGATAGCTTAATTAATCATGATGTTAAATTTGTCTTTGGAATTCCAGGTGCCAAAATTGATCGAGTATTTGAATTACTTGAACATTCTAAAGATCCACGTACGCCTAAATTTGTTTTAACGCGGCACGAACAAAATGCGGCCTTCATGGCGGCTGGAGTAGGAAGGATTACAGGAAAACCCGGTGTTGTCCTTACTACTTCAGGGCCGGGTGCATCAAATTTAGCAACTGGCTTAGTAACTGCTACAGCAGAAGGTGATCCCGTACTAGCTATTTCCGGCCAAGTGCAGAGAACTGATCTTTTGCGTTTAACTCACCAAAGTATGAAAAATGCAGCTTTATTTGCTCCGATTACTAAATATAGTGCCGAAGTTCAAGAACCTGAGAACATTTCTGAGGTGATTGCTAACGCATATCAAGAAGCAGAAGCATCTAAGCAAGGAGCAAGTTTTGTTTCTGTTCCGCAGGACGTAACTGATGCAGAAGTAAAAACGAGCGTGATCGCGCCACTTGAGCCCCCGAAGCTAGGCCCAGCTAGTCCAATTGAATCAACTTTGCTTTCACAGCGTATTAAAGCCGCAAAGCTTCCTGTACTTTTGTTAGGAATGCGGGCATCTGATCCAGAAACTACCAGAGCTATCAGACGTTTAATTGCGGAAACTCATCTACCTGTAGTTGAAACTTTTCAAGGTGCTGGAATTATTCCACGTGAACTAGAGGATGATTTCTTCGGTCGTGTAGGTTTGTTTAGAAACCAACCAGGGGATCAATTGCTTAAAAAGAGTGATCTGGTTATTGCAATTGGTTATGATCCAATCGAATATGAGCCTCGAAATTGGAATTCTGATCGAAGCGCAAATATCGTTGTAATTGATTCGATGCGGGCAGAAATTGATAAAAATTATCAGCCTGAGCGAGAATTGGTTGGAGATATTTCTCAAACTTTAGACTTTCTTTTACCATATATGAAGGGCTATTCCATGCCAAGTGAATCTAAAGAGTATCTTGATTCGTTGCGTAAAACCCTGCAAAAACGTGATACACCACCCGCTGTTACTAAGGATCAAGTGAAGAGTCATCCCTTGAGTATTATCCAAGCTCTGCAAGACAGAGTTACCGATGACATGACGGTAACAGTAGATGTGGGTAGTTTTTACATTTGGATGGCGCGACACTTCAGAAGTTATGAACCACGGCATTTGCTTTTTAGTAACGGAATGCAGACACTTGGAGTCGCTCTTCCTTGGGCAGTCGCAGCAGCTTTGGTAAGACCAAATACCAAAATTGTTTCCGTTTCTGGGGATGGGGGATTCATGTTCTCGTCACAAGATTTAGAGACTGCTGTTCGGCTAGGTCTGAATATTGTCCATATTATCTGGAATGATGGAAATTATGACATGGTTAAATTCCAAGAAGAATTGAAGTATGGCGATTCAGCAGCTGTTAAATTTGGCCCTGTAGACTTTGTTAAATATGCAGAAAGTTTTGGTGCTAAGGGCTACCGTGTAGAGAAGGCGGCTGATTTAGATAAGGTTTTGGATAAGGCCTTTAAAGAAGATGGACCAACTGTTGTTGATATACCGGTTGATTATAGTTTTAATCAAGAATTAGGAAAGACAATCTTAGAGGACCAACTGCATTAATGGAAGGTAGAAAAATTATGACAAAATATGAAAGAAAGGTTTATCAGCATGGTACTTTGGGGATGCTCGTGCCAGGATTGTTTGAAGGGACAATGACAGTTGCAGATCTGTTAAAACACGGTGACTGGGGCATTGGAACAGCTAGCGGCCTTGATGGTGAAATGATTTTACTTGATCATGTACCGTATTTAGCTCAAAGCAATGGTGAAATTAGAATCCTAAAACCAGAAGAAAAGGTCCCATTTGCGACAGTTCATTTTGAAGAGATAAAAGATAGTTTTAAGGTCGAAAATTTAACTCAAAAAGAATTAGAAGATAAGATTTTAGCTGACTACCCTTATAAAAATGTCTTTTTTGCAGTTAAAATTGTGGGAACTTTTTCAACTGTTAAAACAAGAGTAGTTGAAAAGCAGACAAGGCCTTACAAGACTTTATTGCAAGTAGCAAATGAACAAGCCGTTTTTGAATCTACTGATGTTTCTGGTACCGTTATAGGTTATTTTGCACCGAAGATGTTCCAAGGTATGGCTGCTGCTGGATACCATTTACATTTTTTAGCAGATAATAAATCAATTGGTGGACACTTATTAGACTTCAAGATAAAAGAAGCAACTGTTTATTTACAGCCATTTACTACTATTGAGCAGCATTTGCCAATGGATAATCAGGAATTTTTGAACAAAGATTTGGATATTGCTGATATGCATAATCAAATCCAAAAGGCTGAAGGATAAAAAAGCAGATCATTACCGTTAATTATGGTAGTGATCTGCTTTTTTATAATTTATGATTTAACTGCTTTACTTGGACTTTTACTTGATGATAGATACATAGCCAAATAATTAAGTATCCGATGATATACAGTGCTGTAAAAACTAGAAATGGGATAATTTGTAACTCGATCCAATTGTTAAAAACATAAAAGAGAAGATAGTCAACGTAAATTACAATCGCATCAATCATAGTTGCAAGTCCAAGAGAGATTTTTTCAACTTTAAAGACTGCACTGATACCTCCTGCGATAAAGGCTAGTAATAGACTGGAAAGAATATTTTTATTTACGTTTTGAATTGAAATAGTATGGAAGTTAATGGTAAAAGAATAAATGTAATAAAAAATCACAAGAATTAAGGGGCCAAATCCTGCAGCTTTCAGGCCACTTTTAATAAAATTTTTGATAAAATCTTTCATTTTAATTCAGTTCCTTCCTAATTTTAGAAAAACATCGTCTTGAAACATAATCGCTTAACCCATTTTTCATAATGACATTCACACCAGAAGTTTTTGTTTCTTTAAATTCATGGATATAAAAGCGATTTATAATAGTAGACTTATTGATACGCCAAAAATTAGCGGGGAGGATTTCTTCGATTTGGTAGAGTCTTTTTCTGATGCGGTATTGCTTATTATTGCAGATAGCAAAAACCTTATTTTCAATAATTGTAAACATCATAATATTGTCTAAGTTAAGCATAATTAAATCTTTGTCATCATAAGCTGATATCACATTTGAATTGCCATTTGATAAAACGAATTGCTCTAATTGAGTAGAAAAATCACTTTTTCGATGGACGGTAGCTTCGACAATTTCTTGACTGTTTGGATTAATAAATAACTTAAATTTCATTTCTTACTCCTTTCAAGTTAAATTATATCGATATGAGGTATTTTTACTTTGTTTTGTCAGTCATCGGTCGAAAATGACTTTTAATCGGTAATAATATTTTGATTTCAAAAATATAAAATTACGAAAGCAAGCGTTGACCCTTTTTGTTATTTAAATGAAATAATATTACGCACTAATAAAATTATTAATTAAATATTATGCAATATGCTTATTAGCACAATACTATTTATAGGAAGATTTAATTCTAAAGAAAGTCATATAAATTATCTAAGAGTATAGAATAAGAAAAGATTACATGTTACTATATAACTTGTAATTAATTTTTGATGATAGTACATTAACAGTGATGAGGAGCATTTATGTTAAGTAGTAAAAGGGATGATAAAAGTAAGGTTAAATAGATTTAAAATTTAAGCTAATTTGAATAAATAACTTGTCTAATTAAACAAACTTAAATTTTGAAGTTGGAGGAAAATATGGTTTCAAAAAACAATATTGAAATGAAATATAAAAAAATGAGAGACGAAAAACAACGTTTCTCAATTCGTAAATTTAGTGTGGGAGCTGCATCCGTTTTAATCGGGCTAAGTTTTAGTTTATATAACGGACAACAAGCATCTGCTGATACTGTTGATAATGGCAATAAGTCTGTTGTAGCAAATGCACACGATAAAGAACAAACAGACAATAAACAAAGTACTGATACTAATACTCAAAATAACGAAGATAAAACAAATACTAATCAAGCTCAAAGTACAGTAACTAATGATCTTGATCACAGCACTGTTGTTGCTAGTTACAAGGCTGACACTCCTAATAATGCTAGCGAGGTTAATAATAGTAGTGAAAATACTGAAAGTAAGTCAGATGAAAAGCAAGCTGCAACTACTGAAACTGCTAAAACTGAAGAAGCTGCTACTAAGGAAGCAGAAACAAAGAACAATGCAACTAATGATGTAGCTAAGAAAAATGATGAAGCAGTTGCTAAGACAGATACTAATGCTGATGTTAATAAAACAGTAGTAGAAAATGTAAAGACTGAAGCTGCTACTCCTAATGTAGATACTAAGACTACTGAGACTCAAACTGTAAAGACTGATGAAGAAAAAGTTGCCGATACTAATACTTCTTCTGATTTGAATAAGTCAGTAACTGATAGAACTACTGAGGTTTCAACTAATACGTTTAATGTAAATGATGCAGTTAAGAATGCATCATTCCTTAGTGCGCGAGCTGCTACTGAAAGCAAAGTGGCAACTAGAGCACTTGCAGCTGAAGCAGAAGATCCTAATGCAGTAACAGTTAGTGATGCTAAGGGATTTATTAATGCAATTCAAAATGGGACTGCTACTACTATTAATGTTGCAAATGATCTTAACTTAGCTTCAGAATATGATGGTAACTATAGACAGAGAGTTATTAGTCATAAACGTGATATTTTGATTCAATCCGCTACTCCTGGGGTTAAACATACAATTGATTTCTCAGGAAATTCATTTAGTATGAATACTCAAAACTCAGTAACCTTTAAGGATTTAGATCTTTACGAGCGTAGTTACTGGGGTATTGTTTATAATGCTGGAGGGTATGTATTTGATAATGTTAACTTTGCAGGTTCTCAGCTTATTTATACTGAATCAAGTATTAATTCTACGTTAACATTTAAAAATAATGTTACGGCTACTGCAGTTGGCTCATATACTAGTCCAATTGATGGCGAATCACGTTCTAGTCAAGGTGGTAATACTCAGCAAATTCTTCAATTTGTAGGTGGAACAAATCATATTATTTTTGATGAAAATAGTAATGTGACCTTAGGGACAACCAACTCAAATGTACTTGAAATTGATGGTGGTACAGCTACAATTGACGTTAAAAATGGTGCTAATGTAACTATTAACCCACATTCTAAGGGAAATCCAGAAAATCGTAATGGTATTGGAACTGGATCAATTGCCCGGGCGATTGCTTCAAACGCCAATACTACAATTAACGTTGATAAAGGTGCTAACTTAACTATTAATACTGAAAAAGCTAGCGGTGATAGCGATGTAGCTGGTGCTTTATATTTAAATTCTGATGCCACTCTTAATGTAAATGGTGATTTGAATATCAATTCAACCGGTACTCCCAGTACTAAAAATGATGGTTACCCCGTATACATTGCAGGTAATGCAGCAATTAATGTTGGTAATGGTGGTAAGTTTAATTTAAGTGCTACTAATACTGGAAGTTACAACGATAATTTGATGTCAATTTCTGGTAAGGGAACAGTTAAACTTGCGCCTCACTCTAACTTTAAGATTAGTGCTGACGGTACAGGTGCTTTAACTGCTATCAATTTATCATCTGGGAGTACATTCACCTCAGACCAACCAGATTCATTTACTATTGATCTTTCTGCAAATACCAGTACTGGCAAATCATTAATTAAAAACGGTACTATCAATTTTAGTCGTGTGAAGACAGTGGCGACTGATGGGACTACTTCAGAGCCTTTAGGTAAAATTGATGTAACTTATGATAGAAATGGTAATGCGAAGACATATACAATAACTTCTTTAAATGAAGATACTGTTAAGCAAGTTGGAGAAGGTCTTGCTAACAAGAACTTGATTAATCTTGTTAAGGCTGGTGAAGATGTTACTCTATCTAACCTTCATTTAAGTAAGAATAATGTATTGACTGGTACTGTAGCTTCAAGTGGTAGTGACAATCCAATTTATGTAACTGTTACCGTTGGCGGAGTAAGCACTAATGTGCCAGTACTCGACTATTACACTGTTTACACCAATACCAATACCAATACCAATACTAATGGCACAGTAACTTCAAACAATGTTGATTACGCTGCCAAAACTGCTTCAACTGGTGGTGACTTCTCTATTAATTTATCCAAGCTTGCAAGTAGTTTGACTGATGATACGCAAGTTAAAGTGACTGCTACAAAAGATTTCGTTGAAGCAGCTCAAACTGAAAGTGTGGCAGCATTACGTGCGCTTAATACTACTACTCTTCAAGAATTAGTTGCTGCTGCTCCTGACGAAGAAAAGAAAGCAAGTTACTACAATGCCTCTGAAGAAGCTCAAAAGGCATATACTGATGCAATTTCAACTGGTAAAACTATTCTCGCCAATCAAAATAATTACGATCAAGTTGACGTTGATAATGCCGTAACTGCCATTCAAAAAGCTCAAAAAGCTTTAACTGGTGAACCTACCAACAAGACTAAACTTCAAGATGCTATTAACCAAGCATCAACGGTAGAATCAAGCGATAACTACACTAATGCGGATGCTGATTTACAAAAAGCCTACACTGATGCAATTAGCGCAGGTCAAACAGTTTTAAATAAAGAAAATGTCACTCAATCTGAAGTAGATAATGCATTAACCACCATTAATAATGCAAAAGAGGCTTTGAATGGTGATGCTAAGAAAGCAGCAAGTAAGGCAGCTCTTCAAAAGGCAGTTGATGAAGCACCTACTGTAAAATCAGATGATGCAGCATACTACAATGGTTCTGCTGAAGCTAAAACTGCTTATGACGATGCAATCAGTGCAGGTCAAACAGTTTTAGATAATCCAGATGCAACTGCTACTCAAATTACTGATGCTTTAAATGCCATTAATACTGCTAAGGGTAATCTTAAGGGTGAAGCAACTGATAAGTCAGTGCTTCAAAAAGTAGTTGACAATTCTGCAACTGTAAAAGAAAGCAATAATTATACTAATGCAGACGAAACTCAAAAGACTGCATATGATAATGCAGTTACAGCTGCACAAACAGTTTTAGATAAAACTAATGCAACTCAAGCAGAAGTAAACCAAGCTCTTCAAGATCTTGAAACTGCAAATAATAACCTAAATGGGGATGCTAAGACTGAAGCTGCAAACAAGGCTGCCTTAGAAGCTGCTGTTAAGGATGCGCCAAATGTAAGAAATACGCCTGCATACTACAACGGTAGTAAAGAAGCCCAAACAGCATATAATAATGCCATTAATGCTGGGCAAGCAGTTTTGAATGAAACAAATCCATTTGCAAGTGACGTTAAGAATGCTTTAGATGCAATTAATGCAGCAAAAGATAACCTTAAAGGTGAGACTACTAGTACTGAAGCTTTGGAAACAGCTTTAACTAATGCTAATAATGCTAAGGAAACTGGTAACTATGCTAACGCTGACCAAGCAAATCAAGAAGCTCTTAATAATGCCATTAATGCTGGGCAAGAGATTTTAAAGAATACTAATGCAACTCAGGCAGAAGTAGACAATGCGGCAAAGGCTATTACTGATGCAATCAATGGCTTGAATGGTGATACTAACCTTGCAAATGCAAAGAATGCTGCTACTGAAGATATTCAAAAGGCTTTAGATACTAAGACTACCGAAATCACTGACGCTACTAATATTGATCAAGCTACTAAGGATCAATTAATTGCCGATGCTAAGAAAGCCGCAGAGGATGCTAATACTGCTATTAATCAAGTAACCAATGCAAATGCAGTTAACACTGCTAAAACTGAAGGAATTACTAAGATTAACAATGTAAAAATTCCAAGTTTAGATGATGCTAAAACTAACGCAGCCAAAGAAATTGATCAAGCATTAACTGATAAAACCAAGGAAATCACTGATGCTGAAAATATTGATCAAACAACTAAAGATCAGTTAATTAAAGGAGCAACTGATGCTGCAACCACAGCAAAGGATGCTATTGAAAAATCTACAACTAATGACGAAGCAACTAAAGCAGGCCAAGCTGGTGTGGATGCAATTAAGAACATTGTTCCAACAAGCTTAGATACTGTAAAATCTGATGCAAATAAAGCAATTGACGATGCTTTAACTAAGAAATTAGAAGAAATTAATTCAGCTAATAATTTAACTACTGATGAAAAGACTGCATTAACACAAGAAGCCAATACAGCTGCAGATAAGGCAAAAGAAGAAATTACTAATGCAACGACTAATGATGTTGTAATTGAAGCACAAAATAATGGTGTCAGTGCAATTGATGGCATTAAAGTTCCAACTGAATCAGCAGTCAAAGAAGCAGCTAAGAAAGCAGTAGCTGATGCAGCAACTGCAAAAAACAATGCAATTGATGCTTCAAACTTAACAAATGAAGAAAAAGCTGCCTTGAAGCAAAAGGTTACTGATGCCCAAAATGCTGCAGATCAAGCAATTGACAATGCAACAACAAATGCGGCAGTAACTGAAGCACAAACCAATGGTATTAAGGCAATTAATGGTATTGAAGTAACTACCTCAACTGTTAAAGAAGCAGCTAAGAAGGCAGTAGCCGACGCAGCAACTGCAAAGAACAATGCAATTGATGCTTCAAACTTAACAGATGAAGAAAAAGCTGCTTTGAAACAAAAAGTTACTGAAGCACAAAACGCTGCAGATCAAGCAATTGACAATGCAACAACAAATGCAGCAGTGACTGAAGCACAAACCAATGGTGTCAATGCAATTAATGGTATTGAAGTACCAACTACATCAGCTACTAAGGAACACGCCATAACTGACCTTAATGCGGCTGTTGATGATGCTAAGAAAGCAATTGATCAAGATAGTAACTTGACTGATGAAGAGAAGCAAGCAGCTAAGGATCAAATTGATAGGGATGCTACTAAAGCACAAGAAGCAATCAATAATGCCAAAACTAACGATGATGTTAAGAAGGCGGGTGACGCTGGTACATTAGCAATTGATAAAGACGTTGCTAATGCAGCCATTGATAACGCAGTTGCTGGGAAGAAGGCCGAAATTTCCAAGACCCCATTAACAGATGAAGAAAAGACTGCTTTGAACAATGAAGTAGATCAAAAAGCTCAAGAGGCTAAAGAAGCAATCAATAATGCCACTACTCCAGAAGCAGTAACAACTGCTCAAGACAGTGGTGTTAATAACATTAATGAAACTTCAGTGCCATCTGAATCAGCAGCAAAACAAGCAGCTAAGGAAGCTGTGGCTAAGGCAGTTGATGAAAAGAATGCAGCAATTGATTCTTCAAACTTAACCGAAGAAGAAAAAGCAGCTTTGAAGCAAAAGGTTACTGAAGCACAAACAGCTGCAGATCAAGCAATTGATAATGCAACTACCAACGCTGGAGTAACTGAAGCTCAAACCAATGGTGTGAATGCAATTAATGGTATTGAAGTACCGAATAAATCAGATGCTAAAGAACAAGCCATAACTGATCTTAATACTGCTGTTGATAATGCTAAGAAAGCAATTGATCAAGATAGCAACTTAACAGATGAAGAAAAACAAGCAGCTAAAGATCAAATTGATTCTGATGCTAAGAATGCTCAAGATGCCATCAACAATGCAAAGACTAATGATGATGTTAAGAAGGCAGCTGATGACGGTACATTAGCAATTGATAAAGACGTTGCTAATGCAGCCATTGATAACGCAGTCGCTGGTAAGAAAGCAGAAATTTCTAACTCATCATTAACAGACGAAGAAAAGACTGCTTTAAACAATGAAGTCGATCAAAAGGCAAATAGTGCTAAAGATGCAATTAACAATGCAACTACTCCAGAAGCAGTAACTACTGCACAAGGAAATGGCATTAAGAATATCAATGCAACTTCCGTACCAACTACATCAACAGCTAAAGAAGCAGCTAAGAAGGCAGTAGCAGAAGCTGCAGAAGCCAAGAACAGTGCAATCGACTCGTCAAACTTAACAGATGAAGAAAAAGCTGCATTGAAACAAAAAGTTACTGAAGCACAAAATGGCGCAGATCACGCTATCGATAATGCAACTACCAACGCAGCCGTAACTGAAGCTAAAGACAATGGTATTAGTGCAATTGACGGCATTGAAGTTCCAATTACATCAGCTACTAAGGAACAAGCCATAACTGATCTTAATACGGCTGTTGATGACGCTAAGAAGGCAATTGATCAAGATAACAACTTAACTGATGAACAAAAACAAGCAGCTAAAGATCAAATTGATTCTGATGCTAAGACTGCCCAAGATGCCATCAACAATGCAAAGACTGATAATGACGTAAACAATGCAGTTAACAGTGGTAAGGTTGCCATTAACAAAGATGTTGCTAATGCAGCTATCGACAATGCAGTTGCTGGTAAGCTTAAGGAGATCCAAGATCCATTAACTACTGAAGAAAAACAAGCTTACACTGATTTAATTAACTCTGAAGCAACTAATGCAAAACAAAATATTGCTAATGCAACTACTGTTGAAGAAGTAACTACTGCACAAAACAGTGGCGTAGATGCAATTAACAAGATTGAAGTGCCAATTACTTCTACAGTTAAGGACGATGCTATTAAGGCAATTGATAAAGCATTACAAAATAAGACTGATGAAATCAACAATGCCTCTAACATCAATCCTCAAGAAAAGACTGATTTAATTAATCAGGCAACTGAAGCAGCAAATGTTGCTAAGAACAATATCAACAACGCCACTACTAATGCCGATGTTGATACTGCCCAAACAAATGGTGAAAAAGCAATTGCTGATGTAACAGTTCCAAACTTGTCTGATGTTAAGAAGGAAAGCATTGATCTCGTTAACAAGGCTTTAGATGCTAAGACTGCTGAAATCAATAATGCTTCTAACCTTTCTCAAGATGAAAAGCAAAGTTTGATCAATGATGCAACTAATGCCGCAACTGAAGCAATTAACAACATCAACGAATCTCAAACAAATGATGATGCTAAAGCTGCTGCCACTACTGGTGTTCAAAACATCGAAAATGTCACTATTCCAACTCTTGATGATGCTAAGAAGAACGCTAACCAAGCTATTGATGATGCATTAAACTCTAAAGTAAATGAGATTAACAATGCTTCTAACTTGAATGATACTGAAAAGCAAAAATTAGTTGATCAGGCAACTGAAGCAGCAACTACTGCTAAGAATAATGTTGAAAAGGCCACTACCAACGATGATGCTCGCGATGCAGCTAATGCTGGAATTGATAACATTAAAGGTATTACCTTTACTTCACTAGAAGATGCTAAAAATGCAGCAAACACTGCAATTGACAATGCTTTGCAAGTTAAGACAGATGAAATTAATAATGCATCTAACTTAAGTACTGAAGAAAAGCAAGACTTAATCAATCAAGCAAGTGAAGCAGCTAAAAATGCAAAAGACAATATCAACAATGCCACTACCAATGATGCTGTGACTGACGCACAGAATAAGGGTATTGCAGATATTGCTAATGTGACTGTTCCAAGCTTAGCTCAAGCTAAACAAGATGCAATTAATGCAATTAAACAAGTTCAAGATGCTAAGAATAAGCAAATCTCTGCTGCATCTAACTTAAGTGCTAAAGAGCAAAAAGAATTAAGTGATCAAGTAGACAAAATTGCTAACGATGCAATTGCTAAGATTAATGATGCAGCAACTACTACCAATGATGCAGTTACTGCAATCCGTGATGACGCAATCAAGCAAATTACTGATCTATTTATTCCAACTCTAGACGGTGCGCAAACTGATGCTCTTAATGCAATTGAAAGTGCTAAGAATGCTAAGTTAAATGACATTAACAACGCTGTTCACTTAACTGATCAAGAAAAGCAAGCTTTGGTTGATCAAACCAATAAAGCTGCTGATGAGGCAACTAAGGCAATCAACGCTGCTCAAACTAATGATGAAGTCAAGAGCGCAGAAACAGCAGGTTTAGATATCATTAATAACATCACTATTCCAACTCTAGTTCAGAAGCAACAAGAGGCGATTGAAGAGTTGAATGCAGCCCGTGATGCTAAGAATAGCGCAATTGATAATGCTGCTGATTTAACTACTGATGAAAAGAACAGCTTGAAAGATAAAGTTCAAGCAGAATACAGTAATGCCGTATCAAATATCACCAGCGCAACAACTGATGAAGCAGTAACAACTGCTAAAGAAAACGGCATCGCAGCAATTAAAGACATTCAAATTCCAACTAAGTCACCTGCTAAGGAACAAGCAACAACTGACCTTAATGCAGCTGTTGATGATGCTAAGAAGGCAATCGATCAAGACAACAACTTGACTGATGAAGAGAAGCAAGCAGCTAAAGATCAAATTGATTCTGATGCTAAGAAAGCGCAAGAAGCAATTGATAATGCTACGACTGATGATGAGGTTAATAGTGCTGTTGATAATGGTAAGCTTGCCATTGATAAAGATATTGCTAATGCAGCAATCGACAATGCAGTTGCTGGTAAGAAAGCAGAAATTTCTAAATCATCCTTAACATCTGAAGAAAAAGCTGATTTAAACAATGAAGTCGATCAAAAGGCTAAAGATGCTAAAGAAGCAATTAAGGCTGCCACTACTCCAGAAACTGTAACTACTGCCCAAGAAAATGGTATTAAGAATATCAATGATACTAAAGTACCAACTGAGTCAGCAGCTAAAGAAGCTGCTAAGAAGGCAGTGGCAGAAGCTGCAGAAGCCAAGAACAATGCAATCGATTCTTCAGACTTAACAAATGAAGAAAAGGCTGCATTGAAGCAAGAAGTTGCTGATGCACAAAACGCAGCAGATAGAGCAATAGATGCTGCAATTACAAACACTGCAGTAACTGAAGCGCAAGACAATGGTATTAAAGCAATTGATAATGTTACTGTACCTACCGAATCAGCAGCCAAAGAAGCAGCTAAGAAGGCAGTAGCAGAAGCAGCTGAAGCCAAGAACAATGCAATCAATTCTTCGAACTTAACAGCTGAAGAAAAAGCTGCATTGAAGCAAAAAGTTGCTGATAGACAAAATGCTGCCAATACTGCCATTGATAACGCAACTACCAATGCCGCAGTAACCGAAGCAGAAGATAATGGTATTAAAGCAATTAATTCTATTGAAATACCAACTAAGTCAGATGCTAAGGAGCAAGCAACAAGTGATCTTAATACTGCTGTTGATGAAGCGAAGAAGGCAATCGATCAAGATAGCAACTTAACTGATGAGCAAAAGCAAGCAGCCAAGGATCAAATTGATTCGGACGCT
>CANOGU010000015.1 GCA_947565635.1 uncultured Lactobacillus sp. | reverse complement strand
ATCCACATCTAGATAAAAATAAGCCTTATCCGTTAGCTGGAATCTTGGTAATAGACATCCCGATATGTATCCCATCGACACCTTTGACTGTCAAGATCAACCAATTGCAATTTGATGCGGCAATGATCATTTATGGGGATTATTAGCTAAGGCCTTAGGTCATGAAGAGTGGATTAATCAAGCTGATTTTAAGACTAATGACTTGCGTGAAAAGAACTGGCAAAAGGTTAAGGCAGTAATGCAAAATGTACTTAAAACTAAATCGGCTACTGAATGGAACGAGATTTTGCATAAAGCAGGGGTGCCAGCTGGTTTGGTACTTAATGTAGATAAAACGAGAAGACTTGATCAAATTATTGATCGCGGGATGGTTAAAACTCTACCAGACGGCAATGAAGTCCTGGGTTCTCCTTTGAAATATGGAACTTGGAATTCATATGGCTTGCAAAAAGATGCATCAAAATTGAATGAACAAGGTGAACAAATTCGAAAAGAGTTTGAGTAAAATATAAGGTAAGAATGTAAGACAATACTACAAAAATATTAACACTTACCCTCGATAGCAGATATGTAGACAATAATCACAAAAAATTATATAATTGTAAAAGAAAGGGAGCTAGTGAGTACCGGTCACTAACTCCGATCGTAACTTAAGATGACTGTTGGAGTTAGCTAATCCTTGTGATTAGCTCTTTTTATTATTGTGTAAGCAATTGCAACACGAATAATAAAAGTACCTAATGCACCTAAGGAATGCTTAGTGCAATAGCTAGAGCTATTACTTGGCGGTCTAACTCTCCAGTCTATCCAATTATGCATAGCTTTCATCTCTGTAACCTAAAAATGTTTGAGGGATATGTAGCCATACTAAAGTTACTAAGTTCAAACAGGAGCTACCTGTTTATTGAATCTAAACATTATTTTACTAAAAAGATGTTTTATAAGATAGACGAACAAGTAAAAGAAAACGATCAAGATTCTCCACGTAAGGAAAGTCTTGATCGTTTTCTTATATTCAATAATTTATTCAAATTCATCTAGGGCTTCTAAGGCATTTTCCCAGTCAGTGTTTGCTTGATCTAATTGCTCTTGAACAGCAGATAATTTTTCTTGCAATGGTCCAAGCTTTTCAAATGAAGCGGCAATATCTGGATTTGCCATTTCAGTTTGAATTTCTTTTTCTTCTGCTTCTAATTTTTCAATCTTAGCCTCGGCATCGCTAACTGCACGTTCTAATTTTCTTTTTTGAGAGTCGCGTGCTTTTTGTTCTTGATAAGATAGTTTACCCTTATTTTGACTACCTACTAGAGTAGTTTCAGCTTCAGTTTTTTGTGCTTCCGCTTCCTGAGCAGCTGCAGCTTGCTTAGCTTTTTCATCTAAATAGTAAGAATAGTTACCGTTATAGATCTTAGCGTGGCCGTCGCGAACAGAAATAATCTTGTTAGCTAACTCATTAATGAAGTAACGGTCGTGAGAAACAAAAAGCAAGGTTCCATCATAATTATCTAGCGCTTCTTCAAGAACTTCTTTAGCTTCAATGTCTAAGTGGTTGGTTGGTTCGTCCATTAATAAGAAATTGTCTTTTTCAAGAGACAAAACAGTTAAAGTTAGTCGAGCTTTTTGACCACCAGATAATTGACCAACTGTCTTATCAATGTCTTCGGCAGTGAATAAGAAAGAAGCCAAAATAGAGCGAACGTCTTTTTCAGGCATTGTCTTGTGACGGTCCCAAATCGTATCAAGAACAGTTTTTGAAGGATCTAAACTTTGGAGTTCTTGGTCATAATAACCAATGTCTAAACTTGCGCCATATTTAATTGAACCATCTTTTGGTTTTAGCTTTTTCATAATGGTTTTGAGTAGGGTAGACTTACCAATTCCGTTAGGTCCGATAATAGCAACACGGTCATTCTTATTAACTTGGAAGTCAATATCAGAAACCATTACTTTATCAGGATAGCCGATAGTCAGATCTTTAGCGATTAGGACTTCCTTTCCAGAAGGACGTTCGCTAGTGAAGTTAATGCGGACTTTTTGCTTATGCTTAGGTGGCTTAATTCGTTCCATCTTATCTAAAACTTTACGCCGACTTTGTGCACGTTTAGTAGTAGAAGCACGAACTAGGTTTTTTTGAATAAACTCTTCTTCCTTTTTGATCTTTTCTTGTTGCTTTTCATAAGCAGCTTCTTGCTGGCTATCCATCAATTCACGTTCTTTAACGTATTGGCTGTAATTACCCTTGAAAGTAGTTAATTTACCGAAGTTTAATTCAAAAATCTGATTAGCTAAATGATCTAAGAAGTACTGGTCGTGAGAAACAGTAATAATTGCGCCTTGATAGTTCTTTAAGAATGCTTCTAACCAATCTAAAGTATCTAGGTCAAGGTAGTTAGTAGGTTCGTCAAGCAGCAACACTGGTGGCTTTTGTAAAAGTAATTTAACAAAGGCAAGTCGCGTTTTTTCACCGCCAGAAAGGGTACCAATTACCTTATTCCAAGTATTTTCTTTAAAATTAAAACCATTAAGAATACTCTTAATTTCAGCTTGATAAGTAAATCCGCCTTCTTGTTCGAAGTCGTAGGCTAACTGATCATATCGCTTAAGCAAAGCTTCATCTTCTGGATGGTCGGCAATTTGCTCTTGCATTTTGGTGATTTTTTTATTTTTTTCGATTAAATCATTAAAGACAGTAAGCATTTCATCCCAGATTGTTTTGTCTTCATCGAGACCATTTTCCTGGGCGATGTAGCCGACTTTTAATCCCTTATTAATAGTAAATTGACCACTCGTTGGTTCTTGTTGACCTGTCATGATCTTTAATAAGGTAGTCTTCCCAGCTCCATTAGGTCCGACAAGACCGATTCTGGCATTGTCTGGAACCGAGAAAGAAATGTTACTAAAGATAGTATTGCCTCCAAAACGTTGTTCGAGGTCTTGAGCTTGTGCAATAATCATAATTATTTTTCTCCTAGTGCTTATTTTAACATAGTGAATCTTTTAAATTTTATGAAAATATGACCTTTGTGAAAATTGTTTCTTGATTTATCCTTAAAGAATGCCTATTATTAGTTTGATTAGTAAATATTTCACATTCGTATTTTATAAAAGAAAGAGGCCTCTTAATGGATGAAATTAAGATTCCTAAGGCTACTGCCAGACGCTTGCCGTTGTATTATCGCTATTTGATCTTTTTAAATGATGAAGGAAAAGAAAAGGTTTCTTCAACTGAACTTGCTGAAGCAGTTCAAGTTGACAGTGCTTCGATTCGTCGTGATTTTTCTTACTTTGGTGCTTTGGGTAAGCGTGGCTATGGCTATGATGTTAAGAACTTGCTTAATTTCTTTAAAAAGATTTTGAACCAAGATACTTTAACCAATGTTGCCTTAGTTGGTGTTGGTAATATGGGACATGCGCTTTTGAATTATAACTTCAAGCGTACTAATAATATCAGAATTAGTGCTGCTTTTGACATTAATCCTGAAATTACTGGAACAATTATGTCGGGCGTGCCAGTTTATGATATGAGTGAAATGAAGAAGCAGCTACGTGAACAACAAATTACGATTGCAATTCTTTGTGTTCCACAAACAGCGGCTCAAAAGACAGCTAATGAAATGTTTGATGCCGGAATTAAAGGAATTATGAACTTTACGCCGCTTCGTTTATCTGCTCCATCTAGCGTAAGAGTTCAGAATGTGGATTTAGCAACTGAACTTCAAACTTTGATTTATTTTTTAGACTCTGATAAAGATAAGAACAAAAAATAATCTACTATATTATAGTAGTTTTGCACAAGTTCATGTAGGCTTGTGCATTTTTTATGCACTTTTATTTGTAATCAGAGAGAAAATAATTTTAAGATAAATGCGCATAGAATTTTTAGAAATAAGGTAGATAAAATGATTAAAAAGATTGCAGTTTATTGTGGAGCGCGAACAGGCAACCGATCAGAGTATGCCAAGACAGCTTATGAATTTGGTAAGAAAATGGCAGAACATCAGATCGAATTAGTCTATGGCGGAGGTAAATATGGTTTGATGCGGGCAGTTGCTGATGGGGTTTTAGAAAATGGCGGCATTGTCCATGGCATTATTACTGAAGAATTAAAAGACCGCGGAGCAGCTTATGAGAAGGTACAAGATTTTCGCGTAGTTGAAAATATGGATAAAAGAAAAGACGTCATGATGAAGTTAGCTGATGGGATGGTGGCTCTTCCGGGCAGTATTGGTACTTTGGAAGAGATCAGTCAAGCTATTTCTTGGACAGCAATTGGTGATAATGCTAAGCCGGTGGCTTTCTATAATTATGATGGTTTCTATGATAATTTAGATAAACTCCTTAAGCGGATGAATCAAGATGATTTTTTAGAGAATATCTATTTAGACGCAATTTATTTTGGAATTGATTTTGATAAAATTTTGCAGTTTATGAAAGAATACCAGGCTCCAGCTTATCGAGAATATTAATTTATTAAGCTAAAAACTAAAAGAAGTATGAACTAATTTTCCCCCGCATCTTTAGTTTCATGCTTTTTTTGACCGCTTGGAACTTTAAATTAACCGCTTAGTCAATTTCACTAGATTTTAATCTTATATCCATGTTTAATATAAATATCAAGAACGAAACAAGGAAGTGAGAATTGTGAAAGTTAAGCTTGAGCTTGATCCAGATCAGCAAGAGACAGAAATAACGATCCATGCTAAAAGTTTAACGCCTGAGGTAGAAAGAATTTATCATCAACTTCAAACTGATTCAGAACATCCTGATCAAATTGAAGGGATGATGGACAATACTTCCTATTATTTAAGTATTAACGATATTCTCTTTTTTGAAACAGACGCTAGGCAGGTAATGGCGCATACGACTAGGAATGCATATTTTGTTAAGTATAAATTATACGAACTAGAAAACTTATTAAATGGGCAGTTCATGCGAGTATCGAAATCGACGATATTAAATTTAGATCAGATTTATGCTGTTACTAAATCGATCTCTAATTGTCAGATTAAGTTTCATGATTCATATAAAACTGTCTATGTTTCAAGAAGATATTACCGAGATTTAAATGAGAGATTAAAAGAGAGAAGGGCATTATCATGAGAAAGGCCAGTTTTGGAAGAGTTCTTTGGGGGCTAGGTTTACTTGCGGCAGCTGCATTTTTAGTTTTAGATCAGCTCCACTTGATGCCACTAGAATTAGGTTTTTGGGCAATTTTTTGGACAGTTGTATTTGGAGCAACTTTGATTACATCATTAGTTAATAAAAGTTTAGGAGGCAGTATTTTTTCAATTGCATTCCTATTAATTATTTATGCAAAACCTCTTCATATTGAGCGTATAGTTCCTTGGACAGTACTTTTAGCAGCATTTTTAATCTGGGGAGGTTTGAGATTAATTTTCAAGAAAAGCTGGAGACCGACTGTGATTATTAATGGTGAAAAAGTTAATGCTAATTGGTCAGACTTGAAGGCTCCACATAAATTTAAGGCTGAGCATGTATTCTCTGATACATCTAGTTCAGACAATGGTGACAATATCGTAATTAGTGAAAAAATGTCTTCTACTTCGCGTTATGTTCATTCGCAACACTTAGAAACGGTGACTGTGAATGTTTCAATGGGAGATGTTAATGTATATCTTGATTCAGCTAAGCCTGCTGGGGATGAAGTAGTTGCTAATATCAATATGTCGATGGGAGATATAAATATTTATATTCCAACCTCTTGGCGAGTTGATAATCAACTTGAACATAAATTTGGTGATTTTACTATTGAGGGTGATCAACCAGCAGAAGGGCCAACATTAGTACTTCAAGGTCGTGCTAACATGGGAGATCTTACTATTAAGAGAGTTTAGAACTAGAACAAGACAATCCATATTGAAATTTTAAATAAATATCCAAGTAAATTAGCACTTTTTAGCACTCTAGGTAAAAAAGTGCTAATTTTTATGTCTAAATACTTGCTTTTCTTTTATAAACAATGTACTATCGTAATTGTAAGTTAGCACTTATAATATATGAGTGCTAAGTAATATAATTATAGATTTAAATTATGTACAGGAGGGACTAACGTGTTACAACCAATCGGTGATCGCGTGATCGTTAAAGTAAAAGACGAAGAAGAAGAAAAAGTTGGAGGCATTGTCCTGGCTTCTAACGCTAAAGAAAAGCCTCAAATGGGCGAAATTATTGCCGTAGGAAATGGTAAACGCAACGTAAATGGCGACTTAATTCCTATGTCAGTTGCAAAAGGTGAAACTGTATTCTTTGATAAATACTCTGGCACTAACTTGAAGTACGAAGGCGAAAAGTACTTAGTTCTTCGTGAAAGCGACTTATTAGCTGTCGTTAAGTAATAAAATTTGAAATAAAAGGTGGCATATAATATGGCTAAAGAGATTAAATTTTCTGAAAATGCAAGACACTCATTATTAAAAGGTGTTGATAAATTAGCAGATACTGTTAAGACAACTTTAGGCCCTAAGGGTAGAAATGTTGTTTTGGAAAAAAGTTATGGTGCTCCTGACATTACTAACGATGGTGTTACTATCGCCAAGAGTATTGAATTAGAAAACCATTTTGAAAACATGGGTGCAAAGCTTGTTTCTGAAGCTGCACAAAAGACTAACGACATTGCTGGTGACGGTACTACTACTGCTACTGTTTTAACTCAAGCAATCGTTCGTGAAGGTATGAAGAACGTTACTGCTGGTGCAAACCCTGTTGGTATTCGTCGCGGTATTGAAACTGCTACTAAGGCAGCTGTTGACGAATTACACAAGATTAGCCACAAGGTAAGTACTAAGGACGAAATTGCTCAAGTTGCTTCTGTTTCATCAGCTTCAACTGAAGTTGGTAACTTAATCGCTGACGCAATGGAAAAAGTTGGTCACGATGGTGTTATTACTATTGAAGAATCAAAGGGTATTGATACTGAACTTTCAGTAGTTGAAGGTATGCAATTCGATCGTGGTTACTTATCACAATACATGGTAACTGACAATGACAAGATGGAAGCAGACTTAGACAACCCTTACATTTTGATTACTGACAAGAAGATTTCTAACATTCAAGATATCTTGCCATTATTACAAGAAATCGTTCAACAAGGTAAGAGTTTATTAATCATTGCTGATGATGTTGATGGTGAAGCTCTTCCAACTCTTGTTTTGAACAAGATCCGTGGTACTTTCAACGTTGTTGCTGTTAAGGCTCCTGGCTTTGGTGACCGTCGTAAGGCAATGCTTGAAGATATCGCTATCTTAACTGGTGGTACTGTAATTTCTTCAGACTTAGGTCTTGAATTAAAGGACACTAAGATTGATCAATTAGGTAAGGCTGGCAAGGTTACTGTAACCAAGGATTCAACTACTATTGTTGAAGGTGCTGGTTCTAAGGAAGCTATTGCAGAACGTGTAGATCAAATCAAGAAGCAAATTGCTGACACTACTTCAGACTTTGACCGTGAAAAGTTACAAGAACGTCTTGCTAAGCTTGCTGGTGGTGTTGCTGTCATCAAAGTTGGTGCTGCTACTGAAACTGAATTAAAGGAAAGAAAGTACAGAATCGAAGACGCTTTGAACGCAACCCGTGCCGCTGTTGAAGAAGGTTACGTTGCTGGTGGTGGTACTGCATTAGTTGATGTTATGAAGTCCATCCAAGGTACTGTTAAGGGTGACAGCGAAGATGCAGAAACTGGTGTTAAGATTGTTATGAAAGCTTTAGGCGCTCCTGTACGTCAAATTGCTGAAAACGCTGGTAAAGATGGTGCTGTTATCTTAGACCACTTAGAACATGAAGACCCAGAAGTTGGTTACAATGCTGCAACTAACAAGTGGGAAAACATGGTTAAGGCTGGTATTATCGACCCAACTAAGGTAACTCGTTCAGCACTTCAAAATGCTGCTTCAATTGCTGCCTTGTTATTAACTACTGAAGCTGTTGTTGCTGACACTCCAGAAGATGACAAGAACCAAGCTCCTGTAGCTCCAAACCCAGGTATGGGTATGGGAATGTAATTTAGAAACTAATTACGTTTACTAATTTAATAGATTGATAAAACACTCCATGATTTTTAATGATCATGGAGTGTTTTTGTATAGTAGAGTATAATATCTTAATAAAAAATTAAACTGTAATTTTTCATTAAGAAAGAAGATGACAGGGATGACCATTGGCGAAGCTTTAAAAGAAACTAGAAAAAATCTAGAATTATCTCAAACTGAGATGGCGTATCCTATTCTGACAAAATCATATTATTCTAAAATTGAACGAGGAATTCATGAGATTAATGCCAGTGATTTAATTAAGATCTTAGAGATGCATGATGTTGATATTAGTGAATTTCTGACAAAATGCGGGGTTAAAGAAAATAGGATTGACAAAGAATATTGGGGAGAGCAGTTAAGCCAGGCATATTATGATCAAGACTTGAATAAGGTTAAAAAACTAGAATTAGAAATACCAAATATTAAAACAGATACTTATACTAAAGATCTTTTAAAATCGATGATTATTCTGAATAAGGCAAATTTAAAGGAAAGTATGGATACCTTACCTAATGAAATAAAAAGACATGTTAAATCTCTAATTTTCAAAGCAGAAAATTGGAATAAAGAAAATCTTAGTTTATTCTCAATCAGTCTTCCTTTATGGTCAGATCAAGAAATGAAACCAATAGTAACATCTCTTTTGAAAAAATATATTAATATTGAAAACTTTCCACGAGAGATGCAAATTTTAGTCTCTTCAATAATGGTTAATTATCTGTCCCTATTGATTAGATCATCATCACAAAATTTAGACTTAGTAGAAGATATATTCATTTTATTAGACAATTTACCAGTAAAACCATTAAATTGCTTTGGAAAAATAATGAAAAATTTTTATCGAGCATATTTTCAAGGCGATGAGAAAAAAATACAGGATATCCTAGACTTTTTTACTAACAATAATATAAATAAAATTTCTGAAATTTTAAAGGTGTCAATTTAGACACTTTTTATTTTGCACTAAAGATGTGAGTAAAATGATAAATATAAAAAATAATTGCCTGTAAATATAATCATTTTCATAATCAGATTTAATGGATTTGAATTGGAACATGACATATAGTTTTCATATTTTACAATAATGGAATGAGTTACGTATGAATAACCAATTTCAATTTTATCTTATAATACTATCAATAATCGTGAGTTTTATTCTCTATTATATTATTCGACCAAGAATTCCAATTTTATACGAAGCTTTAGTATGTGCTTATGTAACTCTATTTTGTCTGTATTTGGTAATACAAGGGGAATACATCTTATTAATCGGTGTAGTTATTTTTACTGTATTGTCTATTTACTATTGGAAAAAATATTATACTAAAAAAAGTAACTAATTCTTTAAATAGGAAATTCTATATTAATTAACACATTATTAATAAAAAAATGGATTTATATAGTATAATCTAATAAAAATATTAAATAAGGAGGATCAAATTATGCCGACAGTAGTATTAAATGCTCATCAAAATTTACAAGACAATAAATAATAGATGAGCGGAGAATAGTTACAATTCATTTTGTTGAATCCCGTTCATCAAGAAGGACAAAATGAATCACGTTAAAAAATTAAACCAATACTTCAAAGAATTAACTCGCACCTATCATCTGTTCTTTAAATCAGCTCCTTTAGTTGCCACGTGTGTCTTATTACTTGCACCACTTCAAGCTATAATTCCTCTACTTGCTGTGGCAGCGGGGCAAAAGGTAATTGATCAAGTTACTAATCATTCACCATTTATGGAAATGATCATTGTCTGGATTGTAGCTACGGCATTTCAACAATTTTTACCATCCCTTTCGACAATGGTTCAGGGAGTTCTAACTGATAAATTAACAGGCTTTATCAATATTAGCTTAATGAAAAAATCTGAGGATTTACAATCAATCAGTATTTTTGATGACAGCAAATATTTTGACGATTTACAAATGCTCAGAGATGATGCAAGCTGGCGTCCAGTTAATTTAATTGTTTTTGGTGTATCAGTTTTGCAATCGTTTCTAACGCTAGCTTTTATGCTAATCTATCTAGCACGATACAATTGGTGGCTGGCATTGCTCTTGTTAATTGTAATGGTGCCACAGAGTATTTCTTATTACCGTATTCAGCAGCAATCATTTGAAACAATGGTTGAAAGAAGCAAGAATGCTAGATATTTACACTACTATAGTGGATTATTGCTTGACCGCAGGGATGCTAAAGAAGTTAGACTTTTTAATATGTTTCCAAAGATCATCGAAAAATATATAAGCTTATTTGAACAAACTAAAAAAGATGTTAATCAAATTCGTAGAAAGCAACTTGCGACTAGTTCACTGTTTGTTGTATTAACTGTCGGAGTGTTTGGCTATGGTTTTTATTGGTTTACTAATTCAGTAAGAACAGGTGCATTAGAAGTTGGCGTCTTATTGATGTTTGTTTCAGTAATTGGCTATATTTCTACCAGTATGGCTCGAGTAGTAGAAGACAGTAGTTTGTTATACGATTCATTATTATGGATTGAAAAATACTTTAATTTTCTTGAGTATCAAGATAATTTTGAAAATGGCACACAAGATTTCCCCGATGATTTCGAGAATCTTAACGTTAAGAATTTATCCTTCACTTATCCATTCTCTGATACTGAGGTTTTGCACAATGTTAGTTTCTCAGTTAAAAGTGGAGAAAAGATTGCAGTTGTTGGAGAAAATGGGTCGGGAAAGTCTACTTTGGTAAAATTATTAATGCGTTTTTATGATCCGACTAATGGAAAAATTTCTGTTGATAACTATGATTTAAAAGACATTAATATCTTTGACTTACACAAAAATTTATCAGCTACTTTTCAAGACTTTTCTCGCTTTAAATTAACTCTTAAAGAAAACGTGATTACTGGATATTCATTCAATAAAGATAGGGTAAATAATGTTCTTAAAGCATCGGGATTGGGTGATTTGCTAGCTAATGACCATCTTAATCTGAATACGATACTGGCTAAGGATTTTGAAAATGGAACTGATTTGTCAGGTGGTCAATGGCAAAAAGTAGCTTTGGCACGAGACTTATATGCTGATGGTAAGATTGAATTTTTAGATGAACCAACGGCAGCCTTAGATGCAAAAAGTGAATCAGAAATTTATCAACGCTTTTTGAAAGAAAATGATAAAAAGACAATTTTCTTTGTTACTCACCGCTTGTCAGCAGTTAGATTTGCTGATAAAGTGCTATTTTTAGATGGTGGAAAAATTAGCGGGTTTGATACGCATACTAATTTGTTGCATACTAATCCAAAATATAAAGAAATGTACGACTTACAGAAAGATGCATATCTGTAAGATTAAGTTTTGAAATAAGTAATTAAATTCTTCATGCAAGCAGCATGGAGAATTTTTTGCATTTTAACAGTTAAGATTTTTTATCAGTTTTTACGTTATAATAGAACATAGGTTTTTGGAAGAAAGGATATTTGGTAACGAATGGCAAAAAAAGATACGACACCAATGATGAAGCAATATTACGAAATTAAGGAACAATATCCCGATGCGTTTTTGTTTTATCGTGTGGGTGATTTCTATGAATTATTTGAAGATGATGCAATCAAAGGTGCACAAATTCTAGAATTAACTCTAACTCATCGTTCAAATAAAACTAAAAATCCAATTCCAATGGCAGGCGTGCCTCATCTAGCTGTGGATACTTACGTCAATACTTTAGTAGAAAAGGGATATAAAGTAGCGCTTTGTGAACAACTGGAAGACCCCAAAAAAGCTAAAGGGATGGTTAAGCGCGGAATTATTCAATTAATTACGCCAGGTACCATGATGCAAGAGCGGCCAGATCAAGCAAAAGACAGCAACTATTTAACTTCTGTTATTTCTACAAATTCTGGCTTTGGTTTAGCCTACAGTGACTTATCCACTGGGGAAACTTTTTCCACACACTTAGCTGACTTTGAAGGAGTAGCAAACGAGTTATTGTCGCTTCAGACAAGAGAAGTTGTATATAACGGACATTTAACAGAGGCAAACAAGGACTTTTTAAAAAAAGCTAACATTACTGTTTCTGAACCAGTTGAAGTAGAAGGTGAGCATGCAGAAATCTCTTATGTAGCGCAAAACTTAACTGATGACGCAGAAATTAAGGCAACTAAGCAATTAGTAGCCTACTTGCTCTCAACGCAAAAGCGCAGCTTAGCCCACTTACAGGTAGCTCAAAGCTATGAGCCGACGCAATATTTGCAAATGTCTCATACTGTGCAAACAAACTTAGAATTAATCAAATCAGCTAAGACCGCTAAGAAGATGGGGTCTTTATTCTGGCTCTTAGATAAGACTAGCACAGCTATGGGAGGTAGACTTCTTAAGTCTTGGATTGAACGTCCACTTTTATCAGTTTCTGAAATTACACGCCGGCAGGAAATGGTTCAAGCGCTACTTGATGACTATTTTACCCGTGAAAAAGTTATCGACAGCTTAAAAGGTGTGTATGACTTAGAAAGATTAACAGGCCGAATTGCCTTTGGATCGGTTAATGCACGTGAAATGCTGCAATTAGCGCATTCTTTAGCTGCGATTCCTAATATTTTGGATTCTTTACTTGAAACAGATAATCCACATCTACAAAATTTTGCTCAGCAAATTGATCCACTAAAGGGAATCCATGATTTAATTGTTAACACGATTGTGGATAATCCACCACTTTCAACTACAGAAGGTGGTCTGATTAGAGAGGGTGTTTCGGATCAATTAGATCGCTATCGTGATGCCATGAATAATGGTAAAAAATGGCTTTCCGAAATGGAAAGCCATGAACGTGAAGTGACGGGAATTAATAACTTAAAGGTTGGCTATAACAAGGTCTTTGGTTACTATATTGAAGTTACAAATTCAAATAAAGATAAGGTGCCAACTGATCGCTATACTAGAAAGCAAACATTAACTAATGCAGAACGTTATATCACGCCTGACTTAAAAGAACATGAATCATTGATTTTAGAAGCTGAAGCTAAGTCTACTGGTTTAGAGTACGACTTATTTGTAAAACTAAGGGAAGATGTTAAAAAGTATATTCCAGCCTTGCAGAAGTTAGCCAAGCAAATTGCAAGTTTAGACGTTTTAACTAACTTTGCGACTATAAGTGAACAAAATAACTACGTGCGTCCTAGCTTTGCGACAGATAAACAAGAAATTAATGCGGTTAACGGTCGCCACCCTGTAGTTGAACAAGTCATGGCTGCTGGTAGTTATATTCCGAATGATATTAAGATGGATCAAGATACTGATATTTTCTTGATTACTGGTCCAAACATGTCCGGTAAGTCTACTTATATGCGTCAAATGGCATTGATCGCAATTATGGCGCAGATTGGTTGTTTTGTACCAGCAGATAGTGCGACTTTGCCGATTTTTGATCAAATTTTCACTCGTATTGGTGCGGCTGATGATTTAATTTCAGGTCAGAGTACTTTTATGGTAGAAATGAGTGAAGCAAACGATGCTTTGCAGCATGCAACTAAGCGTTCTTTAGTATTATTTGATGAAATTGGACGAGGTACAGCTACTTATGATGGAATGGCGTTAGCTGGCGCAATTGTGAAGTATCTGCATGATAAAGTTGGTGCTAAAACTCTCTTTGCGACTCACTACCATGAATTGACTGATCTTGATCAGACTTTAAAACATCTAAAGAACATTCATGTTGGCGCTACTGAAGAAAATGGAAAGTTAATTTTCTTACACAAGATTCTTCCAGGACCTGCTGATCAATCGTATGGTATTCATGTTGCTCAATTAGCAGGATTGCCACACAAGGTTTTGCGTGAAGCAACTACAATGCTTAAACGATTAGAAAAACAAGGTGCAGGAGAACTTCAACCAGCTAGTGAACAACTTGATTTATTTGTACCTGAAGAAAGTGAAGGTGCTCCAGCAATTTCAGATGATGAAAAAGATGTTTTAGATGATATTCAAAATGTATATCTTGCTGATAAGACTCCACTTCAAGTAATGGAACTGGTAGCGCAGTGGCAGCAGGAATTGAAAGATAAGGACTGAGAATCATGAGTAAAATTCATGAACTTTCGCCTGAATTAACTAATCAGATTGCAGCTGGTGAAGTTATTGAAAGACCGGCAAGTGTTGTAAAAGAACTATGTGAAAATTCGCTTGACGCTGGTAGCACTAGAATTCGAATTGATTTTATAGACGCTGGCTTAAAGCAAGTTACAGTCCAAGATAATGGAAGCGGAATTGCTAAAGATCAAATTGATCTAGCTTTTACTCGTCATGCAACTAGTAAGATTGCGACTGAACGCGATTTATTCAATATTTCAACTCTTGGATTTCGCGGGGAAGCCTTAGCTTCAATTGCAGCTGTTTCCCATGTTGAAGTAGTAACCAGTAGCGATAACTTAGGAGGAGTCCGTGCAGTTTTTTCAGGTAGTGAAAAAAAACTACAAGAAGATGCTGCTTCTCCTAAAGGAACAAAAATTTCGGTTTCGGATCTTTTCTTTAATACTCCAGCTCGGCTTAAATATTTGAGGTCTGAGCGAACTGAAATTTTAAAAATTGTCGATATTGTTAACCGCCTTGCATTAGGTCATCCTGATGTTGCTTTTACCCTGACGAATAACGGAAAAATTTTGCTTAAAACTAACGGACGTAACGATCTTAGACAAGATATTGCTAATATCTATGGTCGTCAGCTTGCTGAAAAGATGGACGTCTTAAAGAACAGTAGTCCAGACTTTAAAATTACGGGTTTAATTTCGGACCCAAATACTACTCGATCAAATCGTAATTTTATATCATTGCTATTAAATGGACGCTATATTAAAAATTATCGTTTAACCCAAGCAATTATTGCGGGTTATGGTAGCAAGTTAAGACCGCGTCGTTATCCGATTGCGGTAGTTAAGATTGAACTTGATCCCTTGTTAGTTGATGTAAATGTGCACCCAACTAAGCAAGAAGTGCGCTTATCAAAAGAACAAGAACTAGAACGCTTGTTAACAACGAGTATTTCAGAAGCGTTAGAAAAGACTCCACAAATTGAATCTGGTCTTGATAACTTATTGACACCAAAGAAGGCAACTAACATTGATCAATTGAAGTTTAATCTAAATCAAGATGTCGTAAACACCGCTCGACCGATTGAATTTACACCGCAGGTTGAAGCTGATGAAAGTAATGAAGTTCATGAAACAGCAGCTGAATTTGTTAGTCTTGATAAGGTAAGAAATGACGATAAGTATGTTATTACTGCGAGTTGGGACGAAAATGTAGCTAAACAAGTTCAACTTGATCCATTTGATGAGGAAAAAGAAGAGCAGAAGGACGAGAGCGTAATTTCATCAGGAGATGAGATTCTAGCAAATAGTTTGCCGCAATTAACTTATTTAGGAGCAACTAAATCATATCTAATTGCTCGTCATGATGAAGATCTATATCTGGTTGATCAAGTTACCGCTGAAAAGCGACTGGCGTATGACAAGATTTTGCAGGATTTAACTAGCGAAAATATTTCTCAACAAGGCCTGCTTAGTCCCTTAATTTTAGATTTTAGCAATGTAGACTATCTAAAATTGAAAGAAAGTTTAGAAAATTTAAAAGAGTTTGGTCTATTTTTAGAAGATTTTGGACAAAATAGTTTGATTTTAAGAACTTATCCGATTTGGCTTCAACCTAATATAGAAAAAAATGTTCGGATGATCTTAGATCTCTACTTAAATCAAGGCGCTAATGACTTGGTTAAGCTTAAAGCGCAAGTTGCTGGTGAAATATCCAGACACCAAAAAATAAGGCGTAGAACGCTTAATCCAGTTGAAGCACAGGACTTATTGAAAAAGTTGAGTACAAGTAGTGATCCTTACCAAGACTTTGAAGGTAAAATTATTATTGTTCAATTAGGCGAAAATGACTTAAATAAAATGTTTAAAAAAGATGAGTAGGTAAAATGTTTGAATATCTCAAAGGAATAGTAGCAAAAATTGATCCAGCGTATGTGGTCCTAGATGTAAATGGCGTAGGATATAAGATTCTCTGCCCAACTCCTTATAGTTACCAAGAGAATCAACCTGCGACTATTTATGTAGAACAAGTTGTGCGTGATACTGGAATTACTTTGTATGGCTTCCTATCATTAGAAGATAAGGAACTATTCTTGAAGCTTTTGAGTGTTTCAGGAATTGGACCTAAATCTGCTGTAGCGATTATGGCGGCTGAAGATACCGATTCTTTAGCCAGCGCAATTCAAAATGGTGAAGTAAAATACTTAACTCGCTTCCCAGGGGTAGGAAAGAAGACTGCATCACAGATTGTTTTGGACCTAAAAGGAAAATTAGGTAATTACGTTAAAAAGGCGACTCCTACTGTTGATATTTCGCCAAGTTTGCAAGATGCTCTGCTTGCCTTAGTTGCCCTTGGTTATACCCAAAAAGAAGTCGATAAGATTACGCCAAAACTAGCAAAGTTACCTGAAAATACTGCTGATGGTTATGTGAAAGAGGCACTTGCCTTATTATTGAAAAAATAAGTAATTAAATTATAGATAGGGAAGTGAAAAATGTGAATGATGAAGAACGAGTTATAGGAGCTGAAAGTAGTGACGAGGATGAAGCTGTAGAGTTATCCCTTCGTCCGCAATACCTGGCACAATACATTGGTCAAGACAAGGTTAAAAGTGAAATGAAGATCTATATTAAGGCAGCTAAACAACGTGATGAAGCCTTAGATCATGTTTTACTTTATGGACCTCCTGGCTTGGGTAAAACGACTTTAGCTTTTGTAATTGCAAATGAAATGGGCGTCCACTTAAAGAGTACGTCAGGTCCAGCAATTGAAAAGGCTGGAGACTTAGTAGCGCTACTTTCAGAATTGAATCCGGGGGATGTCCTATTCATTGATGAGATCCACCGTTTAGCTAAACCTGTGGAAGAAGTTCTTTATTCAGCAATGGAAGATTTCTATATCGATATTGTTGTTGGAGAAGGTCAAACAACGCACGCAGTTCACGTGCCGCTGCCACCATTTACCTTGATTGGAGCGACGACTAGAGCCGGGCAATTGTCAGCGCCTTTAAGAGATCGGTTTGGGATTATTGAACATATGCAGTATTATTCAGTTGAAGACTTAGAAAAGATTATTCAACGATCAAGTATGGTCTTTAATACTAAGATTGATCCTGAAGCTGCAATTGAATTGGCTCGTCGTTCCCGTGGTACGCCGCGTGTGGCTAACCGTCTGCTTAAACGAGTACGTGACTTTGCAGAAGTAAAGGGTGAAGAAGCTATTTCGTTAGTAACAACTAAGCACTCACTTCATTTATTAGAAGTTGACGATGAAGGACTAGACCAGACGGACCGGAAGCTTTTAAGAATGATGATTGAAAATTATGGCGGAGGTCCAGTTGGGATTAAGACAATTGCAGCTAATGTAGGGGAAGATACAGATACAATTGAAGAAGTATATGAACCGTACTTACTGCAAAAAGGTTTTATTACTCGAACTCCTCGAGGCAGAAGCGTTACACAAAAAGCTTATCTGCAATTAGGTTATCCACCAAAAGATGAAAAGTAAGTTTTTAGTTAAGCTAAAAATACGGTATAATTATTACTTGAAAGTTAATTAATAAAAATAATGAGGTGTAATACTTTGAATACATTTTTCTTAGCACAAAGTGCTGCTGGTATGAATAATATTTTTATGATCATTGCTTTTATCGCAATTTTTGTCTTTTTCTATTTTTCAATGATTAAGCCACAAAAGAAGCAACAACAAGAACGTATGAAGATGATGTCTGAGCTTAAGAAGGGCGATCAAGTAATTATGGTTGATGGTCTTCACGGAAAGGTTGATTCAATCAATGATGCAGATAAGACTGTTGTTATTGATGCAGATGGAATCTTCTTAACCTTTGAAAGAATGGCAATCCGTCGTGTGCTTCCAACTGCTGCAACTCCTGCAAAAGATGTAGAAGCTAACGAAGCAAAAGAAGAAAAAGTTGAATCAGAAGAAAAAATAGCAGATGAAAGTACAAAAGCTGAAGAAAAAACTGATTCTAATTCAGAAGAAAATAAATAAATTGAATAAAAATTCTGTTAAACGTCCGAAAGGACGTTTTTATTTTTCCACTGATAAGATTAGTATTGTAAAATATGAATTGGTAAAGTTACTTTTTATTAGGTAGGTAGTTAGTATGAAAAATATTCCAGTTATTATGATTATTTTTGGTGGTTCAGGCGACTTAGCTCACCGTAAGCTTTATCCAGCCTTATATAACCTATACCAAAAAGGCCTAATCCATGATCATTTTGCCGTAATTGGCACAGCAAGAAGACCTTGGAGCCATGAATACTTACAAGAACAAGTAATTGAAGCTGTTAAAGAATCTAATGATAATTTTGATGAAAAAACTGCTAGAGAATTTGCTTCTCACTTTTATTACCAATCCCATGATGTAACTGATGTTGGTCACTATATTGCTTTAAAAGAGCTAGCTACTAAACTTGATGAAAAATATCATGCAGAAGGCAACCGTATCTTTTACATGGCAATGGCTCCAAGATTTTTTGGTACAATTGCAACCCACATCAATGATCAAAAGCTAATTGGAACTGGTTTTAACCGTCTAGTTATCGAAAAACCGTTTGGTCATGATTTAGCTTCAGCTGAAAAATTAAATCAAGAAATTAGCGAAAGTTTCGATGAAGATTCAGTATATCGAATTGACCATTATCTTGGCAAAGAAATGATTCAAAATATTATGCCACTTCGTATGACTAACCCAATCGTTAAGAATATTTGGTGCAAGAATTACATTGCTAATATGCAGGTTACTCTTGCGGAAAGTTTGGGTGTTGGAACTCGTGGGGGTTATTATGAAACTTCAGGTGCGTTGCGTGATATGGTTCAAAATCATATTTTCCAAATCATCACTCTTTTAGCAATGCCAGAACCTGAGGGATTAGATTCTGATCATATTCACCAAGCAAAGCAAGAATTATTAGATAGTTTAGTAATTCCAACACCAGAAATGGTTAAAAAACACTTTTCACGTGGTCAGTACCTAGCAAGCAATGATGAAGTGGAGTACTTAAAGGCTGATCAAGTTGCTCCTGATTCTAAGGTGGAAACTTTTGTTGCTGGTGAGGTTAATTTCAAGAAGGGACCAGTTGCGGGTGTTCCAATTTATTTTAGAACTGGTAAGAAGATGAAGGACAAGGTTTCTAGAATTGATATTGTTCTTCATCATCTGAATAATTTGTATGGCAATGCGCATTCAAATAATATTTCTATTATTATCGATCCAACTAGTGAGATTTTCTTCACAATTAATGGTAAGAAGATCACTAGTGAAGGCTTAAGAAGAGAAAACCTCACTTACAAGTTTTCTAAGGAAGAAATGGCACAAGTTCCAGATGGTTATGAAAGATTACTACATGATGTTTTTGTAGCTGATCGAACTAATTTCACGCACTGGTCAGAATTAAAGCAATATTGGAAGTTTGTTGATGCAGTTGAAGATGCTTGGCAAGAAGAAAACAAAGACCTCAAGCAGCTTGAACGATATCCAAGTGGCCAATTTGGAACCGAGTCAAGCAACCACATTTTTGAAAAAGATAGCGAACACTGGATTTACCGTTAATGGATTTACTGCCTAAAAACAATACCAGTCGGAAAATAATCCACATTGATATGGATGCCTTTTATGCTTCTGTTGAGATGAGAGATAATCCCGCAATTAGAGACAAGGCAGTTTTAATTGGCGGAGATCCTAAGAAAAATAATGGTCACGGCGTGGTTGCGACCGCTAACTATATTGCTCGGCAATATGGTGCTCATTCTGCTATGCCAACAGCTAAAGCAATGCGCTTGATTCCAGCAGACAAACTAGTAATTGTAGAGCCTCATTTTGAAAAGTATCGCGCGGTTTCTGCTCAAATTCATCGTTTGATGCATGTTATAACTGATAAAGTTGAATCAGTAGCCTTAGATGAAGCTTACTTAGACGTAACCGAAAACAAACTCCATATTGCAAATCCTATCAGACTTGGATCAATCTTACAGGAGCAGATTTATCGAAAAGTAGGTTTGACTAGTTCGTTTGGTGTCTCGTACAATAAATTTTTAGCTAAAATGGGTTCAGAATATGCTAAGCCTTTTGGCAGGACTATCATTAGATCAGAAACTGCTCTTGATTTTCTAGCAAAACAAAAAATTGGTAATTTTCCTGGAATTGGTCCAAAGACACAAGAAAGACTTGAAGCAATGGGAGTTTATACTGGGGCAGATTTAAAAGAAGTTCCCACTGACGTTTTAATTAAGAAGTTTAACCGAATGGGGTATGTGATTGCTCAACATGCTCATGGAATCGATCTAAGACCTGTAGTAACTGATTCAGAAAGAAACCGGAAATCCATCGGAATTGAGCGTACTTTTAATCAAAGCTTATTTGATGAAAATGAAGCTTTAACCAAATTGCGTGCTTATAGTGGTGAGCTTGAGAAAAGTCTAAGGGAAAGACATTTTCTTGCTAATTGTGTTGTCTTGAAGGTTAGAGACATTAACTTTAAAACAATTACCAAACGCAGAAAGCTAAAAAGAGGAACTAATGATAAAATAGTTATTTACGATACTGGACGTGCATTATTTGAAACAGAAAAAGAAATGCTTGCAACCGGAATCCGGCTTTTAGGATTAACAGTAACTGATTTTGAAGAGCACCCAGTCGAAAATATTTCTTTAGATATTTTTGAAAATAAGTAAATAATAAAGTTGAATAAAAAAGAATAAGGAGAAATTATGGCAACTTTTGATGAAATTTATGAAAAAATAAAAGAATATCCAACAATTATCTTGCATCGACACACTAGTCCCGATCCAGATGCTATTGGATCACAAGCTGGTTTAGCTAGATCATTAAGATTAGCTTTCCCAGATAAGAAGATTCTTTGTGCTGGTGAAAATGATGAAGGCGACCTAATCTGGATTAACAAAATGGATGAAGTTAAGCCTGAAGACTATAAGGGTGCTTTAGTGATTACAACTGATACTGCAAATACACCTCGTATTTCTAATAAAAATTATGATAAAGGGGATCTTTTAATTAAGATTGATCACCACCCTGATGTAGATCCTTATGCAGATATGAGCTACGTTGATCCAGACGCACCAGCAGCTTCAGAAATTGTCTTTGACTTTTTAAAGGAAGAAAATTTACCAATTACTAAAGAAGTGGCTGAAGCTTTATATGCTGGTATAGTCGGGGATACGGGAAGATTTATGTATCCTGAAACTTCTGCACATACTTTTGATGTAGCAGCTGAATTAACTAAGACAGGAATTAATATTACTGATATCGCTAGAGAAATTGCGGATGTAACCTTTGATGAAGCTAAGCTTCAAGCTTTAGCAATGGATAAAATGGAAATTAATCCTGTTGGAGCAGCTTACACCATTTTAATGCAAGATGACTTAAAGAAAATGGGTCTTACTGATGATCAAGCAAATGTTGCTGTTTCAACCCCTGGTCGAATTAAGGATGTTTTAGCATGGAACGTATTCGTTGAAAAACCAGATGGTTCTTTCCGTGTACATTATCGTTCAAAGGGTCCTGTAATTAATCACTTGGCTGAAAAGCACGATGGTGGTGGACACGCATTAGCATCTGGTGCTAATGCCAAAGATATGGATGAAGTTAAACAAGTCTTTGACGAAGTAGTAGAAGTAACAAAGAAGTACAATGAGGAACATGGCACAAACAAGTAGCATATTTCAAAATGAAAAAATTCGTCCAGAATTACAAGCTGGACTAGAAAAAATTAATTTTAAAAAGTCAACTAAAGTGCAATCTTCAGTTATTCCAGCACTTTTAGATAATAAAAATGTTGTTGTACAAGCTGCAACTGGTTCAGGAAAAACCCATGCATATTTGATTCCAATTTTGAATATGATTGATGAAAATGCACCAGTAACACAAGCTGTTGTAACTGCACCTAGCCGTGAATTAGCTAATCAATTATATAAGGTTGCACGTCAATTAAGGGATGCTAGTGGCTTAAATATTTCCATTGAATATTTAGGTGGTGGAAATGATCGTAATCGACAAATTGAGAAGGCTGAAAATAAGGCGCCGCAATTAATCATTGCAACTCCTGGACGTTTACATGATTTTGTTTCTAAAAAGTTCATTAATTTAGAGAATGTCAAGGCATTTATCATTGATGAAGCAGATATGACATTAGACATGGGCTTTTTAGGTCAGATGGATGAAATTATGTCTAAACTAGACAAGAAGGCTGTTTTAGGTGCATTTTCAGCTACAATTCCAGTTAAACTTGAAAACTTTTTAAGAAAGTACATGGCAAAGCCAGACTTTATTGTAATTGATAATCCAGCAATTATTGCTCCAACAATTCAAAATGACTTAATTGATGTTGGTTCTCGCGATAAAAAAGAAATCTTGTACAAACTTTTGACGATGGGACAGCCATATTTGGCTTTAGTTTTTGCTAATACCAAAAAGACAGTTGATGAATTGACCGACTATCTTGAAGAGCAAGGACTTAAGGTAGCGAAAATCCATGGTGGAATTACTGAACGCGAAAGAAAGAGAATTATTCGTCAAGTACGTGAAGGTCAATATCAATACGTTGTAGCCAGTGATTTAGCTGCTAGAGGAATTGACATACCTGGTGTAAGTTCGGTAATTAACTATGAAATTCCTAAGGATCTTGAATTTGTAATTCACCGAATTGGTAGAACAGGAAGAAATGGACTAGAAGGACATGCAATTACTTTAATTTATGATGATGAAATGTCACAAATTGAAGATCTAGAAAAATTAGGTATTCACTTTGACTTTAAGGAATTAAAAAATGGCGAACTAGTTGAAAGACCTCACTATCATCGTAGAGACAATCGTCAAGCTCGTAGCCACAAGTTAGATAACCGAATGATTGGAATGGTTAAGAAGACCAAGAAGAAGGTTAAGCCGGGCTACAAGAAGAAGATTAAACAGGCTATTCAAAAAGATCGTCAGCAAAAGAGGAAGATCGAAGAACGCCATCAAATTAGAAAAGCTAAGCGTAGACGTAAACGTGAACGCGAACAAGCACGTGGGAATTTTGACAACTAGAAAATTTGTAGTAAAATAAATCACGTTTAGGACATATTACTGAGGTATTTTCTTCAAAGAGAGGATCTATTAGGTGAGAAGATCTAGAGGTACTTAGTAATGCTACCTAATTTTAAATTGATAAATAATAAATAATTAAGAGGTAACAAACACTGTTGCAATCAAGGTGGTACCGCGCTGGGAGCGTCCTTGTTTTATGCAATAGTGTTTTTTATATTTGTAGGAGAACTTTTTATGAAACAATTGACTAGTTCACAAGTACGTCAAATGTTCTTGGACTTTTTTAAAGAGCATGGCCACATGGTTATGCAAAGTGCATCATTGATTCCACAAGACGACCCAACCTTGTTATGGATTAACTCTGGGGTTGCTACAATGAAGAAATATTTTGATGGTTCTGTTGTACCTAAGAATCACAGAATTACTTCTTCTCAAAAATCAATCAGAACTAACGATATTGAGAATGTTGGTAAAACAGCACGTCACCAAACTTTCTTTGAAATGCTTGGTAATTTCTCAGTTGGGGACTACTTTAAGAAAGAAGTTATTCCTTGGGCTTGGGAATTTTTAACTAGTCCAAAGTGGTTAGGTCTTGATCCAGATAAGCTTTATGTAACTGTTTATCCAAAAGATACTGAAGCATACCACATGTGGCACGATGTTGTTGGTTTGCCAGAAGACCACATTGTTAAGTTAGAAGATAACTTCTGGGATATTGGTGAAGGTCCATGTGGTCCTGACTCAGAAATTTTCTACGACCGTGGTCAAGAAAATAATGACGTTGCAGAAGACGATCCAGAAAACTTCCCAGGTGGAGAAAATGCTCGCTACCTCGAAATTTGGAACATCGTATTTTCACAATTTAACCACTTGCCTAATGGTAAATATGTTGATCAACCACATAAAAATATTGATACCGGTATGGGATTAGAACGTGTTGTTTCAATTATTCAAGACGCTCCAACTAACTTTGAAACTGACTTATTTATGCCAATCATTAAGGAAACTGAGAAGTTAAGTGATGGCAAGAAATATGCAGTAAACAAAGAAGACGATGTTTCATTTAAGATCATTGCTGACCACGTTCGTGCTGTTAGCTTTGCGATTGCAGATGGTGCTTTACCTTCAAACTCAGGTCGTGGATATGTTTTGCGTCGATTAATTAGACGTGCTGACTTAAATGGGCAACGTTTAGGTATTAAGGGTGCATTTTTGTACAAGTTGGTACCTGTAGTTGGTGAAATTATGAAGAGTCACTATCCAGAAGTTGTTGATCAACAAGCATTTATTCAAAAGGTAATTAAGAACGAAGAAGAACGATTCCAAGTGACTCTTTCATCTGGTTTGAACTTGCTTGATAATATTATTGCTGAAGCTAAGAAGAGCGATAATAAAACTATTTCTGGTAAGGATGCTTTCAAGTTATTTGATACTTATGGCTTCCCATACGAATTAACTTTTGAAGCTGCTCAAGATGCCGGCCTTAAAGTTGATAAGAAGGGCTTTGATGAAGAAATGAAAGCCCAAAAGGAACGTGCGAGAAAAGCTCGTGGTAACTTACAATCAATGGGTTCACAAGATGTTACTTTAATGAACATTAAAGATAAGAGTGAATTCGAATATGGTGTCTTAGAAGAAAAGCATGCTAAGTTGATTGATATTGTTGTAGATGATAAGTTAGTTGACAAGGCTGACAGTGAACATGCAACTTTAATTTTTGATAAGACTCCATTCTACGCAGAACGTGGTGGACAAGTTGCTGATCATGGTGAAATTTTGAATCAAAATGGTGAATTAGTCGCTCGTGTAACTGATGTACAACACGCACCAAATGATCAAAACTTGCACTTTGTAGATGTTATTTTGCCACTTGAAAAGGGACAAGAATACATCTTGAAGGTTGATCAAAAGCGTCGTCGCGGCTTAAAGCACAATCATACTGCTACCCACTTATTGCATGCAGCTCTACGTGAGGTTTTAGGTACTCATACTCACCAAGCTGGATCTTTAGTTGAACCTGACTACTTACGTTTTGACTTTACTAGTTTAGAGCCAATGACTAAGAAAGAAATTGCTAACGTTGAAAAGATCGTTAACGAAAAGATCTGGGAAGAAATTCCAGTTAAGACAACTGTTACTGATTCTGATACTGGTTTGAAGATGGGTGCTTTAGCCTTATTTGGTGAAAAATATGGTGATACAGTTCGCGTTGTTCAAATCGATGACTTCTCAACTGAATTCTGTGGTGGTACGCACTGTGAAAACACCGACCAAATCGGTATGCTTAAGATTGTTTCTGAATCTGCTGTTGGTGCTGGTACCCGTAGAATTATTGCTGTTACTGGACCAGAAGCATACAAGTATGTAACAGACCGTGATGAGATCTTGAAGGAAGTTCAAGAAGAAGTTAAGGCAACCAAGGTTGAAGATGTAACTAATAAGATTGCTTCAATTGAAGAAGATTTACGTACAAGCCAAAAAGAAGCTGAACAATTAAAGGCTCAAATTAACAGGGCAAAAGCAGGTGACTTGTTCAACGATGTTAAACAAGTTAAGGACTTAACTGTAATTGCTGCTCAAGCTGATGTTGAAGGTATGAACGATTTACGTGAGCTTGCCGACAACTGGAAGAGTAGCGATAAGTCCGATGTCTTAGTTTTAGCTGCCCAAGTTAATGATAAGGCTAACATGGTAATTAGCTTGAATGATAAAGCAATTAAAGCAGGTCTTAAGGCAGGCGACTTAATTAAGACTGCTGCTCCAATCTTTGGTGGTGGCGGTGGTGGTCGTCCAAATATGGCTCAGGCTGGTGGTAAGAACCCAGCTGGTTTAAAGGACGCTATTGCTAAAGTGTTACAAGAAGTTGAAGAAAAACAAAATTAATTGAGTTCGTTCGATATTTCAAGTAAAATTAAGAAGAATAGGAGGAATTTTATTATGAGTTCGCTAGATAAAACAATGCATTTTGACTTTAACCAAAATAAGGGTAAGAATGTATACGATACTCTACAAGACGTATACAATGCACTTGAGGAAAAGGGCTATAGCCCAATTAATCAAATTGTTGGTTACTTACTTTCAGGCGACCCTGCATATATTCCTCGGCATAATGATGCACGTAATTTGATCTTGAAACATGAACGTGATGAAATTATTGAGGAATTGGTTAAGAGTTATTTAGGTAAAAATAAATAATGCGATTACTTGGACTTGATGTTGGCTCTAAGACTGTCGGTGTTGCAATCAGTGACCCTTTGGGAATTACCGCTCAAGAGCTTGAAACAATTAAGATTGACGAAAGCAAGTTTAGCTTTGGTATGCGTCAAATCAGAAAAATTGTACGTAAATATGATGTTGAAGGCTTTGTTTTAGGTTTACCTAAAAACATGGATGGTAGTAGTGGACATTCCGTAGAAAGAAGTAAACAGTATGGTGAGCGCTTAAAAGAAAAGTTTGACCTACCTGTTTATTACGTAGATGAACGTCTTACAACAGTGCAAGCTGATCGAATTTTAGTCGAAGAAGCTGGCGTCCATGATCGTGTTGAACGAAAAAAAGTTATTGACCAAATGGCTGCTGTTTTAATCTTGCAAAACTATTTAGAAGCAACCAGAAAGGATAATTAAAATGAGTGAAAAAATTAACGCTAACCAAGATAATGATCGTCAAATTACTTTAGTTGACGAACAAGGTAATGAAGAATTATTTGAAATCTTATTTACTTTTACATCTGAAGATTATGGTAAATCTTACGTTTTGCTATATCCAGCAGCTGTTAGTGACGATGATGATGTTGAAGTACAAGCTTTCAGCTATGATGCAGATGCAGATGGCGATGTAACTAGTTCTGACTTACATGAAATCACAGATGATGATGAGTGGAACATGGTACAAGGAGTTTTAAATACATTTTTGTCAGACGATCGCTTAAGCGGCGAATAATCTTCAAAAAAGACTGGCGTTGCTGGTCTTTTTTGCTTAATAAGGATGAACAATGATTTCTTTCTTCATTTTATTAATTTTTATCTATTGTTGTTATGTAGGCTATCGGCGTGGAATAGTATATGAGGGGTTAGCGGCTGGTGGATATGTAATAGGATTAATTTTTGCAACTCTTTTGTATCGACCTTTTAGCAACTTTCTAAATCTTTGGGTACCATATCCTTCTGCAAGTGATCGAAGTAGTTTCGCATTTTTTGATAAAACGACAGGATTAACATTAGATAAGTCATTTTATGCAGCTTTTGCTTTTTCGCTTATTTTATTAATTGTATGCTGTTTATGGCGCCTGGTAATGTTAGGCTTTAGTCAGTTAAGATATGTTACTGTAGATGCTAGATTAAATCTATGGGGGAGCTTAATAATTTCCTTTATTGTGACTTTAATTAGTGTCTATCTACTTTTGTTTATTTTGGCTACGATTCCTAATAATAGTTTGCAAAATATGTTGGGACATTCTATTCTGGCAAGCGGAATTTTGCACTTTTCCCCAGGGATTTCCCAAATTTTTATAAATTTATTCATTACAACAATATAAAAAGGTCCCAGTGATGGGACCTTTTTGCTAGGTGGAAAATATGAACTCTAAAATTATTGAAAAATTAGAATATAATCGAATAATTAAACAACTAAGTGACTTGGCAATTACTGCCCCTGCAAAAAAGCAGGCGTTGAAATTAATGCCAAGTAGTGATTTTGATGAAGTAAAAAAGTCAATCGATCAAACTAGGGTACTTTCTAATATTCTTAGAGTTAAAGGGCCAATGCCAATAACTAATTTTAAGGATGTTAGACCTAGTTTAAAGAGATTAAAAGTTAAAGCTAATCTAAACGGTGAAGAATTAGGTAATATCTTTTTAGTTTTAAGTTTAGCTAAAGATGTTGGACAATTTGCATCAGATTTAGAAGAGCGAGAAATTGAGACACGTCCAATTGAAAAATATCTCAAAAACTTAGCGGTTCCAGAAGAATTATTTAAGAAACTATATCAATCAATTGAATATGATGGAACGGTCAAAGATACAGCTTCATCTAAATTAATGCAATTAAGACATGATATTCAAAGTAATGAAACTGACATTAAGAATCATATGAATGACTATATTAGCGGTAAACACACACAATATCTATCAGAAAATATTGTAACTATTAGAGATGGACGCTATGTTTTGCCAGTAAAACAAGAATATCGAAATAAGTTTGGTGGAGTCGTTCATGATCAAAGTGCTAGTGGACAAACTTTATTTATTGAACCACAAGCAGTTTTAGTTCTTAACAATCGTCAGCAAAATTTAATGGCACAAGAGCGACAAGAAATTCACCGCATTTTTGTTGAATTATCAGAACTTGCTGGTATTTATCAAAAAGAAATTAAGAATAATGCTACAGCTTTAACGCAACTAGATTTTTTAAGTGCAAAAAGTAAGTTAGCTAAGGTGATGAAGGCCACTGAGCCAGTTTTAAATCAAGATCATGTAATTAAATTAAGAAAGGCTCGACATCCTTTAATTGATCCTAAAAAGGTGGTTCCAAATAATATTGAACTAGGAACCAGTTTTGACACGATGCTAATTACTGGACCAAATACAGGTGGAAAGACAATTACTCTAAAAACTTTAGGTTTGTTGCAATTAATGGCTCAGGCTGGTTTATTTATTACGGCTGAGGATGGTAGTCAACTAACTGTCTTTAATGAAATTTATGCTGATATTGGGGATGAGCAGTCAATCGAGCAATCATTGAGTACTTTCTCATCCCATATGGATCAAATTATCCGCATTATGAAGGATGTAACTGAAGACGATTTAGTTTTAATTGATGAATTAGGTGCTGGTACTGATCCTGAAGAAGGTGCTAGCTTGGCAATTGCAATTCTAGATGATTTACGTCAAACGAAAGCAAAAATTGCAATTACTACTCACTATCCGGAATTAAAGCTCTATGGCTATAATCGCAAAAGAACAACAAATGCTTCAATGGAATTTGACTTAAAAAAATTGACACCAACTTATCGTTTAAGAATTGGTATCCCTGGGCAAAGTAATGCTTTTGCTATTGCACATCAATTGGGGATGGATGAAGCTGTTGTTGATAAAGCTAAAAGCCTAATGAATAATGAAGATAGTGATATCAATAAGATGATTGAGCGTTTAACTGAGCAAACTAAGGCAGCTGAGCAGCTTCATGAAACTTTGAAGCAGAATGTTGATCAAAGTATTACGCTTAAACGCCAACTTCAAAATGGTCTTGACTGGTATAATCAGCAAGTGGAGAAACAACTTGAAAAAGCTCAAGAAAAAGCTGATGAAATGCTTGCTAAAAAGAGACAAAAAGCTGATAAGATTATCAATGATTTGGAACAACAAAGAAGAGCCGGTGGACAGGTTAGAACTAATAAGGTAATTGATGCTAAGGGTGCGTTAAACAAACTTGAACGTGAAAATCAAAATTTGGCTCATAATAAAGTATTGCAACGTGAAAAGCGGCGGCATGATGTAAATGTAGGTGATAATGTAAAAGTATTGTCATATGGGCAACAAGGTGTGATTACTAAGAAGTTAGGAGAACATGAATTTGAAGTTCAAATTGGTATCTTGAAAGTTAAAGTTACTGATCGTGATGTTGAAAAAGTTGCAACTCAATCTAGTCTAAAGAAACCAGAAAAAACTGTTCGTTCTAGTCGCGGTCTTCGTTCAAGTAGAGCAAGTAGTGAGCTTGATTTAAGAGGACAACGTTATGAAGAAGCTTTAACTAATTTAGATCGTTATCTTGATACGTCTCTGTTAGCTGGATTAAATACCGTAACTATTATTCATGGTATCGGAACTGGTGCAATTAGAAATGGTGTACAGCAATACTTAAAGAGAAATCGACATGTAAAGAGTTATAGCTATGCACCTGCTAATCAAGGCGGAACTGGAGCAACAATCGTTCATTTACAGTAAGCAATATACTTGCAAAAAGTAAGCAGTTCAACTAAACTATACTTATAATATAAAGAATTTAATTGATTTTGTGAGGTAATAACTATGGTTGATGAAATTACAGATGCAACTTTTGAAGATGAAACTAGTGAAGGCGTTGTTTTAACTGATTTTTGGGCAACTTGGTGTGGTCCATGTAAGATGCAATCACCGGTAATTGACCAACTTTCTGAAGAAATGGACGATGTAAAGTTCACTAAGATGGATGTTGATCAAAACCAAGAAACTGCACGTAATTTAGGAATTATGGCAATCCCAACCTTATTAATTAAGAAGGATGGTAAGATTGTTGACCGTTTGACTGGTTACACTCCTAAAGAAAAGCTAGAACAGATTTTAGATCAATACACTGACTAATTTATAGAGATAAAAAACGGGTAAAACCTCTGTATTGAGGAATTACCCGTTTTTTAGTGTTAATACTTACATCGCTAAGCTAATCAGATTGTGCAGTAATTTGAACGACGTGCTTTTTAGTGATTGTAGCTGAAGCTTCAGTTGGTGTACCATTTTGACGTTCTAGACACTCAGCGATAATGCCACTTTCAAGTGAAAATTCATCGCTTTGACTATCAAGTCTATCAGTCACAACTTGCCCCGATAATTCAAAAACTGCAGTATGCTTTTTATCTTTGAGAACTTTTAATGTTCCAAATTGAGCCATATCAAAAAACTCAATTAGATCATCAATGTCTGATAGATCATACTTTCTACTGACGTGTTTTCCAGCCCAGTAAAGAATTTCTTTATCTTCGCTACCTAAAATGGTAGGTAAGATAAAATCACGATATAATGAATTTAAAAAATAAAGATGTTCGTTTGTATGTTCCATGCTTTCATTTCCTTTTGTCTTCTATATCATTTTAACTTAAAATAGGTGGAGTAGAAAAGAGAATTTAATCATCATTTATTTAAAGGAGTTTTTTTAATGGATAATCGACCAATTGGAGTTTTAGATTCAGGATTAGGCGGCTTAACCGTTTTAAAAAAAGTAATTGAAAAAATGCCTAATGAGTCAACAATTTTTATTGGCGACCAGGCTAATATGCCGTATGGGGATCGCTCAAGAGAAGAGATTATTTCTCTAACTCGCGATAGTGTAAACTTCTTATTAAGTAAAGATGTAAAAATTATTATTTTTGGTTGCAATACTGCAACTGCTGTAGCTATGTCTACAATTCAAAAAGAAATTCCTTTGCAAATAATCGGTGTGGTGCAATCAGGTGCATTAGCGGCTGCTAGAACTACAGATACTAAAAATGTAGCCGTAATTGGAACAAATGCAACTGTAGATAGTCATTCGTATTTAAAAGAAATTCAATATCGTGATCCTGAAATTCAAGTTAGTGAATTCGCACAACCAAAATTAGCTCCTTTAGCTGAAGAAGATCCTAGTGAAGACATAAAAAAAGTAGTAGTGAAAGAAAGCTTGGCTTCGCTAAAGGATGCGGATTACGACACTTTAGTTTTAGGATGCACGCATTATCCTTTATTAAGGGATGAGATTGTAGAAGTTGTTGGTCAAGACAAAAAGATTGTTGATCCAGCTGACCAGGTGGCACAATATACTTATAATGTTTTACGACGCGATGGTTTATTTGCTGCTGAAGGACATGATACTAAACATGAGTATTACACAACGGGTGAAGCAAAGAAGTTTACCGAGATTACGCGTCAATGGATGAATGACGACACTATTAATGGTTATCATGTAAATGCTGAGGAATAAAAATGGATACTTTATTATTTGCGACTAACAATAAAAATAAGGCTAAAGAAGTAGAAGAAGCCTTACGTAAGATTAATTTTCCAATTCATGTGATTACTAATCATGATTTAAATGATCCACCACATGTCTTAGAAACTGGAACTACCTTTTTAGCTAATGCAAAATTAAAGGCACATAAAATGGCTAAATTTAGTAATTTACCAACTTTAGCCGATGACTCAGGTTTGTCTGTTGATAAATTAAACGGAGCACCTGGTGTTTATTCAGCACGCTATGGTGGAGAAGCTCATAATGATGCTTTAAATAATGCCAAGTTATTGGCAGAATTGGGCGGTGTACCGAAAGAAAAAAGACAGGCTACTTTTCATACTACGATGGTTGTATCTTGGCCTGGTAAGTTTGATGATGATTTAGTAGCCGAAGGAGAGATTCGCGGAGAAATTTTGACTTATCCGCGAGGAGACGGCAATTTTGGTTATGATCCACTTTTCTTTGTACCAGATAAGGGAAAGACTTTTGCTGAAATGACAGTTGATGAAAAGAATGCAATTTCTCACCGTGGTCAAGCTTTAAGAAAGTTATTGGCTGAACTACCTAGTTGGTGGAAAAAGATGGAAAATGAATAATGAAATTTAGAACTTATTCTAATTAAGGAATAAGTTCTTTTTTTGTTGTGACTTTTAATTTTATTAATGAAAGCGCCATACTTAAACTGTATAGTTCTTAATAAACGTAAGTTTAAATATAATTTGAGGTTATAGCGTATGAAAAGAGTTTTAGCAATTAACTCAGGAAGTTCATCATTAGAATTGTCCCGAATGTACCGCAAGTTGCAGTGTTTGATAATTCTTATCACCAAACTCTTGATCAAATTCATTATTTGTATTCAATTCCTTATAAGTACTATCAAGATTATGGTATTCGTAAATATGGTGCGTATGGAATATCAGTTTTTTATGTAGCACAACGAACAGCAAAAATATTAAAAAAGAATCCTAACTTGGTTAATCTAATTGTGTGTCACTTAGGATCTGGTGCTTCTGTGACGGCCGTAAAATGTGGAAAGTCCTATGATACCTCAATGGGAATTAGTCCATTAACAGGTGTAACAATGGGGACTAGAAGTGGAGATTTTGATCCAGCTGCCTTGCAAAGATTAATGCATAAATATAGATGAAACAATTGATATTTTAAACTATAAATCAGGTTTATTGGAAATTTCAGGGATTTCATCTGATCTGCGTGATTTAATTGAAAGCAAAGATAAGCGTGCAAAATTTTTATAAATCGTGTTGTTTGCTATGTTGGTGCATATGCAGCTGAATTAAATAGGGTAGATGCAATTATCTTTACTGCTGGAATAGGTAAGCATGATCCTGACATTCGAGTAGGGGTTATAGGGTTTAGGTTTAGATCCAGATTTTAAAGCTAATCGAGCTGATGGTGAAAAATTTATTTCTAAGCCTGATTCAAAAGTAAAGGCATTAATTGTCCCAGCTAACGAGGAATTAATGATTGCACGTGAAATAGTGCGTGTAAGGCAATAAAAAAAGATTAAGTTGTAGACGAAAGTCTAGCTATTTAATCTTTTATGAATTAGATTGATTATTATCTTGCTTGGTGGGAAGGGAACTAAATTTAATTCCTGCCTGATTAAATTCCTTAATATAGGCAGTTAGATAAGCATTTTTAATCATACTTTGACTATTAGCAATTACTTGAAAATGAATTTGATAAATAAAACTAGAACCTGTTTGATTAATAATTCCAATAATTTGCGGTCCTTTTTTGATTTGTTTCTTAAATTTATCTTTTAAAGCACCATTAGCCTTATCGACAGCATGATTAATATCAGTAAGATCATTTTCAACTGATAAGTTTAAGTCGATGTTCATACTCCACCCTGAATGTGAACCGTGACTTAAATTTTCAACTACAGTAATGTTGCGGTTAGGGATGTAGATGACGGCACCATTGGTTGTCTTAAGTCTAGTATTGCGTAGCGTGAATGAAAGGACGGTTCCAGTATAGTTGCCAATCTTAACTGTATCGCCAATATTATATTCCCCTTCACTTAAGATGTTCATTCCAGTTATGACGTCACTAACAAGCCCTTGGGCGCCCATCCCTAAAGCTAGTGAAACAAGTCCCACACTGGCTAAAAGTGTGCCAACAGGTATACCAAGCAGGGTTAAAATGCTGTAGAGATAGAACAAAAGAATGGTATATTGGAAAAGAGCGACTCCAAGTTGAGCCAAAGTCCTTTTTCGACCTGTCATTTTTTCTTGAAATTTAGGATTTTTGAGTAAGTATTTGGTTAGTAATTTTTTACCAATATGCCAAATTAAAAAGAAAATGACAGTGGTGATTATTATTTGAATACTACGACTTAATAAGGTATGAAATACGTCGTTCCAATCAATTAAGGAATCGACATTAGTTTTTTTAGTTGTAGTAGAAGTTCCTTTTAGAAGGGTAGACCAGTTCATAGATTTCCTTTCTTTCTTAACTTTCTCTTTAATAGTATATCAAAAAGTTAGGTACTATTTTATTGCTTGAGGCGAGGAATAATGCTAGACTTTCTTATGAGAGGAATAATTAATGGAGGATAGATTATGTCAATTTCATATGGTGCATTGGCTGGCTTAATTGCAGCGGTTGCCTTTTTAATCTTGGTCTTATTTACTTTGCCTTTAATTGTTAGAGCTACTAAGACAATGAAGAAAGTTGACTCAACTCTGGATAGCGTTAATACAGCTGTTGATGATTTAACAAAGCAAACTGCTGTATTGATGAAACAAAGTGAAGATTTATTAGAAAAAAGTAATGCTCTTTTAGCTGATGTAAACGGTAAAGTAACAGAATTAGAACCAGTTGTGAAGGCAGCTGCAGATTTAGGTGAAAGTGTGTCAGATATTAATTCTTCATCAAGAAGAATGGTTGAGCGTTTCTCTAATATGGGTATTAGAGGAGTTGGAATTGGCATCTTTTCATCTCTAGTTAGTCGAATGTTTGCAAGACGTAAACGTCGTCGCGGTGAAGACTAATATTTATTAAATATTTATTAAAGGAGAATAATTATGCGTAAACTTGGCGGATTTTTATTAGGTAGCGTTGTTGGTTTAGGTGTTGGTTTGATCGCTGGCTCATTGTTATTGCCAGAAGATGTAACTGACGATGTAAAGAAAAAAATTGCTGAAAATGAAAAATTGCAACATTTAAAAGAAAAATATGATAAGGGAACAGAAGCAATTAAGAACCAATTAGCATCATTCCCTAAGTCAGTTGAAGATGATTCAGAATTAAAAGATTTTGATGATATCGTAATTGACGACACTAACAAGGACCTTGGTGAAGACGAAAAGGCTGATAAGGATACTGTTAGTGATTTAAACAATGCTGAAACTAACTAAAGTTAAATTTTATTATTTAAGGAATCAAGTTTTGATACTTGGTTCTTTTTTTGTTAAAAAAACTGCTGATTTAATTATCAGCAGGGAAATAGAGATACTATTTTTTAGGATTAATCTTTGACCGGAATGTATTTCAAGTCTTTGCTGGTCTTAGTAAAGGTTTCAAATCCATTCTTGGTTACAACACCACAATCTTCGATTCTAACGCCGGCTACATTAGGGATATAAATACCAGGCTCGATTGAGAAACACATACCTTCTTCAAGAACAATATCATTTCCCTCCATGATTTGTGGAAATTCATGAACATTCATTCCGATACCATGTCCAAGACGGTGAATAAAGTATTCACCATAGCCGGCTTTAGTGATGATATCTCTAGCGACAGCATCTAATTCGCTAGCAGTAATACCTGGCTTTGCGGCTTCAATAGCTGCTTGTTGAGCTTCGCGATCAACTTCGTAGATTTCTTTTTCTTTAGCAGTTGGTTCGCCGTAAGCTACAGTTCTACTTGAATCAGAAGCGTATCCATTGTGCATAGTTCCAAGGTCAAAAAGAACTAATTCATTTGGCTCAATCTTGTTCATAGTTGGACCAAGATGAGGATTAGCGGCATTCTTACCAGCTTGAACAATTGTTTCAAAACTAGTATGCATGACGCCTTTTTGAAGCTTTAATTGGTAGTCAATTTGGCCAGCAACATAACGCTCAGTTACGCCATTTCTTAGAGCATCAAAACCAATTTGAAAGGCAAAATCTGCTTCTGCACCAGCCGCTTTTAATTGTTCAACTTCTTCAGGAGTTTTGCGTAAGCGTGCTTCGGCAACAAAAGGAGAAACATTATTTGTAAATGATGAATCAGGAAATGCGATTCTTAGTGCTTCTAAGCGATCGACTGAAAGGTGTGTCTTTTCAATAGCGATATTTTTAAGATTGCTAATCCGTTGATTTACTAAATCAGCAATTTTTGCCCAGGGATCTTCATGGTCGAGATAACCATAAACATCGCCGTTCCAAGCAGAGTTTTTAGCTTCTTCAACATTTAATTCAGGTGCAAAAATAAAGGCTGGTTTATCTTTAAAAGCTAGTAAAGCGAAGATTCTTTCGTGAGGATCCATGCTGTAGCCAGTAAAGTAGTTAATACTAATTGGGTCAGAGATGTAGGCAACATCATTATTAGTTGAAATTAACCAATTTTGTAATTTGTCTAAGTTCATAATTTTAACTCCTTTTTTAATATATACTGGGAGTATACCATATAATATGGTAAAGTAATGAGTTTTTAGTCGTAAACGGTTGCAATGTGTTGATATTCTTGATAAGTTATAAAAGAGTGTTTTTACAGGAGTGTGAGAAATTTATGCAAAAACAAGAAGTAACTATTTATGATGTTGCTCGTGAAGCAAAAGTTTCTATGGCTACTGTTTCAAGAGTAGTAAATGGAAATAATAATGTACGTAAAGAAACACGGGAAAAGGTATTAGCTGTCATTGATCGCCTGCATTATCAACCTAATGCAGTTGCTCAAGGACTGGCTTCAAAGAGAACTACAACAGTCGGCTTAATTATGCCAGATTTGACAAATATGCACTTTGCAGAATTATCTAAAGGAATTGACGATATTGCTACAATGTACAAGTACAATATCTTACTTTCCAGTGTTGGTAATACTTTGTTAAATGAGGATCAAGTAATCCAAAACTTACTTAATAAGCAAGTTGATGGTGTAATTTACATGTCAAACTTAATGGGTGAAAAGGCGCAAGAAATCTTCGAGCGTACTAATACACCGGTTGTTTTAGCTGGTACTGCTGATGCTAACCAAGACTTTCCAAGTGTAACAATTGATTATAAGGCTGCTGAAAAAGAAGCTTTAGGTTTGTTATTGAAGAATGGTAAGAAGAACCTTGCTTTAGTTGTTGGTGACGGAAAAGCTTATGTTAACAAAGATAACCGTTTCGTTGCTTATAAAGACTTTATGGAAGAACATAAGTTGAAGAATGTTCATATCTACGAAGATGCTAGAACCTATGAAGATGGTTATAATCTATTTGATAAAATTAAGACAGATAAAGTAGATGGAATTATTGCAACACGTGATGTGGTAGCTGCTGGTATTGCTAATGCTGCTTCTGATGCAGGTGTGAAGATTCCAGAAGATTTAGAAATTATTTCTGCTGCATCAACTAATGTTGCTAAAATTGTTCGTCCTCAATTAACTACTGTTCAACAACCACTTTATGATATCGGTGCTGTTGCAATGAGAATGTTAACTAAGTTGATGAATGATGAAGAGCTAGATGATGCTCATGTCATCTTGCCATATACTTTGAAGAAGTCTGCTTCTACTAAGTAGATAAGTTAATACTAAAAATAAAAAAGTACTGTTACTCTTCGGTTGAAAAACCGTCGATGTTAATAGTACTTTTTTAGTAGTAGTGAGTTTAAATATTTTCACTGGTCGTGTTTTTTATTTTATTTAAGTTGATCACTTCGTTAGCTAATTGTTCAATTTCGTTTCTTAAGTGGTGGGTTACCATAATCACAGTTTTATCCTGTTTAGTCAAGATCAAACGCTCAAGCTGTATGCTTGAAGCTTTATCTAATGCAGACGTTGCCTCGTCTAATAGGTAAATTGGAGTGTCACGTAATATTTCTCTAGCAAATGCGATACGTTGTTTTTGTCCGCCAGATAATTGTTTTCCTTGATCATCTAAAACTGTATCAATTCCTTTAGGTAGTGTAGCAATTAAATCTTCTAGACCGCACTCTTTGATTACTTTATTAATTTTTTGAGTTGATATCTCTTTTCCTAGGGTTAAATTCCATTTTAGGGATGCTGAAAAAATATATGGATCTTGCTGTAAATAAGAAATCTTTTGATGTAGGTCATGATCTGAAATTTGATCATAACGCATATTACCAAGATTAATTTCTCCTTGATAGTTTCTTAGTAAACCACCAATTAAATTTAAAATTGTGGATTTTCCAGCTGCAGAATCTCCTGTTAAGATATATTTATTTTGCAATAGAAAGTCTAAATTCAAATTATGAAAGATTGGTTCATCATTTTTAGCATAATGATAGGAAACATTCTTTAAGCCAAGTTTTCCTAGTTGCCAATTAGAAATTGAATGAGGCTCACTTTGTTTGTTAGATATAGATTTGAACTTTTCCATTATTGGTTTTATAGACTTAAATTCTTGCCAGTTAAAGCTAATACCACTTAATTCAGCAAAAATTGTGCTGGCAAAAAACTGTGCACCACTAATAGTTCCTATTGGAGTGAGATGATGTAAAATGAGCCAACCCGTTTGTCCTAAAATAATAACTTGGCTAATAAATGCTAAACCATTAGTTATTGCTTGAGTTATTCCAGCAGTTTTACTGTAATTTAATGTATGCTTTTTAACATCGTCTGAAGAACCATCGATTTTTTTAACAATGGTCTGAGGAAGATTGGCTAAAAAGAGGGTATTGAAGCCATTTAATATATCATTAATTGTGTTAACTAATCGTTCGTTAGCATGAGTATATTCTAATGATCGTTTAGCTAGGATTTTAGAAAACATGTTTGGCACGATTCCCATAATAACTGTTAAGACAATAACAGTTACTACCAAACTTATATTGAAATATGCTAGGGTGAGCATCCCAAAAACAATCTCACTAATTTGTCTAACAATCATTAAAAAGTCAGTGATTCCAAAATTATTAATCGTAGTAATATCATTAGTTAACCAAGAACTGTATGTGGCTACAGTTTGTTTATGAAAAGTAGCGTAGTTTGCCTTGGATAAGTCTGTTGTAATACTATTTCTGATTAGTTTGTCTACATTTTGAGATAAACGCGTTTGTTCTACATTAACAAGACAATTAACAATAGCATAAGTAATATAGGCTCCACCCATTATTGCAACCCACATAAAGAATTCAGCTGCGCGTAATTTAGCAACCGCACTCAATGCATTCGCGCTAGAAATACCTGCTAGTGTTAAAAATCCAGCATTAACAATTATAAGAAATAATACTAATAGAAATTCCCATTTTAACTTTTTAAAATATTTCAGTAATTCCATACCTTCTCCTTTAATTAAAATTTATTTAAATATTAATACTTTAATTAACTATTTTTAATACAAATTTTAATAAAATGACAATTTTTACAAATAAAAAACTGATAATCAAATTAATGATTATCAGTTTTGATACTTTAAAATAATAATTTTAACTATAGAGTAGTAGGACCATTGTCCACGGCAGCAGCATCGCCTGCTGTTGGTTCAGTACTACTGTTTGCATTAATAGAGACAGATTCATCGGAACTAATATTTGAATTAATTTCATTAGTTGAATTACTGTTTTCTGAACTAGTATTTTGAGAAGGAGATTCGGTCGCTGTATTCCGTCTGGTTGACGATGAAGAAGAATTATTATTTCCTCCTTGTCCGCCACTACTACGAGCTTGTCTATCATTTGCTCCAACGTTTCTATTAGTTGAAGATGATGAGTTGTTATTTGATTCACGGTAGACTTCATGGTTCTTACCATAATAGTTACGTGCATCTTCAGATGGTGAGCCATTCGCTACAGCAAAGAGACTATTGATATTTTTCTTCTTAGAAATAGTCTTACCAGTGTAGATTAAGACTTTACCGTAGTCATTGTCTTTTCCTTCTAAGTGATCATAGAAGAGATTGTAGTCGGCAGTTGAACCACCAATACCAAACTTAGCAGTTGCAGCTGGAGCTGGAGAAAGACTTAATGCAGTTGTCTTTTTACCGGTTAGGTCGATGTTATCGCCATCAAAACTAACTGTTCCTAGTAATGTTCCAGTTTGTTTCAAAACTCTATTCTTATAAACAGAGCTTGGAGAACTTGGAGCATCATAGAGCTTAAAGATTGTAGGGTCTTCTTTATATAAGGCATTTGCAATATTTGCCCAGAGGTTTAGATTGGTTTCACTAGAATTAGAATCTAGGTTGTAGGAGTGACCATAGAAGTTATCATATCCCATCCAACTAGAAATCGTAATTCCTGGAGTGGAGCCATTAAACCAAATATCGCGGTAGTCGTTACTAGTTCCAGTTTTACCGATTAAGTTTTTATAGTTGAACTTTAAAGTACCAGTTAAACTTGAAGCAGTACCCTTGGTTACTACCTGGTGAAGCATTTTCTGCATAATGTAGGAAGTACCAGTAGAGAATACTTTTTGTGAATTTTGCTTATGTTTGTAAATTACTCTACCAGATGGGTCTTGAATTTCATCAATGTAGTAAGGGTCTGCACGTTTGCCATTGTTGTAGAAGTTAGAAAAGGCACTTGCATTATCAGCTACAGAGAAGCCATAGTCTGTACCACCAAGAGCTAGGCCTAAGTTTTCAAATTCACTTTTGCTAAGGTTTAAGCCAAGCTTCTTCATATCTTGACGTAGATTAATATTCTTATCATTTACAAGCTTACTGTATAGGTTTACAGCTGGTAAGTTGTAGGACTTACTTAATGCTTCTTGAGCGGATATAAATCTATTTTCAACAGTAGAATTATAGTCGGTTGGAATATAGTTTCCAAAGCGAGTAGGGAAGTCAGCAAGTGCAGTTTGACTAGAGATAAGTTTATGTTCAACTGCAGGACCATAAACTAGGTATGGCTTGATGGACGAACCAGGTGAGCGATAAGTATCAAAGGCGTGGTTAATTTGAGAATTCTTGAAATCAACGCCACCGCTGAAGGCTAAAACTTTGCCTGTCGCGTTATCAATTACGACACTACCATTTTCTACATGTTCCGTTGTATTAACCCACTTGTTAGTATCTGAATCAAAGTCACGTGAAGTTTTATCTTGACCATATTTATTTTGTTTAACTACACGTTGCATAGTTTGGTAAAGAGGCTTTCTAATTGTAGTTTTAATATGATAGCCCTTTTGATGCAATAATTCGCTAGCATTAGTTAAGTACTGGTTATAACGATTAGTGTCTTGTTTCACGTCAGAAACTTTTAGACCATCCTGCTCAATTAATTGTTCTACTAAAAGATTGGTACTCTTATTCATAACGAGGTTGTACAGATAACCGCTTTGTTTCTTTTGTTTTGGTGCCTTTTCAGGTTTAAGAAAGTCTGCTCGTAGATCATATTTTTTAGCCGCAAGATAGGCTTTTTTACTAATATCACCATTTCTGTACATACGGAAAAGCACGATATCTTTTCTACGCATAGCTAAGTCGAGATCTTTTTTGACTTTTCCGTTTAAGCGATAGGGAGTATAAACAGAGGGACTTTGCGGTAAACCGGCGATAAAGGCAGCTTGAGGTAAGTTAAGTTCAGAAATGGACTTGCCAAAGATACCTTCAGCTGCAGTCTTGATACCTACAATGTTTTCACCACGATTATTTTTACCATAAGGAGCAGCATTTAAGTATGCACGTAAAATGTCCTCTTTAGAGAAGTATTTTTCGATCTTATGTGCATAGAACATTTCAGTAACTTTTCTGTGCCAAGTTGTCTGACTAGTTAAAAATTGCATTTTAACTAATTGCTGAGTTAAAGTTGACCCACCAGTCTGTACCCCGACGCCGGTTAATTCAGAAAGAACAGCCCTAACTAAGGATTTAGGTAATACGCCTTTATGGATGTAAAAGTTCTCATCTTCAGTTGCTGTAACAGCATTCTTAACTAATGGAGTTATTTCGTTTTTACTAGCTTTTTTAGTAACAGTATCAGGTTGTACTGTAGCTATTTTCTTGCCGCCAGCGTAATAAAGGGTAGCTGAATTTTGAGCGTGATTTATTTGATGATTTAATTCGCTAACTGTTGGAATAGATTGGTTACGGACAATTCCAAGAGCATATCCTCCACCAAAACCAATTAGTAAAAATAAGCCGAAAAAGACAATTAAAATCAAATAGTGGAAAACGCGACGCAAAGTCAAATAAATTATGCCACTATAGAACTTCCATTGACTTTCGTCTGATTCGCTTTGTAGTTTTTTTATTTCCGGCCCTGCAGTCAGGAATTTTCTGATTTTTTCTTTTAAATTTTTCACAGATCAGGATCCTTTGTTAATTACTTTACTTTCCACCTATTATAGCAAAAAAAGGACTAGCTTTGATGCTGTCCTTTTTACGAATTCATTAATATTTTTAATTACTTAGTTAATTCATAGATTGCTTCGGCGTAAATAGCAATTGAATTGATCAAATCATCAACTTTCATATATTCATTTGGTTGGTGCATAACAAGTGGGGCACCTTCTGGTTGAGCACCAAAAGCTACACCATGTTTAAATAAACGGCCGTATGTACCACCGCCAATAATAACTTCGTGACCTTTCTTACCAGTTTGCTTTTCATAAACTGAAAGAAGGGTCTTAACGATTGGATCGTCTTCAGGAACGTAGTGAGGAGCTTCTGCTGAACCTTCAACTCTAGCGTCTAAGATGTCACCAAATTTTTCGTTAATGTTTTTGACCATTTCTTCTGGTTCAATACCTTGTGGGTAGCGAACATTGTTTAGTAGGTATGCATTTTGACCTTCAAAGTTAAACATACTTGGTGAGCTAGTTAAATCGCCCATTAAATCATCGTGGTGGAAGATACCTAATTTCTTACCATTAAAGTCTTTGTGTTCAACAGTTGCAAGAAAATGTAAGAAATTCTTTGCCTGACCGTCAAAACTTAGGCTATCAAGGAAGAGTGCAAGGTAAGTAGCAGCATTTCTACCAGTTTCTGGAGCTGAAGCGTGAGCACCATGACCAGTTAAAGTTAATGATAGACGACCACTAAGCATTTCTGCCTTTCCTTCAAGTTTATGTTCTTTAAGGAATAGGTCAAATTTTTCTTTAATACCGTCAATGTCGCCTTCAAGTTGAGCATGAGCAGTTTGAGGGATGACATTAGTAGCAATACCTGATTGGAATGTCCAAAGCTTAACGTTACCTTGGCTTGGATCAAATTTGAAGTCAAGCTTCAAGGTAACAATACCTTGTTCACCGTTGATAATTGGAAATTCTGCATCAGGTGAAAAGGCAATGTCAGGAGCTGGTTGATGCTTCAAGTAGTAATCAATTCCTACCCAATTAGTTTCTTCATTAGTTCCAAGGACAAAATCAATCTTCTTTTTAGGCTTAAATCCATGTTCCTTTAAGATAAGCATTCCATAATAAGCAGCTAAAGAAGGTCCTTTATCATCAGCACTACCACGACCATAGATTTTTCCATCTTTAATAGTCATCTTAAATGGATCAGTCTTCCAGCCTTCGCCAGCAGGAACAACATCCATATGTCCAATAATACCTACACGTTTGTCACCAGAACCCATATTGATTCGACCTGCATAGTTATCAAAATTTTCAGTGTCGAAACCATCGCGTTTAGCAAAAGATAAAAACTTCTTCATTGCTTTAACTGGGCCAGGACCAACTGGGTATTCTTTACTGGTATTGTTTAAATCTTCAGAAGAATCAATTGCGATTAATTCTTTTAAATCATTTAAAATAGCATCCTTTTTTTCTTGAGCTAATTTTTTGTAATCTAGTTCTTCCATAAATGTACTCCTTTAATTTTTATCTCTGATTAAATATTACAGCATTTACATCAGAATAAGTCGACCAAAAACTTTTAATCGGAACTTTTTCTACGGGTAAGTAAGGAAACAGGGCGACATTTGTTTGACGATAGGCGGGATCAAGTCGCTTATAGTTCTTGTAGGCAAATGATTTTTTGTCAAATAAGCCATAGTACAGAATCTTTGATGACTTAATCCAGCCATTATCAGTCAAAAGCCATAATTCCTTAACACCCCCACTTACACCCAAAATTCGATAGTGCTTTCGTGGTAAAAGCTGACCTTTTTTACCAGATTGCTTATCAGGTTTATTATAAGTGAAAATTGGATTTTGAGTAGGATTAATAATACTTAAATTCCAATAAGGTAAAATCCATTCAGGTTGTAAGTCTAAACTAACTAAGTCTGCAGGTACAAATTCTTTATCACCAATTTGATAGAATGTTTGCTCAGAAGTAATAACAGCTGAAGAAACATGAACTGGTTCTAAGAATTTGAGCTCTTTTGAAGTTTTGACGCTTAGATATGGATTTTCACTAATAGTAATTGGAAGACGACCAAAGTACATCCCATCTTTGTTGACGTCATATTTCTTAGTACCACTTTTGGCTAGCTTATACTTGTATCCTAGGGCTGGGAAGTTAGTTACAACAGCATCAATGTCATTATTAATTAGCCAATTCCAGAGTTTGGGTGATTCATTCATTTCTGCCCAGACAAAAACTTTTTGATGCAAGGCATGAAGTTGACTAATAAGTTTAGGATTTTGAGTAATTAGATCAGAGGAGATATTAATACCGTTGACATAACTCAATACCTCAAAGTTAATTCTTTTTAATGATCCTACAATAAAAATTCTTGGAACATCTGGTAAAAGTTCATTCATAGTTTTTAGACTAGAAGCAGAAAAACTGTGAATCATAACTCGATCTTGCATATGATATTTTTTGATACTTGCGGCAAGGAGCTCTTCCATATTTTTAGGGCTGTTATGTTTGGTCTTTTTTGTTTCAATAAGAAACTTAGTCTTAGGTTTATCTTTATAGTAGTTAAATAACTGATCTAAGGAGATAATTGATTCACCATTAGCTTGTTTTAAGGTGTTTAAATAGGAGAAATTGTTTTGTGATACAATAACCGATGATCCAACAACTCGGCTTAAGTCGCGATCATGAGAAACAACTAAAGTATTATCTTTAGAAACGTGCAGGTCTAGTTCTACATAGTCCGCTCCATCGTCAAAAGCTGAGTCATCACTTTGAATGGTTTCTTCAGGATATTTGCTAGGATTGCCGCGATGTCCAATAACAAGAAATCCCGATTCAAAAATAAAAATCAAACTAAAAAAAAGGGCTAAAAAAGAAAGCCTGCTTGTTTTCATGTGTACACCTCTATTCTTTTTAACAATAGCATGGATGTGTACTTTTTTCTATAATTAATATAGTAGTTAATAATGATTTTAAGAAAGTAGATGCTAAAGATGGCTTATGAGCAATTAGATTTAATCGAAGAAGTTACTCGAAATGATGGATCTAAATACTATGAAATTTCAAATATTGATCAAAATGGAATTGCTGAACTAGCCGTAGACCGAGGATTAATAAAGAAAGTGCGGATACTTCAGCTGAATTTGGCTAGAACTAAGGCTCTTCAATTATACGAAGAATATATTAATGAAACTTATCAACTAGAAACCTTAACTAATGAAGATGACTGGAAGGATCCACAATGGGTAGAATGGGATAAGCCAAAAGGAAAAGTTTTAGATGCTTTTAAAGCTGTATTAAAAGCCAATCATATTGGTTAGAAAGAAAAAGGTAGAGTATGGAAAAACTACGTATTGTTCATACAAATGATCTACATTCTCATTTCGAACAATTTCCTAAAATAAAAAGGTATTTACACCAAGCACAAAATGATAAAAGTGTCGATCAAACTTTTACTTTTGATGCTGGAGATTTTATGGATCGCTCCCATCCCTTGTCAGACGCAACGGAGGGAGAAGCAAATATCGAATTAATGAATGAATTTAATTATGATGCAATTACTATTGGAAATAATGAAGGAATTTCTAATTCACATGCTGTATTAGAAAAATTATTTGATAATGCGAATTTTCCAGTTATTTTGGCAAATTTACGTGAAGAAGACGAAAGTATGCCTAAATGGTGCACTCCATATAAGATTTTTAAAACTAAAAAGAATACTAGAATTGCAGTTGTAGGCCTAACGGCTGCTTATCCAATGACTTATGGCCCAAACCATTGGCATATAAAATTGATTTCTAATACTTTAGATGATTTACTTCCTAAAATAAAAGGTGAATATGACATGTTAATAGTAGTTAGTCATATTGGGTTAAGAGTAGATAAATATATAGCACATAATTATCCAGAAGTAGATTTAATTGTTGGTGGACATAGTCATGATTATTTACCAAAAGGTGAAAAAGTAAATCATACTTGGATTACGCAAACAGGTAAATGGGGACAGCATATTGGCGATATTAGCATTGAATTAAATGATGATCATCAAGTAGTATCAATCAAGCCTAATACTGTTTCTACAGAAGATTTACCAACTTTAGCTTCTGATAAAAAGCAAATCTTGGCTTGGCGTCAAAAAGGTGAGGAAATGCTAAATGCCCGTCAAGTTGCTGATTTACCGGCTAAATTTAATAATGATAAAATGGCAGCAATTCAAGTTTCACTTGATGCAATTAGTGAATTTGCTGGAACTGATGTTGCTGTCTTGAATAGTGGTTTATTTTTAAAACCATTTCATCAGGGAGTTTTAACGGAAGCCGACTTACAAGCTGCTTTGCCTCATCCAATGCATGTGGTACAAACTAAGCTGCTTGGAAGTGATGTTTGGCGCATGGTAATGGAGATGGAAAAAAATCGTCATTTTCTAAGTAAATTTGCACTTAAGGGAATGAGTTTTAGAGGTAAGATTTTTGGAGATCTTGTATATAAGGGAATACAAGTTGATCATGCAAGTAGAACGGTTTACATTAACGGAAAAGAGATTGATCCTGAAAAAGAATATACCTTAGCTTTACTTGATCATTATGTTTTGATTCCATTTTTCCCTACAATTTCAATTATGGGGAAGAATAAATTTTTATTTCCTAATTATTTAAGGACTGTAATTGGAAATTATTTGAAAAGGAAATATCCAATAAGTAATAGAGAGAAAAATAATGGAGTATAAAGAAGAAAATAAAGAATCAACGCTTTATCATCCTTTAGCTCATGTAATTATTAATGAAGATTTTGTAATGATTAACGGGCGAAAGTATGAAATTATAGCTAATATAAAAGATGCGCTAGATATTGATATGCTAAAAGAAAAGTACGATCCGTACCTGGATCAATATGATTATTTGGTTGGAGACGTATCAAGTGAGCATTTAAGATTAAAAGGATTTTATGATGAAAATGATCGGGTTGCAATAGATAAAAAAGCCAATGCAATTGTTGATTATTTAGAAGAATATTGTAATCCTGGCAGCGCGTATTTTGTTTTACGATTGGCTCAAGAAAATAAAATAAAGAAAGTCGCTTTTGGTAGACAAAATAAGAGAAAGAATATATCCAATAATCGTTATCGTAGCAAACGTCCATATTTTAAAGAAAGTCGCGTGCATAAGACAAGAATTGGTGGTCATAAAACAGCTGTAAAATATCAACGTGGAAGTGGACAACATAAAAATAAAGGCTTTGTAATTAAGAAGAGAAAGGGCTAATTGTGGAACATAAAGATTATAAATGTTACTTAATAGATTTAGATGGAACAATTTATCGCGGAAGCGATACGATTGAAAGTGGTGTTAGATTTATTCACCGCTTGCAAGAGAAAAATATTCCACATTTATTTTTAACTAATAATTCAACTCGTACACCGCAAATGGTAGTTGATAAACTTCGTGGACATGGAGTTAATACTGATATTTATCATATTTATACGCCGGTTTTGGCAACTGAATCGTTTTTGCTTGCACAAAATCCTGGTGCTGCTAAAATTCCAGTTTACATTATTGGTCAGATTGGACTAGTTCAAGGATTACTTAAAAATGAGCGTTTTTATTATGATGATCGTAATCCTAAATATGTAATTGTTGGAATGGATACTGACTTAACCTATCATAAAATTCGTGTTGCAACTCGTTCAATTCGAGGTGGTGCAACTTTTATTGGGACAAATGCTGATAAGAATTTACCTTCTGGGGATGAATTATTACCTGGAAATGGCGCACTTTGTACAATGATTGAAGTTGCTACAGGAGTTAAACCAACTTATATTGGAAAACCATCTTCAATTATTGTATCGAGTGCTCTAAAAATGTTAAATGCTCAAAGCCAAGATGCTATTTTAGTTGGAGATAACTATGATACTGATATAATGGCTGGGATTAATTGCGGGATTGATTCATTATTAACAATGACTGGAGTTACTACTAAAGAGCAGCTTGATGAAAAAGATAAACAACCAACTTATGTAGTTGAGAATCTAGATGAGTGGGAACTATGAAAAGAAAACCAATCGTTGCAATTATTTATAACTTTTTGATGGCGTTAGCTACGGCTACTTTAGGCGCATTAGTTTTGAGCTGGCCACTTTTAGCAGTTTTTGTGAAAGTTCAAAAAACAAATGTGTTAGTAAAAACTTCAATTGGAACAGTAATGAAAAACTATACTCAACTGTTAGATTACTTATTATCGCCTTTTAAAGAAAATCTCCGCATGTCTGATTTTCCAACTTCAGCCAGTGCAGCACGTCATTTTTATGAATGTAAATTACTGTTTGAATTAGCAATAATTGTTTTTATAATTGGGTTAGTTATTCTTATTTTCTTAAAAATGAGAAAGCGATTTAATTATATTTACCTTTCAAGAACAACTGCTTTGATTTTTATGATTTTACCAGTAATTGTTTTACCTTTTGCTTTAATGAATTTTGATGAATTCTTTATTTCATTTCATCACTTATTATTTAATAATAATGACTGGCTATTTAATCCAACAACTGATCCGATTATCAATGTCTTAACAGAAGAATTCTTTGCTGGTTGTTTTGCAATTGGTGGAATAATCTATGAATTATATTTTTCTTGTTTTATTTTGGCAAAAAAATAAAGGAGCTTTAACGAAGCTCCTTTTTTAATACCATCTTTTTCTTTAACCAGATAATTAAGACCGGCAGTACTGAAATTAAAATGATTGCGATTACGATTAATGAAAAATGTTCTTGGACAACTGGAATATTTCCAAAGAAAAATCCAAGAGCAGAGAATAAGGTTACCCAGAGAAAACCACCGATGAAGTTATAGATGATGAAGGTTCTATAATGCATCTTACTTGCACCGGATACGAATGGAACAAATGTACGAATAAATGGAATGAATCTACCAATTACAATTGTGATACCGCCGTGTCGATCAAAGAAGTTTTCTGCAGCTTTTCGCTTGTCTTGATTAATCAATTTATTAAACCAGCTGTGTTTTGCTCCTTCGGCTTGTGACCAATGACCAATTTCATAGTTAATTGTGTCGCCTAAAACAGCAGCAGCAATAAAGACTAGATAGCAGACCCAGAAATGGAGATTATATTTTGGGGTTGCGGCCATGGCACAGCAAGCAAAGATAAGTGAATCTCCCGGTAAAAATGGAAAAATAACTAAACCTGTTTCAATGAAGATAATTGCAAATAAGATTAAATAGGTCCAGTTGCCAAACATATTTACAATGGTAACTAAGTGGTCATCAATATGTAGAATAAAATCAATAAGTCCCATAAATATAAATTTTTTCCTTTCAAAAATTAGATACTAGTAGAATGAAAAGTCATTGTTTTCTCTGGAAATAGTTTTTGCATAATGCTGCTAATTGCAATTTGTGCTTCACCAAAACCTAAAGCAATCATTGGTACTCTTCCAGGATACGTGATTGCATCACCAACTGCGTAAACATTTGGAAGATTTGTATGCATCTGCTGTGAAACAGAGATTAGATTATTTTCTAGTTTAATACCCCATTTACGCAACTGGCGATTATCACTCTTAAATCCATATGCAACTAAAATTTCATCAATATATTTAGTAATAAATTCATCACTATTACCAACCTTATGCAAAACCAATTCCATTTTATTATCAATTAAGTGAAGATCCTTTGGAAGGTAAGGCGTTAAAAGTTCAACATTTTTTAAACTTTTAAGTTTAGTAACTGAGCTTTCAAGTCCACGAAATTCATTTCTACGATGTATTAGAAATACATCTGACGTAGTTGATAATTCTAAGGCCCAGTCAAGTGCTGAATCGCCTCCGCCTAGAATTGCGACTTTTTTATTGGCAAAAACTTCGGGATGTTGTATTGAATAATGAATATGTGATTTTTCATTAGCATTTATAGCTAAAGGGAGAGTCTTAGGTTTAAAAGCACCAAGACCAGTAGCAATTAGCAAACTCTTAACCTGGTATGCATTATCAATTAAGATACTATTATCGTCTGAAAATGAGATATTTTTTACTTTGTGAGAAAGTAAAAAGTTAGTTTTAGTATTTTGTTTAAGTAGATTAGATACCAGTTTTTTCCCTTTAATAGAAGAAAAGGCAGGTACATCTTTAATTTCTTTTTGAGGATAAAGCATATTGATTTGTCCACCGACTTCGTCTAAAGCGTCAAAAGAAATTGTTTTTAAACCATGTAAATTAGCAAAAGAAGCAGCAAAAAGTCCAATGGGACCAGCTCCGATGATTGCTAGATCATATTTTTCCATTAAAAACTCCTCCATCAAAATTAATCATAGAAGTCATGTCTTTAGCGTTAATTAAAAAGACAGTTATAATTAATATTAGTAAGGGATGAGATAGTATGCAAGTTAAAATTGGTGACATAGTTGAAGGAAAGATTAGTGGGATACGGCAGTATGGAATATTTGTGAGGTTAGATAGTAAAAGAGAGGGTTTAATACACATTTCTGAAATTCATGGAGGTTACGTAAAAGATATAGGAAGAGAATATCAAGTTGGAGAAACTATAAAGGTGCAAGTACTTGATATCGATCCTTATTCTAATCAAATTAGTTTATCTAGACGTGCAGTTTTGCCAGAAGTAAAGGAAGCAAGAAAAAAGAGAGTACATTTTTGGACCTCTAAACGTGTAAAAAATGGATTTTCTCCATTAAAAGAAGTATTAAATAATCAGATTAAAGAAGCTAAAGAAAGATATTCAATTTAGAAAAAATAAAAAGAGATGAAGGCTGTGTTAAGTAAATATGCTTAACGCAGTTTTCTATATATCCGAATTTTAATTATAGACAGTAGGCTTAAACAAAAAATATTAAGGATAAAACCAGATAATAATAGATAAATAAATAATTAATATTCGAGAATGCATTTTTTCTTAAAAAACTTGTTGACGAAAAGTAAAAAAGCCTGTAAAGTAATACATGCTGTTTGAGGCAAGCGAAAAGAGCAAATAAA
>CANOGU010000014.1 GCA_947565635.1 uncultured Lactobacillus sp. | reverse complement strand
TGGTTCATCAATCATTTTATATATTTTAACTGTCTACTTGACACGGTACGGATCATAAGATGATATATCAGTATTTTTCTTTCTAAAAAAATTTTTTAAGTCAAATTAAGTTTTAATTTTTCAGATTGGTGTACTTTATTATCTATTAATTTTATAAAAAGCTTTCATAAATTCTTTTAAATCACAAACTTTTTAAGAGCTTTTGCAATGCCATTATGATTATTATCATCGGTTACGAAATCAGCCTTTTCCTTAATATCTTCAATTGCATTTCCCATCGCAATTTTCTTAAAGCTTGGATTTTCAAACATAGAAACATCATTACCTTGATCGCCAAAGACCATGACATCTTCGGGGCTAATCTTTAAACGTTGCGCCAAATCCATTAAAGCATTTCCTTTTGAAGCCCCAATTCCATTTAGCTCAATGCAGTTATCTAAACTACGAACTATATCATATGATTCAAAGGCCCAGTACGGAATAGAATTCCATAGTTTTTCAATTTGATCACTATCTTTTGCACAAGTAAATCCAACCTTGTTAAAGGTAAAATCTTGTGGGATTTCTTTACGTTCACGAACTCTAATTTCATTATTAGTTAAAGCGGCATTAATTTGCATTTGTACTGAAAGATCACGATCTAAAGTCCAAAAACGTTCAGTTGTTTCAAAGTGTAAATTCACGTGAGCAAGTCTCTGCAAGCGAAGCATTACTTCAAAATCACGATAGTTCATCTCTTGACTCATCAGAACTTTTCCGGCCAAGTCCTGTACAACTGCGCCGTTAAAGACAACTGCATATTCTTCTGGCCCCTCAAGTCCTAATTGAGTTTCAAAAGGCATTACTCCAGAGAGAGGACGACCAGAAGCAAGTACCACTTTAATTCCCATCCCATGTGCCACTTGTAAAGTTCTCAGAGTTTCAGGTGAAATCGTATTTCCACTAGTTAGTAAAGTTCCATCTAAATCTACCGCAATTAGTTTTACTGCCATAAATTACCCCTATCTTCCAAAAATCATATAGAAAATCACATTTATCAATAACCCCATTAATGCATAAAAGAACACCGCATTAGCTTTAATTTTTTCTTTTTTTATTAAATACACAAGACTAGCAATAAAGCCTACTAAGGGAAAAACAGTGTAAAAAATGATTGCCCATTCAGCAACTCCATTAACATCTGTACTTAAATTATGGATGAATTTTTTCATTTCTTCTCCAATAAAAATAGAGACTAACAAATTATTAGTCTCTATTTTATATTAACCAATATAAAATTCAATATGCTGTTTTAGATTTTCAAAATCAATTGGTAAATGACCGCCAATCTCACCATCTAGATTCACAGGAATCGGGTCCTTATCTTTACTTTCACCTAATAATTCTACTTTCAAATTTTTGGTCTTAGTGTAGATAATTTGCGGATCATTAACATGATTTCCATTTAAGGCCATTGCCATCAACCGTAAAACATCTACTGGATTTGCGGTTTTAACCACGATTAACTGGAACAAACCATCAGATAATTGCGCATCAGGCATAATACGTTCAAAACCACCAATTGAATTAGTCATCCCCAAAAGAAACATTGATAAGTCTCCCTCATAGACACCATCATCATAAGTCAACCGCATTTTGTTGCTACTTATTTTGGGCAACATTTCTGCGCCTTTAAGTAAATATGCACTATAGCCTAATACTGACTTTACTTCTGAAGGAACGCCATAGGTCAATTCAGTTAATGAACCACTAGCAGCAATATTCATAAAGTATTGCTTACCAGCACGCCCAATATCCATCTTTTGAGTTTTACCAGTCAGAATTACTTTAGCGGCATCGACTAAATTATCTCTTGGAATCTTCAATGCTCGAGCAAAATCATTCGTTGTACCAGCTGGAATAACTGCAAGCTTTGGTCTTTTTTCTAATGAAGCAACCCCATTAACTACTTCGTTAATTGTTCCATCTCCACCAGCACCAACCAGTAAATCAAAGCCAGCTAGGGCACATCTTTTTGCTTCATTTTGAGCAGACAAAGGTTCTGGCGTAGTTCTAAAAGCACTGGCTTCAAAACCAGCCTGTTCTAATACATTTAAAATATCTGCCACATTTTGAAGCATTTGCTCATGACCTGAAACAGGATTATAAATTAATCTTGCCTTTTTCGTCATCGCCTTTCGCCTCCCTAAAATGATTAACGACTTTGAAGTTCCTTGTTAAGCAATTGATTAACAACCTTAGGGTTAGCCTTACCACGAGTTTGTTTCATGATTTGACCAACTAAGAATCCAATTGCACGATCCTTACCATTCTTAAAGTCTTCAACAGATTGTGGATTATCATCAACAACCTTAGTTACCATAGGCCCAAGAACAGAAACATCTGATAATTGAACCATGCCCTTGTCTTCAACGTACTTCTTAGGATCAGTTCCGTTTTCAATTGATTCCTTAAAGACCTTCTTAGCAATCTTGGATGAAATAGTACCATCTTTGATCATCTTGATCATTTCAGCTAAGTGTTCTGGGGTTAACTTAATGTCTGCAATACCAACTTGGTTTTCATTCAAGTAACCATTAACTTGAGTGTTCAACCAGTTAGCAGCTAAAGTTGGATCGGCACCAGCAGCTACTGCAGCGTCGTAGAAATCACTTGATTCCTTAGTTTGCAAAATAACATCTGCATCGTATTCCTTAATACCATATTCTTCAACGTAGCGCTTGCGACGTTCAAATGGTGATTCAGGTAAGCTTTCTGCAATTTCATCAATCCAACTTTGCTTAATGTGGTAAGGAGCAATATCTGGTTCTGGGAAGTAACGATAGTCTGCGTCACCTTCCTTAACACGTTCTAGGACAGTCTTACCAGTAGCTTCATCAAAACGACGAGTAGAAAGTTGAACTCTACCACCAGAAAGTAATACTTGTTGTTGACGTTTTTCTTCATAAGCAAGAGAACGACGTACGTGGTCAAATGAGTTCAAGTTCTTCATTTCAACCTTGGTACCAAGCTTTTCTTGACCTGCAGGACGAATAGAAATGTTGGTATCAACACGCATTGAACCTTCTTCCATCTTAACGTCAGAAGCCCCAGTAAATTGAACGATTTGACGTAACTTAGTCAAATATGCATAAGCTTCTTCTGGATCTTCCATATCAGGTTCAGAAACAACCTCAAGAAGTGGAACCCCCTGACGGTTTAAGTCAACGTATGAATAACCGTTAGCTCCGTGAGTGTTCTTACCAGCATCTTCTTCGATGTGCATTTCGTGAATACCAATACGCTTCTTCTTACCACGAACTTCAACTTCGATATAGCCATCGCGAGCAAGTGGTTGGAAGAATTGAGTAATTTGGTAAGCCTTAGGGTTATCTGGATAGAAGTAGTTCTTACGGTCAAAGTGAGTTACCGGCAAAATGTGTGAATGAGTTGCTAAAGCAACCATAATACCAAGACGGTAAACATCTTTATTTAAACGAGGTAAGACACCAGGCATAGCCCAGTCGATAACATTAGTTTCAGTGTTTGCTTCAGCACCATAACTAACTGGTGATGGAGAAAAAATCTTACTCTTTGTTTTTAATTCGAAGTGGACTTCTAGACCAATAGTCGATTTAAAATTCATTAATTAATCCTCCATTCCTGTAGGTGTTTTTTCGTAGAATTTGTTATTACGTTCAATGAAGTCAGCAACCTTAAATACGTTACCTTCATCAAAACGCTTAGCCATAATTTGAAAACCAGCAGGCATTCCATCAACTAAACCTGCTGGAACACTAGCTGCTGGAATACCAGCCAAGTTAGCTGAAATAGTTAAGAGATCGTTGTTGTACATCTTAATTGGGTCAGAAACTTCTTCCCCAATACCAAATGCAGGTTCAGTAGTAGTTGGTCCAACAATAACATCATTTTCTTCAAAGATTTTTTCAAAGTCGCGGCAAATTAAGGTTCTAACTTGAGCAGCCTTCTTAAAGAATTCATCATATGCACCAGCTGACAAAGCAAATGAACCAAGCATAATACGACGCTTAACTTCTTCACCGAAACCTTCACTTCTAGATTTTACATAAACATCTAATAAGTTCTTAGTATCTTTTGCACGATAGCCGTAACGAATACCATCATATCTTTGAAGGTTTGAGGAAGCTTCACTAGAAGCAACAATGTAGTAGGTTGGAACAACATACTTAGTATGTGGTAATGAAACTTCGTTGATGATTGCACCTGCATCCTTTAAGACATCAATTTGCTTTTGAATAACATCGTGCATTTCGCCATCAACAGCGTCCATGTATTCCTTAGGAACAGCTACGCGTAAACCTTTAACATCTTGACCTAAAAAGCTAGTAAAGTCAGGTACTTCTTTTTCCGAAACAGTAGCGTCATGTTCATCAGGACCAGCAATTACGTTTAATACTTCAGCTGAATCCTTAACACGCTTACTCATTACACCGATTTGGTCTAATGAAGATCCAAAGGCAATAAGACCCCAACGTGAAACTCTACCGTAAGTTGGTTTAATACCAAAAATACCATTAAAAGCTGCTGGTTGACGAATAGAACCACCTGTATCTGATCCAAGAGCTGCAACTACTTCACCACTAGCAACTGCTGCAGCAGAACCACCAGACGAACCACCAGGAACCTTATCTAAGTTCCATGGATTATGAGTTGCACCATAGTAAGAATGTTCAGTTGATGAACCCATTGCAAATTCATCCATGTTAGTCTTACCAACAAAGGTAGCTTGCGCCTTTTTCAACTTGCTAATTACTGTAGCGTCATAAACTGGCATGTAGTTGTAAAGAATATGACTAGCAGCAGTCGTCTTCATACCATTGGTAATAATATTATCCTTAATTGCAATTGGAATACCAGCTAATTTATTTTTTGCAAAATCCAAATCTTCTGCTGGCTTTGCATCTTCGTCCACAGTAATCCAAGCATTAATCTTCTTGTCAGTTTCTTTAATGTTCTTAACTGTTGCCTTAGCTAGGTCTTCAGCTGTTATTTCGCCATCTTGTAATTTTTTATTTAATGAGTCAATGTTTTCATTTAAGTAATTCATTATTCATTATCATCCTTATCAATAATTACTGGCACCTTAATGAAGCCATCAGCTTTTTCAGGAACATTCTTCATTAATTCTGCGCGACTTTCCCAATGTTCAGGCTTGTCTTCTCTAAAGTCAGTCTCTCGATCAACAACTTGAACAGTTTCAGGAACTCCTTCAGTATCAACTTCGGCTAATTGATGTGCCATATTGATAATGTCACCCATTTGTTCAGTAAACTTATCAATTTCGTCTTCACCAAACTCAAGTCGAGATAGTGCTGCAACGTGATTGATTTCATCTTTTGTAATTTTCACCGTTTGCCTCCTATTCACCGCCAAAGACGTGGACATAATAACTATCGTCTGCGGAATTCTTAGCGATTAATGCCTGCGTATCATTAACAGAATTAATCTTAATTTCTATTGGTGCATCCTTAGGTAAGTACTTCTTAGCAGCTGACAATACAAGTCTTGAAAAACTCTCAATCTGCGCATAACCAAAGAATTGGGTAGTTACAGTAATGTTCATTTGTGTCAAAGTTTTATTTTGATAATGAACAGTCGCTGTTACCCCACTAATATTAGGGAAGTAACCTTGAATAGCTGCTTTAAAATCACTAAATGAAGCTGCATCAGTAGAATTGATTGCTTTTTCGCTTCCAACAGTCGGTAGCACTTGACTACGATTATTGACTGTTTTCCAATCATTTATTTTACTACTATTTGCATCAGCAATTCCATATGCAAAGTAATTTCCACCTACAAGAGAATCTTTACTGGTTTTACTAAAAAGTCCAACCAAAATTGGGATATCTTTTAATCCCTTCTTTTTACGTAAATACGAAACCAACTTATTAGCGGCTTCTTTACCAAAAGTCTCCTGTTCTGCACGAGAAATATCTTTATGATATTGGGGACCATCTTTAACTTTTTGGTAGTAATCAACCGAGTTAAGAGCTAGCCCAACACTCATACCATCCATTTTGTAACTAGAATTAGATTTAGTCAAAAAATCTTGTTCTAAAATTTGATCTAAAATAATTGGATTATATGAATTCTTTTTAGTACTTTTTTCTGCATTTAGGCCTTCTGGATTGCTTTTAGACTTTCTTCCTAGCCAATCAGTGGCATCAGTAACAGAAATTTTTTGCCCTTCTTGAAAAACATACTTACTACTTGAAAAAGTATTATGAGATAAGTCAATTAATCCAGATTCTAAAGCACGACTATCTACATTGTTATCACCAGTATTTTCCGTAATTCCTTCAATTGGACTAGTTACATATTCACCATCTTTTAAAAGAACATTATAACCATTTTTACTTGTACTAGTTGTTTGATAGCTCTTTTTCTTTGTAGTTGAAGTTGTAGGGTTATTGGCAAGATCAGAATTTTTTAAATTGCCACATGCACTTAAACTTAAACCAGTTGCTACTAGCAATGCTATTTGCAAAAATCTTTTCAATTTATTTATCCTTCTTATTTCTCAATTTTTGCAATTGCTTCTTTTTCAGTTAACATCGGAACTTGAAGTTTCTCAGCTTTATCTTTTTTAGAACCAGCATCTGCACCATAGATTAGATAATCAGTTTTCTTAGATATCGAGCCCGTAACCTTTGCTCCAAGATCTTGAAGCTTTTTGGTAAATTCACTTCTTGTAAAGTCAGATAATTTTCCAGTTAAAACAACAGTCTTTTCTTTAAAGAAATTATCTGGTGCTTCTTCTTCAACTGTTCCCAAATATTCCATATTTAATCCACTATCACGTAACTCTTGTAAGAGTTTTTGTGCACTAGGCTGATTAAAATATGCTGTTAACGATTCCGCAATCGTCTCTCCTATTGTATCTATACTTGTCAATTCTGGCACTGTTAATTGACTAACCTTTTCCAAATTTTTATATTTTTCCAAAATTAATCTAGCAGCTTTAGCACCGACATGATCAATTCCTAAGCCATACAGTAATAATTCAGCAGAATTTCGTTTACTATTTTCAATAGAAGATAATAAGTTCGTAATTGATTTATCCTTAAAATGATCTAATTGACCTAATTGTTCACTAGTTAAGTGATATAGATCAGCTACATCATTCACAAATCCTTTATCGATTAACTGTTTTACAATTCTAGGTCCCAAGCCCATGATATTCATCGCTCCACGTGAAGCAAAATGAATAATTCCTTCCTCAACTTGAGCAGGACACATTGGATTAATACAACGAAGAGCTACTTCATCTTGTAAATGAACTAAAGTTTCACCACAAGAAGGACAAACATTTGGAATTTCATAAGGCTTACTATCTTTAGGTCTTTTACTTAAAACGACACTAGAAATTTCTGGAATGATATCTCCAGCTTTATGTAACTTAACGGTATCGCCAATTCTTACTCCCTTTTCTCTCAGGTAGTCTGGATTATGTAAAGAAGCTCGTGACACAATAGTTCCTGCAAGTTGAACCGGATCCATCACCGCAGTTGGCGTTACAACTCCAGTTCTTCCAACTGTCCATTCAATTTCTCGCACTACTGTTTCTTGTTCTTCAGGTGGAAACTTATATGCAATTTCCCAGCGTGGTACTTTCACAGTATTTCCTAAGTCATTTTGTAAACTTAAGTCATCAACCTTTAAAACAATTCCGTCAATCCCATAACTTAAATCATTACGTTTAGCAGTATATTCATCAATAAATTTAAATACTTCATCCATTGATTCAAAGCGTTGTCCAGACTGATTAGTATGAAATCCTAATCGATTCATTTCATCAATCGCTTGATGTTGGCTTGTAATGTTTCTTGGTGGATTAACCCACGTATAAATAAAAGTACTTAAATTTCTTTTTTTAGTGATTCGAGCATCTAATTGTCTTAATGAACCTGCAGCAGCATTTCGAGGATTAGCAAAAACTTGCTCACCCTTTTCATCTCTTTCAGCATTTAACTTAGCAAATGCCTCTTTTTCCATATAACATTCACCACGAACCTCAGTTGTTAAAGGTTCAGGCAAGGTTTGTGGAATATCTTTGATAAATTTAGCATTTGCAGTAACGTCTTCACCAACGCGCCCATTTCCTCTCGTAGAAGCACGAGTTAATTTACCATCAGTATACTCTAGTGACAAAGATAAGCCGTCAATTTTCAATTCAACGTTGTAAGCTACAGGATGTCCAACTAACTTAGTGATCCGATCATCAAATTCTTTAAGTTCCTCTTTTGAGAAAACATCTCCCATTGAAAGCATCGGAACGGGATGTTCAACTTTAGAAAGATCGCTTTTTATTTCGCCACCTACTCGCTGAGTAATTGAATCAGCTGTTACCAAATCAGGAAATTGCTGTTCTAATTCTACTAGTTCTTGATAAGTTTTATCATATACTGCATCTTCAACTACCGGAGCATCTTTTGCATAATAATCATCTGCCCATTTATCGAGCTTTTTTCTTAATTCATCGACTTTCTGAGAAGCCTCATTATGAGTTAAAACTGCCATTATATTAGCCCCTCTCTAAATCAAACTGCTTTTACTTCAATTATATCTTTTTAATCGGTGCAAAGGCAGCTAAAAGGCGTTTTACACCTTGGCTAGCAAAGGCAATATCTAATTCCATGTCTTCACCAGTACCATTAACTTTTACTACAACACCTTTACCCCAAGCCTTATGAGATACTTGATCTCCAACATTCCAAGACTTTTTATCAGCACCAACAGCACCGCTTGCCTTTTTAGCAGTTTCAATTTTTACTTTTGTTCGATAAACTTGAGAATTTGCTCTCTCGCTACTTTTAGCAAAAGGAACAGAAATTGAAGAACTAGATTGAACTGGATTAATAAATTCTAAGTCCTTATTCTCAATTTCATCAATAAAACGCGATGGTTGATTATTTTGAGGATGCCCATACATCATTCTAGAAAAAGCATTAGTGATGTAAAGTTTCTTTTCGGCACGCGTAATTCCTACATATGCTAAACGTCTCTCTTCTTCAAGCTCGCTTGGATCGCTTGCTGCTCTTGAAAGTGGGAATAAGCCTTCTTCCATTCCTACCAAGAAAACAACTGGAAATTCTAGTCCTTTAGCTGCATGGAGTGTCATTAAGGCAACTTGATTATCTTGGTTTTCCAAGTCATCTTGATCACTTAAAAGTGAGATTTCTGAAAGAAAATCACCTAAAGCAGTTGAGTTTTCATCTTCTGGATCATAATTATCATCAAATCGCTTAGTAACAGTTAAGAATTCATTCAAGTTCTCTAAACGAGTATCAGCTTCAATAGTATGTTCGTTTTCGAGGGCTTCTTTATAACCAAAATCAGCTAATAGCTTTTCGGTCAAACCAGTTACAGTATGTGTCTTACTGTATTCAATTGCATCTCTTAAGTTAGTTCCAAAGATAGACAAAGTTTTAGCAGGACGGCCAGTAATTGGAGCTAAACTCAAGTTTTTAAATGTTTCTTCTACTGTAAAGTCATTATCATTAGCAAAACCATTAAATTTGGCCATCGTTGTTGGACCTAAGCCACGCTTTGGAACGTTGATAATACGGTTAAAGCTCATGGAATCCGCTGGATTAGCAACTACTTTTAAATAAGCTAAAATGTCTTTAATTTCTTTTCGATCATAAAACTTATGGCCACCAACAATCCGATAAGGAATGTTTGACTTAACTAAAGCTTCTTCGACATTACGAGACTGTGCATTTGTCCGGTAAAGTACAGCAAAGTCCTTGTAATCACGCTTATTTTGCTTTATTTCTTCATTAATCTTCGAAACAATAAACAAGGCCTCATCGTTTCCGCTCTGAGCGCGATAGTAATTAATCTTATCTCCATCACCCTTATCAGTCCAAAGTTTCTTAGGTTTACGATTTTGATTGTTCTTAATTACTGAGTTGGCTGCATCTAAGATATGGCCAGTGGAACGGTAGTTTTGTTCTAGTTTAATTGTATTAACTTCATCATCTTGATAATCATGTTCAAAGTTAAGGATATTTTCCATGTTGGCTCCGCGCCAACCATAAATAGATTGATCAGCATCCCCAACAACACAAATATTTTTATATTGAGCAGCTAAAGCAACACAAAGCTGATATTGAGCTTCATTTGTATCCTGATACTCATCTACTAGAATATAGCGGAACTTATTTTGATAATAATGAAGCGTTTCTTTATCTTTTTTGAATAAAATTAAAGTTTGCATAATCAAATCATCAAAATCCATAATTTGATCACGCTTTAAACGGTGTTGATATTCTGCATAAATTTGAGCAGTTACTTTTTCAAAAGGACTGGCTGCTTGTTCCTTAAAATTTTTAGGAGTAAGCAAGTCATTTTTCCCATTAGAAATAGCACCTAAAATTGCTTTTGGATCATACAATTTAGGATCAATATTAAGATCTTTTTCAATTCGCTTAATTAAAGTCAACTGCTCTGCAGAATCTGCAATTGAAAAATTGTTTGAATAGCCAATTTTTTCTGCATCTCGGCGTAAAATGCGAACGCACAAAGCATGGAAGGTAGACATCCAAACACTATCAGCAGCTGGTCCTAAGAGCTTTTGAACACGCTCCTTCATTTCGCTAGCTGCCTTATTAGTAAAAGTAATGGCTAAAACATTCCATGGTGCAACGCCTTTTTCTTCAATTAAATAGGCAATTCGACGTGTTAAAACTGATGTCTTTCCACTACCAGCTCCAGCAACTACTAAAAGTGGACCTTCAGTACACTGCACAGCTTTTTTCTGCTGAGGATTTAATCCTGCAAGAATTGTTTCTTCGCTCATTGCTTCTTCCTTTTCTTAATTACTCAAACACTAAAATAGACTTGTCTATTATAACAAAAAACAACGATAGCTTTTAACTTAACTATCGTTGTTTTGGAATTAATCATATTGTGTTAAATTAAACTCTTTAATTAAATCAAGAAGCTTTTTAGCATAACCTGGATCTGTTGCATAGCCATCTGTCTCTAGAGCTTGCGCCTGGCTAGCATAATCTTTAGCCACTAAAACATGTTGATATTGATTTCTATTCCAGCTTGTTCCATTTACAAATAAACGTGTATGAGCTTGGATAGATTCGTCGTAAGATTCATATACACGAAAGCGTCCCGTTACCGTCTCCCAGTGGTCATTCACAAATTCAGAAGTAGTCAACTCTTTACTTGTATTAGGATCCGTTCCCTTTACACCAAACAAATTATTGTATTTTTTAGAGAGTTCGCTTTGACCAAAGTTACTCTCTAAACACGCTTGGGCAATCGTGACACTAGGAAAAAGTCCATAAGGTTTATCGGCTCTTTGAGCAATTGGAGCTACTACCTTGATAAAATTTTCCTTATTTTGAAGAGAGCGTTCTTTTTCTAACTGCTCTTGTCGTAATCTTTCATTAGTCACGACCTGATGACGCCAATACAAAAATCCCGATAAAATTATTACCAAAGTAAAACAAATAGCAAAAGCTCTTGCAACTACATATTGAATATTTTTTTGACGGCGTCTGCGTGACATTTTAATTCATCTTCCTTCTCATCACTTGCTTTAAAGGCAGTGCAATTGCTGGGGTAAGAACAGCAGTAAATATTAATTCTACAATACCATTAACACCCAAAACACTTATTAAGATAGCAATTAAAGGAGCTGAATTTTGAGTTTGCCCCAATGAATGAAGTAAAACCGACGGATCTTTCATATACCATAAACTAGTAATACCGATTACTAATAATGTATTAGCAAGTGAAGTACATAAACCAGCTATGGTATAAACAACAGTTTTTTGCAAATTAGAATCATCCTTAGCAGCTTGTCCGATCATCCCTGCAATAAAACCTGCGGCTGCACGAGGAACTAATGCAATCAAAACATTGCGGAATAACAGCATACTGACGATATCGCCCGGCTGTGTATAAGCTACAAATAAGCTCAATAATCCCCAAAATAAACCAATAGTTGTCCCAAATCCCGGTCCCATTAAGCAGCCAGCCAAAGCAACAGTCAAAGGTATAGTCGTAATTGATGGCAAGCCTGGTAAAATGCGAATATAGCCAATATAAGGGACAAATGTTTGAACTAAAATAATTGCAATAAAAATAGCACTAATGGCAATTCTAAAAGTTTTTTTATTAATCATAGTCTTTCCTGCTTTATTAATTTTTAACTTTAGCAAAAAAGGAAGCCGCATTTGCGACTTCCTTTTCTTAGTAGTGCGGGCGAGAAGACTCGAACTTCCACGATCTAAAAGCGATCACAAGATCCTTAGTCTTGCGCGTCTGCCATTCCGCCACGCCCGCGGTACTTAACTAATATACCAGATAATTTTTCTTTTAGCAAATGGATTTTTGGTTTTTATTTATTTTTCTTTACTAAGACTAGTCTTCCGCCACATTTACCACATCGATATTTCCGCGTATTGACTCTTCTAACACGCGGATATTGAAGGTGGCAATTTTCGCATTCGTAAATATATTTTTTCTTCTGTCTACGCCTTAAGCCAAGATCTGGTGCATATCGACTGCCACCAACATAAGCTAGAAGATTTTTAAAATCACGATTTCGATGCTGGTAGCCTCCACCTGCTAAATGTAAATGATAATGCGTTAATTCATGTTTAATAATTCCAATAAGATCTGAGCGATATTTTTCTTCTAAAAAATGACCATTAATATCAATATGGTGATCATTAAGAAAGTATCTTCCTCCAGTAGTTGTCATACGATTATTAATTTTGACCTCATACTTAAACGGCACATGAAAATATTTCAACGAAATTTCTTCTACTAATTTTTGTAACTCTTCTTGATTCATTTTCGAATTAATTTTTGATATAAACTAGCCTGTTTTGGAGAAGAGATTCTTCTCTTTAAAGCCGTTACAATTTTTTGCTTTACTGTCTCCTGTCCATCTATCCAAGTACCCGTGAACAAGTGAATTGAATATGAGTCTTTACTAGGATTACACAAAACACCATCTGGATAGACATGAATGCCAGCCTTTAATCTTTGTTCATAATTACCTGTTTTTAGGCCGTATTTCCCTTTTAAAATATCAGTTACTGACAAGCTGTTTACACCAGCCATTTGATTATTTTTATCAAAAGTAAATTTTTTATCCTGATAATAGTCGAGTATATCTTTTATAAAGGGATGATGTACTTCCGCGCCAAAGATAGCGGCTGATAAGTAGTCATTGTTCTCAAACCCAATAAAAGCATGATTACTTAAAAGTGGATCTAATTTTTTAAGAATTCTAACGTCTGTATCTAAGTAAATTCCACCTTGCTCATAAATCGCACGAGCACGAATATAGTCTGACACAAAAGCCCATTTTTTTGCTTGATAAGCTTGTTCAATATACTTATTTTCATGCATATCAAAGCTATCTTCATTCCACTCAATAAATTCATAGTCAGGCAATTTCTTTTTCCAAGTTGCAATACATTCCTCAACTAATGGTAACTTAGGATTATGCCCTACCCAAACGTAGTGAATTTTTTTAGGGATCATCTTTTTACCTTTCTAAGAAAGCGTGCAATAAAATCTGTAATATCTTGATTAAAGTCCAACTTCATTATAAACATAATTACTGCATAAATAATCAACATTAAAATCGACTTGACTGCCATATTTAAAAAACTTGAATTAATTAAGTTAGGCATGAACATACCAGCAATTAGCGTGATTATTCCAATTAAGAAATACTTAGGTACATCATAAAAAGCTTCTTTAAAATTATAATCATCTCTCACAATCCAAAGTCGTAAAATTAGAACTACAAATTCCGTTATTAAAATTGCGATTGTTGCCCCAACTGCTCCGTATGGCCGATCTAATAAAGCCGCTAATACGACTTCAATGATTGCTCCAATAACTACTGGGATAGCATATTCTTTATCTCTCCTGTTAGCTAATGCGAATTGATTAGCAAATACTCCTCCCATAGGAATCATAATAATCGTTAAGGTAAAGAAGAACATTAAAGGAGTCATCGGAATAAACTTTTTACCGAAGAAAAATGGTACAAACTGCTTAGTGTTAGCCATAATAATTACCGCAAATAAAGTACCAAGCATTGTCGTTGCCTCAAGAGACTTTTTTAAAACAACTTTTTGCGTTTCTTTTTCTTCACTAGCCATTTTTGGCATGATAACTAAAGAAATACTAGTAATTACTCCCAAGATCATATTAGAAATTCTTTGCGAATTATCATAAAAGGCAACCTGCGTTGAATTGCTAAAGAAGCCCAAAATCGGCTTATCAAGTGACGTATAAATTTGTGTAGCAATCTGCGGAATCATCAAAGTAATGATAGAAACAATCGTAGTTTTATATTTATAAAAATGATTAACCGGTTTACCAACATAGCGATGGATATCAAGCCAAAAAACAAATGACCCTAGCATAGTTGAAACTGACATAATTAAAAAGTACTTCCAAAGGTCAGCTGGTGATTTAATTAATAGCAAGATCAAAACTACACTTGCTAATTTAACAGCAGTATTTTTTAAAACCACTCGTCCAAAATCTGCTAATCCTTGAAAGAACCATGAAATATCAACTTGTGCCGAGATTAAATATGGCACCATTAAGATCAAATAGTTCCAATATTGAATATGAAAAATGTTAGTAATTAACAACGTAATTAAAATCGTAACTAATCCGGCAATTGCCTGAAAATACCATAGACCCCAAAAAGCATCAGTCAATTCTTGCAGTGTTCCATAAGTTCTAGTTCGAGAAACAGTTCGTATTCCAATATAAGAAACTGACAAAGTACAAAATACCATTAAAAACTGCACAGTATTATTAACACTGCCATAAATACCATAAGTCTTAGGTCCTAAAACTCGAGACAAATATGGAACGGTAATTAACGGTACTAAAACTAGAAAAATCTGGTAGACCGCATTATATAAAATATTAAGAAAAGTTCGCTTCACTACTTTTTCCTCTAAAGCTTCTTTGTCATGTAATTAAAGATAGGTTCGCAAGAATCAAGATAGTCAACTTCATCAATTAACTCACGCCAATCAAAACGCTGATTTTTGTATTGATGATCATCAGGATGTCTCAAAACTTGCAGAAGTTCTTTTTGTGAGTTAACACAAGGTCCCGGCGTAACATCTTCGTATGGACTTAACAATAAGCCACGTACTTTCTCGTACTGTTTTAAATAATTAGTAATAAAAATAATTGGCTTATCCAAGTGCAGGTAATCAAAATAAATTGATGAGAAATCTGTAATTAAGAAATCTGTATTTCCGAGCAGTTCATATAAATCAAGATCATTTTCAAATAAATAACTATTATTTAAGAACGCAATATTTGAGAAGTAACTATTTAAATCTTCAAACATCCGCATTTCATAAGGATGAAGTTTCACGATTAAATACTGATGATTTGCTTTTAAAGCATCATTTAATTTATAAGGATCAAAATCTTGAAAAGCAAAATAATTACCTTGTTTTATTTCTTCCATAACAAACTTATCTTCTAACTCATAGCGAAAAGTTGGCATATAGATTCCTATTTGTGCTTGATCATCCTTAGTTTTAAATAAATCTGCTAGTAATTTTTCCTTAGAAATTGCTGGTTGATCAATGTAATCAATTCTAGGGAAACCTAGTTTTTGATATTTTTTACCTTCAATTGCCATACAAGCACTCATTAAACTTTCATAGAGATCGGAGCTTGAAGTTACCAGGTCCGCATTTTTATGCCATAGCTTTTGGTTACGCTTATTATCACGATAGCGTGTATTATGCGCCATAAAGCCCATACGCTTTAAAGGTACGCCATGCCAGAATTGAATGTTAACTTGATCTCGTCGCGCTTTAAAAGGTTGATGAGTGGTGATCACATATCTAGCAGTACCAATTTTTTTCCAAGTTTCCCAAGATAAGTGAGAAGATGGCCAAGGCTCAACTAAAGTAATGTTATAGTCAGGATGTTTTGCCTTAATATATTTATAAAATAAATAGCCGTTTGAACCGGATCTACCTGAGCCATTTAAAACTACAATATTCTTTTCTTTAATTGGTCGAAGACTTGCAAGGAAACTCATTCCCCATAAGTATAAGCGAAAAAATAAACTTTTCATTTAAATGTTCCTTAAATAAATGGATTTGTTGACAAATATTTAACATTTGTCAATTATATACTCATTACTAAGGGTATAAAAAAAGCTTGAGTAAACTCAAGCTTTTTTTGATTATTTGATAAAATTTTATTTTCTTACATTCTTTTATTCTATTTTTATTTATATATTTTCCATTTAAAATTTCATATAATTCATAACTAGATAGAGCTTTATAGATTGGAGATTACCAAATGAACATTGGCGAAGCATTAAAACAATATCGTACTAGTGCAGGACTAACTCAGAAAGAATTCACTCAAAATATCCTGTCTCCAGCACATTACTCAAAAATAGAACGTAATCTACATGAAATTTCGGCAAACGATCTTCTAGAACTTTTGAATCAAAACAAAATACCTTATTCAGACTTTTTCTCATCCCTTGATCAAAGCAATATAAACGTCTCAGATGAAAAACTTAGCAATCAATTATTATCTGCTTACTATGATCGAGATCTCGATAAAGCAAAAGAAATCTATACTCAAATTAATACATCTAATGATGATCTGCTCAAACTACAAGCTCAACTTATTCTTAATACTCTACAATCAGGTCGTCATAAATTTCCTAAAAATAAAGACAAAATTATACAAAAAATATTTTCAGGTAATCATTGGCTCAAGGATTCTAATAAAATTTCGATATTGTCTACTTTTATTGAAGTTCTTAATCCTCTCGACTTACCTTTTTTCTTAAATCAAATTTATCATAAATATCAAAATAATCTTGGCAAACAAACTCTACAAATTCAAGAAAGCGTCGCATCTTTTTGTATTAATTACTTATATTCAGCATCCCAAAATCAAGATATTGGCTCAGCTAATAAAGCTATTCAACTCTTAACTCAATTAGTAGAATATCCTGAATTAGGTATCGATAAAATCCTTGGTTATTACTATCATTGTTACTTTACAAATCAAAAAGAACAATTAAAGACCATTATTACTATTTTAAAGAAAAGTAATCTAAGTAAAACAATAGATATCTTGCCTCAATAAACTGCATATATGCAACTTGCTAATCAATTATGCAAAAAAAGCCTCTTCATTACGTGCATCTTTTATCATTTATCTCATCTTAAATGAAAAGAGGATCAACAATGAAGAAATTTATCAACAAAAAATATTTTATCTTAAGTATCTTGCTTGCATGCTTAAGTGGCTTAGAGTTACCCTTCGGAACTTGGTCATATTCAGAGATTTTCGCTCTAATTACCGAAAAAAATATTCCTAATACTATCAAGATGATAACAATTATTACTGCTGCTCAAGTTCTTTTGGTTGTCATCAAATATTTAAATACAAGGATGCTCAATAGAAATATTGCTTGTTTTAATCAAAATGTGCGTGAATATCTAATGAAAAGTAACTTTATTGAAATTAGTGAAAATAATGTGTCAAAACAAATTTCTTTTTTATCAAATGATCTTAACTTAATAGAAGAAAATTATTTTAAGCAGCTTTTTCAATTGATTTCTATGATTGTAACAATTATCGGAACTTTAATAATTGCAGTCGGCAATAGTTTTCTATTAACTTTAGTTTTTATTTCATTCGCTATTTTTTCAAGTATTATTCCTAAGTTCTTCAGCAAAAAAACAGCCCAACAATCAAATAATTGGAGTAATTCTACAGGAACTTACATAACATTTATGTCCGATTTTTTAAAGAATATTAAGACTGTTTTAAATTACAATGCATTGGATACCTTTATTAAAAAAGGGCAAAAAATTATTACTCAATCTACTGAAAATAAAAGATTACGTGATAATACAATTGCCAAAAGTAATTTTTGGGTTAATATTTTTGTATATTCTTTCAGTTTTTTACCTATCGGAATAGGAATAATTATTGTCATTAAAGGGATGCTCTCTTTAGCTTCATTTGTTGCCGTCCAATATTCCAGTACTTGGATCATTAACAGTTTTTACAACATTAATAGCTGCCGTAATCAAATGTCTTCGGCAAAACCCATGATAGATAAGCTGAACTCCTTTAAACCAGAAAAATTTAATACAGATGTTTCTAATTCTAACCTAGATACACTAATACTTAACAATATTAGTTTTGGATATAAGGCAGAAGAATTAGTTTTAGACAAAGTCAATTTAGAAATTAAAAAAGGCGATAAGCTATTACTTACCGGTAAATCTGGTCAGGGAAAGTCTACTCTCCTTAATCTTTTAACTGGTCGACTAAAACCGACTAACGGAAATATTCTTATCAATGGATTATCTAATAAAAGTTTTACATTTAGTGAGGTACAACAGACTTCTCAAATATTTAATGATACCTTGCTTTTCAACCTAACTTTAGGTAAAAAGTTTAGTGATTCCAAAATTGCAGAAGCTATCAAAAAGGCCGGATTATTGCCATATGTTAAGCGGTATGGATTAAATGCAATTATAGAAGAAAATGGGAAGAACTTATCTGGTGGTGAAAAGAAAAGAATAGAGTTAGCACGAGCTTTTTTATATGAAAGAGATTTTTTAATCGTTGATGAAGGAACAGCTTCGCTTGATCCCACTACAGCCAATCAGATACATGAAATGTTTTTGAATTCTCCATTAACTGTGGTTGAAATAGATCATCATATTCCACCAAAAATTATGGAAATGTTTAATCATCATTATGCCCTTCACGACAAGCAATTAGAACGTATATTTTAATTTGTAAAAAAGACAGCTAGAAAATTTAAACTAGCTGCCTTTTTACATGCATTTTTATTCTACCTCTAGAAGATAATATTTATTATTTTCTAGCATCTCTTCTTTCAAAGAATTTAACAATTTCAACAATGATAATCATCAAAAGTCCTGCAACAATTACAACTAACCATTGTATTCCATCTAATTCGGTCACATCAAAAATCTTAGTCAAAAATGGAATCTCTACAGCAGCCATAATCAAAGCAGAAATAAGAATTGCTCCGTTAAACCATTTATTTTCAAATGTCTGTGCTCTAAAGATAGATTTATGAATAAATTTAGAGTTAAAGGCATGGAACAATTGGATTAATCCCAAAGTAAGAAAGGCCATCGTTAAGGCGTCAGCATGCTGCATAGCTGCATTTCCAACATGAGGACCAACATGTAAACCAAGTTGATATGCACCTAAGACCAAAATACCCTCTAAGATACCTTGATAAATAATCGAGCTTGCAACGCCTCCACTGAAGAAGTTTGACTTTCTACCACGTGGCTTCTTCTTCATAATTCCTGGCTCTACTGGTTCAACACCCAAAGCAATTGCTGGCAAAGTATCAGTAACCAAGTTAATCCATAACAATTGCACTGGCATTAAGATATCCCAACCAAACATAGTCATCATAAATACTGTTAAAACTTCGCCAACGTTACAACTCATCAAATAAAGAATTGCCTTTTGAATATTAGCAAATACCTTACGCCCTTGCTTGATTGCTTCAACGATTGTCGCAAAGTTATCATCGGCTAATACCATATCGGCTGCACCCTTTGATACTTCAGTACCAGTAATTCCCATACCAATACCAATATCAGCTTGCTTTAAACTAGGAGCATCATTAACACCGTCCCCAGTCATGGCGACAATCTTGTTATTAGCTTGCCATGCTTTAACAATTCTAACCTTGTTTTCAGGCGATACACGTGCATAAACGCTATAATCTTGAACATGCTTGTTAAAGTAGTCATCTGATAACTTATCAAGTTCTGCACCAGTAATTACGGCTTTATTTTTATCTGAACTTTCTTCTAAAATGCCCAAACGAGAAGCAATCGCAGCAGCTGTAATTTGGTGGTCACCAGTAATCATAACTGTTCTAATACCAGCACTCTTAGCTTCTGCAACAGCAGCTTTAGCTTCTGGTCTTTCTGGATCAATCATTCCAACTAATCCCGCAAAAATCAGATCCTGTTCAACATTATTAGTTGTTGGATCATCATAAGGTTTATCAACAATTTTGTAAGCTAAACCTAGCACACGAAGAGCTTGTTCAGCCATATCTTTATTAGACGTAAGAATTTTATCTTTTTCGCTATCAGAAATTTGAATTATTTGTCCATCTTTTTGAATTTTGGTTACACGTTTCAATAATTCATCAGGAGCACCTTTTACAGCAACATAGTATTTATCACCATAATGGTTAACTGACGACATTAATTTCCTTTCAGAGTCAAATGGTACTTCTTGAACGCGATTATCTTTTTTCAATAAATTTTGAACTTTAACATTTTGATCAAAAGCATATTGAATCAATGCTGTTTCAGTTGGATCTCCTAAAAGATTACCACCATTTTCAATTTGAGTATCGTTAGCTAAAATCATTGACAATAAAGCTGGATTATTAGAAGCAATTGGCTCTTCATCAGTATGAAGGTTTCCATTGTAATAAACTTTTTCAACAGTCATTTGATTCTGAGTTAAAGTACCTGTTTTATCTGAACAAATAATATCGGTTGCACCTAAAGTTTCAACAGCTGGCAATTTTCTTACAATAGCTTTATGCTTAGCCATTGTTTGAGTACCTAAGGCCAAAATAATAGTAACAATTGCTGGTAGTCCTTCTGGAATTGCAGCCACAGCTAATGAAACAGCAACTAAAAACATGTCAATAATTAACTTGTTAGTTGGTTCACTACCTTGCTTAGTGAACATTCCTACGACAAAGACAATTACACAAATTGCCAAAATCATAATCGTTAAAGTCTTACCAAGTTGATTTAAGTTAGCCTTTAAAGGTGTAGCTGTTTCATCAGCATTGTTAAGCATTGTAGCAATCTTACCTACTTCAGTATTCATACCAGTGCCAACAACAATACCTTCTCCGCGTCCATAAGTAACGTTCGTATTAGCATAAGCCATATTTACACGGTCACCTAAGGCAACATCATCTGCTTTTAGAACCTCATTATCTTTTTCAACCGGAACTGATTCACCTGTTAGGGCTGATTCTTCAACTTTTAAACTAGCAGTTTTAGCTAAACGCATATCGGCTGGAACCACATCTCCAGCTTCTAATAAAACAACATCCCCAGGAACAATTTCTGTACTTGGTATCTCTAAAATCGCTCCATTACGTCTAATATGAGCATTTGGCGTAGACATTTCCTTCAATGCATCAATAGCAGCTTCAGATTTTGCTTCTTGAATTACACCTAAAATTGCATTCAACAAAACAACAATCATAATAATTGCAGCATCAGTCCATTCATTAGCAACTACACCAGATAAAATAGCAGCTACAATTAAAACAATAATCATAAAATCTTTGAACTGATCAATAAAACGCATAAACATGCTGCGTTTTTTCTTTGAAGCCAAAGAGTTAGGACCATCTTTTGCTAAACGTTGTTTAGCTTCTTCATTAGATAATCCCTTATCTAATGATGTCTTAAGTTCTCTCTCAATTTGAGAAACATTTTGAGCATAATACTTCGTATTCAAAGTAATTTCCTCCAATAAATAAAAAAGACTTATGACCAAATCCGCGGTCATAAGTCTCACTAATTAAGACAAGTCTAGAGATCAATGACCTCGGCTGTTGAACTTGTCACAAATAACTTGCCGTTACTCTCTTATGCATTTTTATTATATTAAACTATTAAGTCCGATACAAGTTTAGTTCAGTTATTCAATTTCACATTAAAGTCTCACAGCATCTAAATCAGATTTAGTAATATTAACTAAATCCGCATCAGAATAATTCCCACTTGCAGCTACACGAACTGCTTGTTTCTTGATTATTTCACCATTCAAATTTCTGACCCAACGACCATTACTCTTATCATTGTCTTTACTTAAGTTATTCTTTAACAGGTCGGCATAATCTGTTGGATCAACTTTATATTGTTGTTTTCTTAAGGATAATAATCCAATTTGAACCATTTCCTCAACAGAATAATCTTCAAAATCAAATTTATTTGGAATTCTACTTCTTAAACCAGGATTAGTTCCTAAAAACTTTTCCATATTATCTGTATATCCAGCAAAAATGATCATGATATTAGAGCGATGGTCTTCCATAAATTTCAAAATTTCATCAATTGCTTCTTTACCAAAATCATTTTGTCCACCGCTAGCCAATGTATAAGCTTCATCCACAAATAAAATTCCACCTAAAGCTGATTCAAGAACTTTTCTAGTCTTTTCAGCTGTTTGACCAACATAACCTGCTACTAAATCAGCTCTTGAAGTTTCAATTAGTTTATCTTCAGCAATTACGCCCTTTTCATACAAAATATGTCCAACAATGCGAGCAACAGTGGTTTTTCCTGTACCAGGATTGCCTAAAAATAGAGAATGTAAAGTTTGGGAAGTAGAACTCAAACCTTTTTCTTGTCTCTTTTTATTCAAAACCGCAACGGCAATAAATTCTTTTACCTGTTGTTTTACCGTTTCTAACCCAATCATTTCATCCAACTGCTGCATGCCAGATAGTCTAGGTTTATTTTTAGGCTCAGCTGGCTGCTTCGTTTCTTCTTTTTTAGGATTACTAAAACGTTTAATTTTATCTTTTGAACATTCCTGCAAAATAGGATACTCATTTTTATCATTCAAAACGAAAGTGTCATTTTCAGAATCAAACTTTAAAATACACAACTCATTTACATTAAATTGCACATTATCTTCTAATTTAATATTAGGTGAACTTTCAAAAGCAAAGCCAATCCATGAAGCAGAAACTGTACTATGATCAGTCGCAAAAAGATTTATCTTTCCATTATCTTTACCATCAAGTAAAATATCATCTGCATTTAAGATACTGGAACTTCTCAAAGCAATTGATTCTAAAATTCGACAATCTTCCTTTAGAATCAATTTACTACTGGTAAGCGATACAGAACTTATAATTGAACCAATACAAGTAACATTTGATTTTTCTTTTTCACATAAAGCAGCGCTGTAATCATTTTGATCAATTACGCAATAAGTCAGAACAGCTGTTGAATTTTTAATAAAGAAAGCAGGATAGTCTTTCTCTGCATTCCCACCAGTAACAGTGACATGCGAAAAAGCAATCTTACTTTGATCATACACACTTATTGCATTAGAAAAAGAATAATCAATAGACGTATTTTCAAAATTTATTTCAGAATTTGAACTATATAATTTACAATTCAACTCACTGTTCGTAACAGTTAAAGTCGAATTCTCTACATAAATTCGGTGATTTCCATCACCAATCTTATTTTCTGAAACTCTTAAGTTATCAAATTGTGCATAAGAACTTGCATCGAGATAAATTATGGGATAATTTTCACCAGAATCTGCCATATTAGTAAGTGAAAGATTAGTTGCTTCTAAACTACTGCCTTCACGTACTTGAAGACAATTACTTTTATCTTGACAGCTAATAATAGAAAAATTTTCTAATTTAACATGAGCACCATTTTTTATAAAAATTTTGCCATTTAAATGCGTTAATCTTGAGGCACTATATATAGTTAAATTCTTTTCAATAGTATAATTTTTTTCTTGTACAGGAAAATTATAGTTTCGCTGAATTTCTATTCTATCTCCAGCTTCAGCGGCATTTAAAGCATCTTCAAATTCCCAAGTCGTTCGTTCTCTTTTAAAGAATCCCGTATCATCTGGCCCAACTACAAAAACGGTCATATTTCCTCCAAGAAAAAACTAATTAATTTTTCTTATAAAAATCATCAAAGATAGTTACTGGCAAGTGACGCTTATGCTCACTCTTTTTCCACAATTTTTCTATTTGTTCAGCTGCCTTATCGCTTACATCTTTACCTTCTAAGTAGTCATCAACTTCTTGATAAGTAACTCCTAAAGCTACTTCATCTGGTAAATCAGGCTTTTCTTCTTCCAAATCAGCAGTTGGTGCTTTTTCATATAAATGCTTTGGGCAACCTAATTCTTTAAGCATTGCTTTTCCTTGACGTTTATCTAAGCGGAAAAGAGGTGTGAGGTCTGCTGCACCATCACCATACTTAGTATAAAATCCAGAAAAGTTTTCAGCTGCATGATCAGTTCCTACAACTGCCCCATTATTTGCACCAGCAATTGCATATTGAACGACCATTCTTTGACGTGCCTTAATATTACCCTTATTAAAGTCAGTAATTTTTTGACCAGTTGCTTCAACAACTTTAACCATGGCATCAACAGGTTCTTTAATATTTACAATTAAATCTTGATCAGGCTTTTGAAAGGCAATTGCATCTGCCGCATCACTTGCATCAGCTTGAACACCGTAAGGGAGACGAACAGCGATAAATTGGTAAGAATCATCACCCGTTTCTTCACGCATTTCCTCAATTGCCATTTGGCAAAGTTTCCCAGTTAAGGTTGAATCTTGACCACCAGAAATTCCTAAAACATAGCTCTTTAAAAATGGATTTTCTTTTAAATAATCTTTTAGAAAATCAATTGATTTACGAATTTCTTCTTTAGGATCAATTTTTGGTAATACATGTTCATAAGCAATAATTTTTTCTTGTAATGGGCGCATTCTAATATCCTCTTTTCACAATTCGATTGCGTATATCGTTAATCAAGTTCATCTTGTTGTCATATAACTTTTGCGATAAATCAACTGGGTAATCTTGTGGATTTAGGCTACGCTTATACTCATCCCATAATCCATCTAAGTTATTAGCCGTAAATTCTTTGGTTTCCTTTAGAGTTGGTTCTTGATAAACTAACTTACCTTCATGAAATATTTCATGTAACAAAGGACGAGCTGTATAGTCAGTAACAACCTTATTGATGTAAGTATATTGAGGGTGGAACATGAAGAGTGCATCAAATTTTCTTGGGTCTTCATCATACCGTGAAACCCAGTCACCTTCATTTTTCTTTTCGGAGTTAGCCTGAATTCTCCAAACTTGCTTTTTACCTGGAGTAGATACTTTTTCTGCATTCGAAGAAATTTTCAAAGTATCGCGCATATTGCCCTCCTTATCTTCAATTGCTACTAACTTGTATACACCACCTAAGGCAGGTTGATCAAAGGCTGTAATTAACTTAGTACCAATTCCCCAAACATCAATTTTTGCACCTTGCATCTTAAGGTTCTGAATAGTCTTTTCATCTAGATCATTTGAAGCATAAATTTTTGCATTAGGGAAACCAGCATCATCTAATTGCTTACGCACTTTCTTAGAGATATAGGCCATATCGCCTGAATCAATTCGAACCCCTTGGAAATTAATCTTGTCACCCATTTCTTGAGCAACTTTAATTGCAGTTGGAACTCCGCTTCGTAAAGTGTCATAAGTATCAACTAAAAAGACACAATCCTTATGTGTTTCCGCATATGCTTTAAAGGCATCATATTCATTATTAAATGCTTCAACTAAAGAGTGCGCGTGTGTTCCTGCAACAGGAATGTTAAATAACTTTCCTGCTCTAACATTACTAGTAGCGTCAAAACCACCAATGTATGCTGCACGAGTTCCCCAAATAGCTGCATCAGTTTCTTGAGCACGACGTGAGCCAAATTCCATTAAACCGTCATTACCTACTGCCACCTTAATTCTTGCTGCTTTAGTTGCAATTAAGGTCTGGAAGTTAATAATATTTAAAATCGCAGTTTCGACTAATTGTGCTTGAGCTAAAGGTCCTTCAATCTGCATAATTGGCTCATTTGCAAAGACTAGTTCTCCCTCTCTAGCACTACGAATAGTTAATTTTAATTTTAGATTACGTAAATAATCAATAAACTCATCATCATAACCACAAGTTTCTTTAAGGTATTCCAAATCGCTTTCTTTGAAATGGAGGTTATTCAAATATTGGATAACGTGACTTAAGCCTGCATTAACTGCATAACCATTACCAAAAGGTTCTTTTCTGAAGAATACTTCAAATACTGAATTTCTTTCACTTACACCCTTTTTAAAATAGGTATACATCATATTAATTTCATACAAGTCTGTATGAAGAATTAACGAATCTTCTTGATCAATTTGTGGGTAAAACATTTTGTCTTCCTCGTCACTAAATAAATAATTTTTTTCTTGTATTTTATTATAATCAAAGTAGCTGAGATATCAAAAAGAGACATCAAATTTGATGCCTCTTTTCTAAACTTATATTTTATTTACTTATTATTTTTACATAATCCTTAATTGTGAAAAATTCTAAAATCCGCTCTAGCTTTTCCTTATCTGCCCTTCTTATTTCATAAATAGTAGTTCCACACCCAATTATTTTCATCAAATAATAGTAGAATTGATCCAAAGTACCTGCAGCTAATCTTCGATCAAACTCTTCAATTTCTGTTCCATAATATATTTTTGTACCTTTTGGAATAGTAATTTTTTCACTTTTTTGAGGGGAAAAATTACTACCAAAATCGATAATTGTTTTTAAATATAAATTATCTAATTTTAAATTTTTAATATCTTCAGCAATTAATGGTGTTACTTCTTTTAGGGACGTTTGACCACACTTAAAAATTATCGGACATAAAGAAGCAATATGTAATTTATTAATTGCACTATACACAGCTGTCTGAGTAGAATAGGCTGGAATTTTTATTCTACTTACAATATGGTGCAAAGTTCGTAATTCTGTTGACAATTTTAATAAACGCTTAGAATCATTTGCACTAAAACTTTCTCCGATTAAGTTTTCTTTCTTAAAAATTCGATATCTTAAACCAACAAAATTTCCATTTATTACTCTTAATCCTAAATTACGTTTAGCATTATACCAAGCTGGCATCCCATTAATTAAATAATTTTCATACACGCTAGTTTCAAATACTTCTCTACGCCAAAAGGCATAATTAGCATAAATATTTGTTCCAAAACCAAGAGCAGTTTTTACTAAGCTGACTTCATTTCGATAATACGGTCGAATTAAATGAAATTTTCCATCTTTTAGCCGTTGATACATGGCTCTAATGCCTACAAACATCCCATCGCACTTTTCACCAAAAAGAGTGCTTACAGCGCGGTAGAAGACGTTCTGATTAAATAAAATTTTATCTGCATCTAAAACGAAAATAATCTCCCCATTTGCGTACTTCAGACCATGTCTAATCGCTTTAAAATAATTATGTTCTTTTTGTCTAACGTATTCTAGCGTCAGCTTATTATTTTCTAAATAACGTTTTACAATTTCTTCCGTTTCATCAGTTGAAGCATCATTAATCAAAATAATCTCCCATTCGCGATAAGTTTGATTTTTTATTGATTCTAAAGTCTCAACAATAGTATTGGCACTATTATGAGCAGGAATTAAAACTGAAATTTTTCTTTGTTTTCTATCTAGTTCAATATTTCCAAAAACGTTAACAATACATAAAGCCAAAATAAATATTAAAACTAAATAGCTAGTATTAATGACATTTGATTCAGCAACAATCAAACTTATTTCATTAACTAATCCAAAGATAATTATTCCTACAAGCAAATGACTGTTTATCGATAATCTTCTTCTAACTTTCAGATAAAGGATTGCACCAATTATTTCTAACAATAAAAGAACTGCTGCAATATTCCTGGAAAGATTTTTTAAAATAAAATCAGGTAATTCCGGAACATACCAAACTAAAGAAATAAGTAGAACAATCAAATAAACGCATAATAAAACGGGCCGTAATTGTTCACTAAAAGTAATTGCTACTCTAATTAAGTAGAACACAAAAGCTAAAACAGAAATAATTAAAATTAATAAAGTAGCGCCCTTAAGTGACAAATTCGCTAAAACATTTAAATTAAGTAAGAGTAATACTATATTTTTTGTATTAAAATGTCGATCCAAAAAATACAAAATTCCCATATAAGCAATTATTGCTAATTGATATAAAGCTCCAATCTCGGCTAAGGGTAAAATATCCAGCTTATTCAAAATCAATATTAACGCTAAAAAAACTGACATATAGCTCAACGCTTTTTCTGCAAACCATTGATCTAAATCTTCAAGATCAATAGACAAAGCAAGCAAAAGTAAAATTAAGCCGTATGCTGCACTAATAATAAAAAAGCCATTATCACCATTCCAAATATTACTACTTATTTCGTAAATTAAGGGTAAAAAGCCAACCAAAATTGCCAAGATATTACTTTTATGATAATTTTCCACTATTTTCACCCAGAACAAGTTTATAATAATTTTCAATTGCTACTAATTGATTCTTCATAGAAAATGCATGCATCAAGTACTCTTTTTCACGTTCGGCCATTGCTTCAAGATCATCTTTATTAGTTGTAACTGCTAATTTCAATTTTTTACTAATATCATTTAGATTACCTATTTGGGCAATAAAACCACTTTTTTTATCAGGAATCATTTTTTCGATATCACCAACGTCTGTGGATAAAATTGGCACTAAGTTATCGCTAGCTTCTAACAAAACAAGTGGAAAACTCTCTGAATAAGATGTTAGAACTGCTAAATCCATTTTCTGATACAATTTAGTAATTTCTTTTTGGGTTAAAAAGCCATGAAAAGTTACCTGTGAACTAATCCCTAAATCTCTTGCAAGAGCTCTTAAATTATTAAATTCACTACCATCACCAGCAATATGCAAATGAACATTTTTATCATTAAGATTCTTGATTGCTTTTAGAAGCAAATCCTGACCTTTAACCTTTTCAGTTCGTCCGACATTAATAATATTGAAATATGGATGAGCATATTTTTTAGGTAGTTCACTATTTTTATGAAAGAAAATACCATTATAAATTACACAAATTTTAGTTTTAGGAATTCCTATTTTTTCCACCAAAAGATCGGAAAAATTCTGTGTAATTGCAAAAATTCCATCAGCTTTTTTCAAAGCTAGTACATTAAATTTAGTAAAAATGTTTCCAAGCATCCCTCGTCCTTCAAAATCTTTCAAAGGATCAGAATGAACAGTAATAATCCATTTCGCGTTAATTTGCTTTTTAATCATTGAAATAAATAAATTAGCGCGTGGTCCATGAGTGTGAACGATGTCAAAGTTTCCTCTATTAATAAATTTCGTAAGGCGCTTTAAAACACTTAAATCATAACGACTTTGTGCTCCTAAAATAGTAGTTTTAATGCCCGCTTTTTTAGCAGTTTGTGCAACAGGACCATCGGCTAATGTCAATAATTCAAAATCTGCATTTTCAATTTTAGCCTCGGTCAGAAGATTAACAATATGTGACAAGCCCCCGCCTTTTTCTAGACCAGCATTAATATGTAAAACTTTCATTTAAATTGTATTCTTTCTATTACTTTTTATTTTTTTGCTTCTTAGATTTTTCTACTTCAACAACAAATTCTGGTAAAGCTAACATTCGCTTAAATCGAGTGGGATTAGTAATTAAGCGATAAAGCCACTCAAGATGCGTTTTTTGGAATACTTCAGGTGCTCGTTTAACTGCACCTGAAAAGACGTCAAAGCTTCCACCTACTCCCATCATAATTGCCGGGACTTGTTTTTGACGCAGTAAAGAGATCAATTGTTCTTGTCTAGGAAAACCAATTGCTGCAAAAACCATATCAGGTTTTGCTTTTTCGATTCTCTTAGCAACAGTAGTTAAATCATCTTTAAAATAGCCATCTTCAGCGCCAACCAATTCTACTCCTGGATAAACCTTGGCTACCTTTTCTTTAGTAATTTTCATTACTGCTGGCGTTGCGCCAATTAAGTAGACACGTAATTTTCTTAAATTTGCTACTTCAAGAAGCCAAGTAAATAAATCATAACCCGTTACTCGCTCTTTCATTGGCGTTTTTAACATTTTTCCACCTAAGACTATGCCAATCCCATCTGCCGTAACTAAATCAGCATCTTGCCTTATGATCTTCATAAATTTCGGATCTTTATTTGCAGCCATAACAATTTCCGGGTTGGCTGTAACAACCATGGTTGATAACTTATTATTTAATCTATTAATTAATCTATCCTTAAATTCTTCCAGAGAATAATTATCAAATTCTATTCCTAAAATATTAACTTTATTCATTTTGTCTTTAACCGTTTCTAGCTGAAATAATTGTCTATCTACCATTCTAACAAAAAAGCATTCTAAACTTTTTATAGTAGAAAATTTTTACTTTTTTCTACTTCTGCTAGAATAGAAACTAATATAAGGAGTATCTACCATGAAAAAAATTATAACCTATGGAACATTTGACCTATTGCATTACGGTCATATTCGTCTCTTAAAAAGAGCTCGGGCTTTAGGTGACTATTTGATCGTAGGTTTATCAACTGATGAATTTAATGAATTCAGTAAGCATAAACAAGCCTATAATAGCTATGCAGAAAGAAAATATATTCTTGAAGCAATAAGATATGTTGACCAAGTTATTCCAGAAGAGAATTGGGATCAAAAAATCAATGATGTTCAAAAATATGATATTGATACTTTCGTAATGGGAAATGATTGGGAAGGAAAATTCGATTTTCTAAAGTCATACTGCAATGTTAAGTATCTTGAAAGAACACCTGGAATTTCTACAACTCAAATCAAAGAAGACTTAAAGTAAAAAAATGCATAATGCAGCTTAATACATCAAAAGCTAAACTGCACTATGCATTTTTATTTTTCAAAAGTAAATTCAAATCTTTCAGCAACATAAGATGCACGAACATACTCAAAAGGATAATGATCATTAAGTTCTGTTACCTGCCGTCTAGTTACTAATGGCTCACCCTTTTTAACAGATAATAACCTAGCTTCATTTTCATTAGCAACAGCAGCTCCAATATTTTCTACTACGCTACCAATTTTATAACCGCCCTTTTCTTCTAAGGTTTGGTATAAGCTGCTTGAAATTTCCTCTTTAGAAAAACGATCGACCAACTTATAGGGAATTGTAGCTACTTCATAACAAATTGGTACATTATCCGCAGAACGGACACGTTCCATTCTTAAAACATCGTCAGTATCTTTTAATTTTAGCTTTTCTTTTTCTGATAAAGAAGGTTTAGTAACTCGATATGAAATCAATTTACTAGACGGAACTTGTCCATTAGCACGCGTAATATCGGTAAAACTCATAATTCCCGACATTCTCTCTTGAACTTTTTGACTAGAAACATATGTCCCGCTACCTAAGCGTCTTTCTAAAATTCCTTCATCTTCCAATGTTTTAATTGCCTGACGCAAAGTCATTCTAGAAACGTTAAATTTTAAGGCTAATTGCCGTTCGGCAGGAATTCGCTCGCCAACTTTATATTTTTTATTTTCAATATCACGCTTTATTTGATTGTGAATTTTAATATACATTGGTTCTTGCATGATAAAACCTCGCTTCATTATCCTCTCAAGTTTATTTTAGCCTAAACAACCTCATTAGTCATTGTTCTTCTTTGCTTCCCAACGCATTCCTAAAATATTTACGTTAGGTCTACTATTACATTCTACTTCGAGATCCTTATCACTACTTGAAACAATGTTTAATTTAATCTTAGCATCGTCTTGAACAGCTAAAGTACTACCATTAGGATTAATAATTAAATCTCTCCCACTTAAACTAGCATGGCCATTTAAAGCCAAAAAGTATTCAAATTCATCTCTCCCTGAAAAAGCAACTCTTGTTGCATCCCCACTTGCATTATCCTGAAAATCTGTATGACTAAGGATAGTTGAATTATTTAACGTTACTTTAGCATTGTCACAAGCAATTAAGCGATCAATTTTACTATTTTGAATTAAAGTTCTTGTATTTTTATCAAGAAAAATACCACCCCTAAATTCAGACTGCACTATATTTACCCAAGAATCATCAGAAACATAAAAACTAGAGTCATCATTCTTCTCAACAGTTGAATTTAGCATATTGACCCATGTTTGGCCATGAATCAAACCATACGAAATAGAACTACTATTTAAATCCACTTCTGAATTCGAACTAGGATATGTACTTAAATTACCACGAATTATACTATTAGAAATAATTGCAGTTCCTTTTCCTTGAATCCCCACAGCGGCATAATCTTTAGAATCATAATCAACTACAGAATCACTCATCGTTAAACGAAAATCAGCTTGTGCAAATAAGGAAATACTTGAATTTAAAATTTTACTTGAAAATAATTCAAGCGTACATTTTCCATTAACCGCAATTGCGGCCATATCATTTTCATCACCATAAAGAGTAGTGTTACGCAATGTTAAATACGTGTCAGCATCATCTTCAACATAGATAGTATTATGATCGGATTTTGTTTGCAGACTCACATTTTCCAAGGTAAAAAAGTCGCAATTACTCTCTAAAACGAAAAAACCATTAATTACTGTTTCTTCAGGTGTATTACCTGTTCCCTTGATTGTAATATTATTTACTTCTAAACCTTGATCCAACTCATAAAATCCGGGAGCTAGGAGCAATACGTCATCTGGCTCTAAATTTTTGAGTGCACTTTTCCAATCAATTCCGTCTCCGCGACCGCTAACTTTAACAAGACGTGTCATTTTAGCTAATCCTTTCTGCATAAAAAGTTCACAAATTATTCTCTTTATTTTCAATTAATTTTGCTTAAATAATAACCATCAATGGAGGTAACTATGATTAACATTACTACAAATCAATTAGCAGAAATTTTAGAAAAAGATTCTACTATTAATTTATATGATCTACGAACACCAATTGAATTTGCATCAGGGCATATTCCTGATAGTCACAATCTTCCTTTTGAAGAATTAAAATACTTTAATGACCCCAAAAATGAGACCTACTACTTTATTTGTCGGTCAGGAGACCTTTCTAACCATGTATGCCAAATTTTAAAATCTAAAGGATACAAACACTTAGTTAACATTAATGATGGCATCCTTAATTGGAAAGGTAAAATACAGAGCTTAACTTAAAAACATAATATAACAAAAAAGGTCATCCAATGATGACCTTTTTTTCGGGTTGGGTGTTCTTTCGAACTATTGGGTTAGCTGGATTCGAACCAGCGCATGATGGTACCAAAAACCATTGCCTTACCACTTGGCTATAACCCATTTGATTGAACTTTTACTTGTTGTTCAATGCAACCAGCTGAATAAAATTCAGCAATGGAGGCCAGTGGATTCGAACCACCGAACTCAGAGAGAGCGGTTTTACAGACCGCCGCGTTTAGCCACTTCGCTAGGCCTCCGAAACGTTACTTAATTATAATAACGGACTACCTAGCAAAAAGCAAGTAAAAAATAAAAAAAAGTTAGATTTTTTCCAACTCTTTTTATATATTTATTTACTTCAATTGGGCAATATGCTTTTTGATAATTTCAGCAGATTCTTTTAGTTTTTCATCTTCTTCAGAAGTCAATTCCAAAGCTATAACCTTCTCTACTCCATTTTTACCAATAATTGCTGGATAACCTATATATGTGCCAACTTCATCTAAATAAACAGAAGTTGGTGCAAATAGACGTGCGTCACTAAAGACCGCTTGAATTAAGCGTACTGCACATGTAGCAATTGCGTAAGATGTATATCCTTTACCAAAAGCGACCTTCATTGAATTCTTATTAGGTTGTGCACTCAATTTTTCTTCTTGCTCTTTTGTAAATAGTTCCTTAGCAGATTTACCATTGATAGAAACTGTTGACCAAGCAGTAAATTGGGATGCTCCATGTTCACCTAAAACAAATCCGGCAACGTTTCTTGGATCTTCATCAAGCTCTTCACCAACAATTCTTTGCATTCTAGCTGTATCTAAGAACGTTCCAGTTCCAAAGACTTGCTTTTTAGATAAACCAGTTGTCTCTTGTAGAAGAGTTGAAATTGCATCACATGGATTTGAAATATTAATCAAAATACCATTGAAACCAAATTCCTTAATTTTTTCTCCGACTTCTTTAGCATTTTTGGCATTAATCTCAAATTCTCCAAATCTATCTCCGGTCTTAACTGTTGCAGCAATATCGCCAAATGAAGTTACCACAACATCTACATTTTTTAAATCGCTATAGTCGCCAAGAAAAACATTTACATGATAGTCATTTCTAGCTAAAGTATCACGTAAATCGTTGTATTCAGCTTCTGCTTTAGCCTTATTCTTATCTAATAAATATAAATTATCGACGATTCCATGAGTAAACAAAGTAAATGCAACTGTTGCACCAACATGTCCCATACCAATTACTGCTACATTTCTCATTGTAATTCCTACTTTCTATAAATTTTCTTACACCTTAAGGATAATCCACTTAAGATAAGTTTTAAATTGTTTTTATATTTTTTAACTAGAAACAATTTTTTTCATGTTGTTTAATCTTTTCAATTCGCTTCTCATCTCTTTTAATGAGCAATAAAAAGAGAGCCTCGATAATCGTAAATGCTGCCACTCTTAAAAAATAATATTGATTCTCTAAAATGTTTTGTCTTACTCCTGTCTTCAAATGATAATCGCCTGCAAGTGCAATAGGCGAGTCTGGATTATTAGTAATAGTAAGAACTTTAATTTTATTCTGCTTAGCTAACTTAACCTTTTTAATAGAGGAGCTGATTCTCCTGAATTCGAAATTACAATTAAACAATCATTCATTCCCAAATTCATTGTTTGGGTATCTGCAGTTTCAACATTCCCACCAGACGCAAAGGCCAATAAACCGATTTGGTTAAACTTATATACTGCATCGGCTGCAACAGGATAAGTATCACCTTCAGCGCTTATTTGAATAATTCTACTTTTTTCAATAATTGTAAGAATTTTTTCTAATTTTTCCGTAGATATTTGTCCTAAAGTAGCATGAAGCTCATCTATTTTATTTTTTCTCTATCTGCGCTAATGCAGCTTGCATATCATCCTTAGGTATTTTTTTAAAGATTCACTTTCTCTTCGACCAACACTTTGCGCAAGCATAATTTTTAGTTCATGAAAGTCAGATAAAGACAAATTTCTACAAAATCTTGTTATTGAAGCATCACTTACTTCTGCTCTTTTAGCTAAGTGAAAAATTGTAACATTCATGACTTTTACTGGGTCTTCAATAATAGTCTTCCCAATCTTCTGGTCGGAAGCTAACATCTTATTTAATTGTCCATAAATTTTATCAATAATATTTTCCAATATTCTTCCCCATTTCATCAAAATTATATTATGACTATAAAATAATTTTCACGTTTTAATGTTTGACTAAATTTTTTTGATATTACCATCTATTATGTAAATAGTTTTCATAAATTTTAAAATATGAAATATATTAACGGGGACTTTTAATGCCGATAATTAGCAAAAAAGCACTCAGTAAAATAAAACCAAATATGGCAATTAGTCTTGGTGGTGGCAGTAACATTTTAAATCTTACTAAGGACTTGAGTACTGCTCAAATTCCTAACCTGCATTTTTATTTACCATCTGAAATTACTAGAATGCAATGTAAAAAGTTAGGTTTATCTGTTTTACCTTTAAATGATACAATGCCAAAATTTTATCTAGCCTTTGATGGCTGCATAGCATTGATCAAAATTTCAATGCTTTAAAAAGTGGTGGTGGAATTCATCTTTTTGAAAAAATAGCTGCTGAAAATAGCAAAGAATATATTCTATTATTACCAAAAGAACATTTTAAGGAAGTACTTAATCCAGCCGTTCCTTTGTGTATAGCAGTCATTCCAAATTGCATAGAAACCTCTATAAAAATGTATCCCAAGAATACAAGACTGAAGTTCGTTTAGGTAAGGCAGTAGCATCATTTGCACGCTCCCCTTTAGGCAATCTTTTAGTTGATATTTATCCAAATGATTCTTGGGCAAATATTAAACAAATAAATAATTTTCTCTTAAAGCAAAATGGAGCTGTAAATAGCTCTTATTTTGAAAAACTCACTACGAGTATCATTACCAAAGATGATAATAAAGCAATTGAAATAAAGAAAGGGTAATAATAATGACGAAAAAATATAATTGGGGAATTATCGGTACAGGTTGGATTGCAAATAAAATGGCTGACGCATTACAAGAAGTTAAAGGTAAAGTATATGCAGCAGCTAATCCAAATGAAGATAGTCTACAAAAATTTGGGACTGAAAAAAATATTAAGCACCTATTTACAAATTCTAATGAAATGATCAAGGATCCTAATATTGATATTATTTATATTGCTACCCCGCACACTTTTCACTATGATTACATCAAAAAAGCTTTAAATGCGCGCAAAACTGCCGAAGCGAGGAGTAATTTCTGGAACCAAAGATTATGTTGAAATTTCAAATTACCCACGTGCAACAGAAGCACATATCACTTATATAGCCAGTGCTCATGAAGAAAAATATGAAACACTAAGCGCTGGTAAAAGCTCTGAAGCATTAGAATACGAAGTACACGATATGGAACACTAGGTTGATCAAGTACATGACGATGGTGAATTAGATACTTCAAGAGACGTAGCCCATATTTTAACCAGCGTCCATACATTATGGGGAATGAAATATCCATTCGATGAAAAGTAATCAATATATCAAAAAAAACTAGAGATCCGATTAATGATCTCTAGTTTTTTCTAACTAATAAAAATTGTATTTTTTGCTTTCCAGTCTCTAATTTTTATACCAACCCAGAAACCATAAATACCCAGTGTAATTATCGTCAAAAGCAGCCACTTTATCCAATTACCAAATAAACCAAATGCACTTCCAACAAACTTCATCCTATGTCCTTCAATTACAGTGTGATTAATTTCCCAACCATAAATCATACAAACCGCCCAGGGATAACAAATACCCAAGGTACACACAGTGATCATTGTTCCTAAAAGATGCCAGCCAATGAAAGATAATAAACCACCATCAAAAAACGAATTACGTCCATGTCTAGTTTCCATGAAAGATAGCCTCATTTCTAGGTACAAAAAAAGCCAGGTTAAACCTAGAAATTAATTGGGTTAGCTGGATTCGAACCAGCGCATGATGGTACCAAAAACCATTGCCTTACCACTTGGCTATAACCCATCCTTCAAGCCTTTTACTTGTTGGCTCTATTTGAATGACCTTAATCACTCAACGATTAATATCATATTATAAATACAAATAACTGTCAATAAATTTATTCAAAATTTTTGTAATAAAAAAGAACCTTCCATAAAGACGATTCTTTAAATATATTTAATTAGTTGATATTAGTACCAACCATTTGCTTGCCAGAACTTTTGAGCACCAGTCCATGAACCGTAACGTGATTTTACGTAGTTATCTGCTACACGTTCTTGGTTTGCTGCTGAGTAGTCTCCACCAAGGTATGATGCTGATAATTGGTACTTACCAATGTATTGACCATTTCTTGCTGAGTATGAACCACCTGATTCACGACCTGCAATCCATGCCTTAGCTGAAGCTTCAGAACCAGATACGTTTGAAGTGTAGTTTGATTGTGCAGGTTGTGCTACTTGAGTAGTTTGCTTTTGTGCAGGTGCGTAGCTGTAAGTTCTTTGTTGTACAGGTGCTGAGTAAGTACGTTGTGCACTGTAGTTGTAGTTAGTCTTAGGAGTTTGTGCAACAGTTTGATGTTGTACTGGTGTTTGAGTTTGTACTTGGTGTTGTACTGGTGTTTGAGTTTGTACTTGGTGTTGTACTGGAGCTACCGGAGCTTGCTTAGTTTGAGTTGAAGCTTGTGCTTGAACATTTTGTGAAGCAGCTGGAGTAACGTGTTTTGCTGGTTGTTGTACTGATGCACTTTGAGTAGTTTGTGCTTGTTGTACAGCAGTAGCACTTTGCGCTGGTGCTTGAGTAGCAACACTAGCAGTAGCAGCATTTCCACCTTCTACAGTGTACTTAGCCATGATCCATTGATTTGCACCAAGATCGTACCACTTGTTACCCATAGCATCATATGCAGTTCTAACTACTTTCCAAGTAGTACCATGGGTTAATTCTTTACCAGTGAAGTGGGCACTTTCAATACCGTCCCAAACAGCAACAGTAGAATTTGCATTATTAATAGTTACAACATTAGTATCATTTTGAACAATAGTAGCAGCTTGTGCGTCATTAGTATTTTGTGAATTTAAAGCTACCAAACCAGTTGCGGTAAGAGCAGCTGCTGCAAGTGACTTAGTTAAGATAGATTGAAATTTCAAGAGAAATTCTTCCTTTCATATTTGTCTCATATTTGTCAGTCATTTAATTTACAAGTTACATAATACAGCCCTAAAATTTCAAAACTATAACATAAATGCTACTACATTATTAAATAAAACAGCCTTATATTACATACTATGTAATATTTGTAATTTAAGGGCGCTTTCTTGTAATATTTCTTCAAAAATAAAAGAGACATCAATTGATGTCTCTTTATTAATTATTTAGCTAATTTTAGTACCAGCCATTTGCTTGCCAGAAGCTTTGAGCATTACTCCATGAACCGTAACGTGATTTTACGTAGTTATCTGCTACACGTTCTTGGTTTGCTGCTGAGTAGTCTCCACCAAGGTATGATGCTGATAATTGGTACTTACCAATGTATTGACCATTTCTTGCTGAGTATGAACCACCTGATTCACGACCTGCAATCCATGCCTTAGCTGCTGCTTCAGAACCAGATACGTTTGAAGTGTAGCTTGATTGTGCAGGTTGTGCTTGGCGTTGTACTGGAGCTTGTGCTTGTTGAGCTTGAGTATTTTTTGCTGAAGAGTATGAACCTACTGAAGTCTTAGGTGCTGAGTATGAACCTTGAGTAGTTTGAGTTTGTGCAACAGTATTGTATGAGCTTATTTGTGAAGTAAACAATTCTGAAGCAACGTTAGGATCAACAGTATCTTTACCTAGACGAGTATACTTAGCCATTACCCATTGGTTTGCACCAAGGTCATACCATTTGTTACCAGCATCATCATATGCAGCCTTAATAACTTTCCAAGCAGTTGCATGTGGTAAATATTGACCAGTCATTTGCTTGTTAGGACCGTATGAATTCCAAACTGCAATACTTTGATGTGGAAGGTAGTTAATTGTAACAACTTTTTCTTGTTGACCAACAGTAACTTCTGCAGCCTTTACAGTATTTTGAGTATTATTTACAATCGCAGCGCCTGCTAAAGTAAGAGCAGCAGCTGCAGCAGTTTTAGTTAAAGTAGATTTCAAATTTTTGTTAAGCATATCCAAAATTAAATTCTCTCCTTGATAAAATTCGATTTGAATTATTTATTTCGTCAATTTCGATTTACAGCTTATATAATACATGCCCAATATTGCAGAATAGTTCCTATAAAATTAAAGATATATTTCAACTTGTAACATTGCTGTAATATTTGGCTCTTAGATTACAACAATGTAACGTTGTAACTTTTCTGTAGTAAAAAATAAAAAATAAGAGCTAAATTCTAGCTCTTATTTACTCTTTTCTTAATCCATCTGTACTTAACTTTATTGAAATAAGTTATATCTGTAAACTTAAGATGTGGAAAACTTGTAAGAAATCTTTTTTAATTTCATGATAAGGATCCCACTAATTTATCAAAACGCTGATTGAATCTTCCTTCATCTATTCTGATTCGTGTATTTAGTCTCTCATCCCATCGCTTAGTACTTATATGAAGTCTTTCTACACTGATAGTAGTAAGAATCAAATCAGTTCCCATTACTAATAGGATAATTATGGCTAAGTATCCACGAGTTTTTGCTTCTTCCCAATTAACTACTTTTTGGATAAAGGACTGAATAATTTTTACTAGAAATACTACTGCTACTCTCCAAAACAAAGAGATGATTAATGCAACCCTTCCTTAAATATTTCCCCATAGGTGCGAATAATTCCAAAGCTTCATATGAAAAACATACTCTAAAAATACGCTAGCACAACAATCTCAGAAAAAGTAAATGGCATCTTTACTACCTCATAAATATTTAGATAATTCCTCTATATTAAAGATATCAGGGTTTTAGCCAAACTACGGTTTAAAAGACCTCTGGAAAAACTTATTAAAAAGCGCAAAAATATTCTTAACTACAATTAGAAAGGTACATATAATGAAGAAACTAAATAAAACAGCTAGTAAATATGCTAACTTTCTTCGATTTTTTATCATCATTGCACTAGGAATTCTAGGCACACTTATTACTATCCTAATGTTTAGTCAACTATTTACGATTGGCCAAATGATGTTCATAAAAAATTTAACTAACATACCAACCAAAATTCTAGACGAAATTGTTACTTTTTTCCTATTCTTTGAATTCTCTGTAATGATTGTTGCTGCCTTAAAGCATATGGGACACACAAGCCTAAATTTTTTAATGAGTTTAGGTATTACTGCTCTATTAAGAAATTTAATTACTGCTCATGGAGAACCAATGCAAATTTTAATTCATGCAGTTTCAATTTTATTGTTAATAATTGGAATTGTTATTTTGAATAAACATATAAAATTATAGTAACAAAGGGCATCAATGCAATAAAAACATTGATGTCCTCTTTTCTAACTTTATTAAATGTTCAATTCATAAGCTAACCGGCTTGGGTCCTCTGGATCTTCATCAACTTGAATAATTCCACGTTCAATAAAATTATGTTTTACAGCTAAATGTTGCATAATTTCGTTTTTTCGTGAAGTATCAATTCTAAAATTTCTGATTTTCTGGCTAGCCATAATTGAAATTAAATCTGAAAACATAAAGCTAGCCAAGTGCACACCTCGATATTTACTACTAATCACTAAGCGATGAAAAGTAGCATAGGGATCAATATTATTTTTCCAAGCGCCATCAATTTTTTTGTATGTTGGTTCTTCACCAACTATGCTTGCTGCATATCCTGCAATTTGATTATCTACTATTAAAACTAGTCCATATTTATTCTTTATGTCAGTTTCAATAGTTTCTTCAGCAGGATATGCTCCTTGCCACTGACTACTTCCACTCTGTTTTAAGAAAGATTTAGCTTCATTAATAATATGCATAATATTAGGTAAATCTGTATTAACAGCAAACCGAGTATAAATTAAAGACATTATTTTCTCTTTTCTATTATTAATTTTCTCTCAGAAACTCCTTCAATTGTTCTTTAGAGAAACTATCCCCATAATCTTGCTCGCACTCTAACAATCTAGTTTCATAATCCATAATCATATCCCTCCAATTCTCATCACTATTAGTTTCTTTAATTCTATTTTGTGCTATATCAAAATATGTATCGCCAGATACAAGTAAATTCTTCATCAACTTCACCAAATTAAGCAAAGTTTTCGTTTCGTCACCATTTGGAATTCCATTGGAATTTATAGTTAAATATTTATTTCTAATTGGTCTTTTTTCAGTTCGTGTAAATGTGCAAAGAAAAATTATATATACATTCTTCAAGTTTCGATATGTACTGCCCTTCTTCAAAGTATATCTTTGATCTGCTTTTGCAGCATAATACCGCATTCGTCTAGCGATATCATCAGTATTAGTAGTCTGAACTTCAATGTTATAAAGATTATGATTATGATCCTCAACTAAAATGTCTAAGCGTACATCTTTTTGACTATAGTGTTCAGAACCGTTAATTTCTTCTTGCTTATGCGGAAAATAAATTTTATCAATTGACAGTTCTGGTAAAATTCCCTGTAAAACGTGTTTACAAAATCCCTTATTTAACATTACTTCTCCGAACACTTTATCTTCCGTGAAACCAAGCCATGGTTTCTTTTCAAATAGTTTATTCATTTTATCCCTCTTTCGCCTAGAGTAGATTTATGTCCTACTTTTTATTACGAAAAAGGTACAAAATCTTTTATAAAATATACAAAAAAGCCTTTCAAATTAAGCTCAACTGAACTCTTTGAAAAGCTTCTTTAGTTAATACCCTGAGTGCTGAATGCCAGGATCGAACTGGCGACCTCTTCTTTACGAGGGAAGCGCTCTACCAACTGAGCTAATTCAGCATTAACACTAGAATTATAACAAAGATTTTCTTCTCATGTAAAGGATCTAAGATATTTTACAAACAAAAAGTCGAAGTAGCATTCTACTCCAACTTTTGATTAAAAGTTAGCTGTATCTGGATCAGTAGCTAATCCACTAACTCCATGTAAACCATCTAATTTTTCCATTTGTTCATTATTTAAATCAAAATCAAATACATCAATATTAGCTGTAATATATTTATCGTGTACTGACTTAGGCAACGGTAAGAATCCATGTTTTAAAGACCAACGAATTAAAACTTGAGCCGGTGATTTTTCAACTTCATTGGCTATTTCATTAACAACTTCATTTTCTAGTAAGCCACCTGTACCTAAAGGACTATAAGCTTCACTTAACAAGCCTAAATCATTATTTGTTTTAACAACCTCCGATTGTAAATCACTTGGATTAAGCATAATTTGGTTAACAGCGGGCTTTATTTCTGCTGTCTTAAGCAGTTCATCTAAATGATGTTTTCTAAAATTAGATACACCGATCGTTCTAATTTTTCCAGCTTTTACTGCTTCTTCCATGGCGCGCCAGCTTTCAGCATTTGCTTCAGCCCAGTGATCACGCATAGCAACTGGATTAGGCCAGTGAATTAAGTATAAATCTAAATAATCTACCTTTAGTTTTTGCAGACTTCTATCAATAGCTTCCTTAGTCAGCTTATAACCATGATCTGCATTCCAAAGTTTAGTAGTAATAAATAAATCATGACGATTTACACCACTTCTCTTAATCCCTTCTCCGACACTCTCTTCATTGCCATAAGCTGCAGCAGTGTCAATATGTCGGTACCCTGCATTGAGTGCAGATTCTACTGCGTGCTTTGCGACATCCCCATCAGGAGTTTGCCATGTACCAAAGCCAATAATCGGAATCTTCACCCCGTTATTCAATGTATAAGTGTCTTCAATTGAATTAAACTTCATTCATTTACCTCATTTCTTAAATTACTTTATATTACAAAAATAAGTTATGAAAACTTTATGATACCAATTATTTAAATAAATCATTAAAGGCTTCTGACATAGTTGGATGAGTATAAATCTGATCTCTTAAAACCGTATAAGATAAGTGAGCTTTCATAGCCAACGAAATCATATTAATTAATTCATACGACTCAATTCCATATAAGGTTGCACCTAAAATTTCTTCAGTTTCAGGATCAACTAGAGCTTTAAATAATCCTCTACTATCTTTAGCCACTTTAGCTTTAGGAATAGCAGCAACTGGTAATTTAAACAATTTATATTTTTTGTCCTGTTTTTGTGCTTGCTTTTCATTTAAGCCAACTTGAGATAAAGCTGGTGAAATAAATACACTATAAGGTACTACTTTACGATCACTAATCATCCGTGAGCCAGTGCCAAATAATTGATCTTTAATGATTCTAAAATCGTCTAGTGAGATATAAGTAAATTGAAGACCACCTTTAACATCTCCAATTGCCCATACATTATCTACAGTTGTTCTTAGGAAATCATCTACTTTAATCGCACCACGATCAGTTACTTCAATTGCAGTATTTTCTAATCCTAAATTTTCAATATTTGGTTTTCTTCCTGTTGCCACTAAGATTCGATCTGCACTAATCTCTTTTTCCTGACCATCTACCTGATAACGAACCTTTGCCTCATTTTCTCCATCAGAAATTTCTTCGATATCGACGCCAAGTTCAAAATGTACGCCAGCCTCTTCCAGATCTTTCTTGACTAATTGACTAATATCCTCATCTTCACGGCTTAAAAATTCTTTACTATGGTCAAGTACAGTTACTTTACTACCATATTTTGCGAACATACTAGCAAACTCTAAGCCAATATAACCAGCACCAATAATTGTTAAGTTCTCTGGCATCTTCTTTTCATCCATTGCCTGAGTAGAATTCAGAACATACTTACTTTCTTTTAAACCTGGAATAGGTAACATTACTGGAACGGCTCCAGTATTAATGAAGATTCTCTCTCCCCTATACTGAGTTTTTTCACCATTAGGTAAAACTACCTCAATTTCATGATCTGCGATGAAATGCGCTTCGCCGTCTAATACTGTTACGCTCTTTTCATCTGCTAGCATGTGATAATTCTTATCTCGCAATTGCGCTGTCATTTCATTTTTACCATTTACTGCATCTACATAGCTGACACCATTAGCTGCTTCAATAATCAATCTTTTCGAAGGAAGACAAGCAATATTAATGCAAGTACCACCGTACATTTTATTAGATTTTTCAATGACTAATACCTCTTCACCCTTTTGTGCTAAAAATTTAGCTAAAGTTTTTCCACCCTTACCGAATCCAATGATTATATTTTTTATTGTTTGCATCTTTTTATTCTCTTACTTTTTATAATCTTAATTTCTTATTTATTATTTTAAACCTATATTATTAAATTGCACTATTTATGCTCAAAATTTTTAAATCGAAATTTTTAAATCTATCTATTATGATAAAATTAATTTGATTCGGTTATTATTTAATAAAAAAGGAGTAACTAGTTAATGCGAGTATTAGTTATCGGTGGAGCTGGCTATATCGGCTCTCACGCTGTTAGAAAGTTAATTGAAGAAGGAAACAATGTTGTCGTTTTAGATTCTCTTTACACTGGCCACAGAAAGGCTGTTGACAAGAGAGCTAAATTTTATCAAGGCGACATCGAAGATACTAATTTAATAAGCAAGATCTTACGTGATGAAAATATTGATGCTGTAATGCACTTTGCAGCTTACTCTTTAGTTCCTGAATCTGTTAAAAAGCCTTTGAAGTACTATGACAACAATGTTTCTGGTATGATTTCATTACTTCAAGCAATGGAGGACGCTAAAGTTAAGTATTTGGTCTTCTCATCAAGTGCTGCAACTTACGGTATTCCAAAGACTTTACCAATTACTGAAGATACACCACTTGATCCAATCAACCCATACGGTGAAACTAAGATGATGATGGAAAAGATTATGCACTGGGCTGACAAAGCTGATGGTATCAAGTCAATCGCTCTTCGCTACTTCAACGTAGCAGGCGCTTCAAGTGACGGTTCAATTGGTGAAGATCACGGTCCCGAAACTCATCTAATTCCTAACATCTTGAAGAGTGCTATTTCTGGTGACGGTAACTTTACTATCTTTGGTGACGACTACGACACTAAAGACGGTACCAATGTCCGTGACTATGTTCAAGTTGAAGATTTAATTGACGCTCACATCTTAGCTCTTAAGCATGTAATGGAAACTAACAAGTCTGATGTCTTCAACCTAGGTACTGCTCAAGGATACTCTAACTTAGAAATTCTTGAAGCTGCCAAGAAAGTTACTGGTATTGACATCCCTTACACTATTGGACCAAGAAGAGGCGGAGACCCTGATTCCTTAGTTGCAGACTCAAGCAAAGCTCGTAAAATTTTAGGCTGGAAACCAAAGCATGAAAACGTTGATGACGTTATCGCAACTGCTTGGAACTGGCACAAGACCCACCCAAAGGGTTACGAAGATAAGTAAATAATAAAGTAAATAACCATTCAGTTAGTGGATACTGAATGGTTATTTTTTATCTTAAATTATTCACACAATTTTTCATTTCTTTAATATCTAAAATACTTTGTGCGAATTCCTTTCTTACTAATTCATCTGGTAAATACTCATCGTACTTATCAAAAACAGGAACTTCTTTCGGATAAACTAGCTCCAAAGGATCAAAGTCTTTATTTGCTTCTTCTCTTAAAATTTCTAGAAACTCATCCTTGTTTACCTCCATTGCAAATTGCATAAAATATGGACGACTAGAATTAAAGCCTCTTAATCCTACCCGTTTAGCACATTTAATCTTAACTAATCTTTCTAATGCTAAGAAAGCATAGGTTCCAGTCCAAGGAAAAAGACACCACATTTTTCCACCTAAATTAATTAAATTACTTTCTAGCATCCCCGAAGTGTTTGCGGTATCTCGTACTTCTCTCAAACGCGCTACTGCATGCTCCATTAAATACGGATATTTTATCTTTTCGCTTAAAATCTTTTTCATTCTCTGTAAAATTTTAGGTTGAATATCACCTGCTACATCACCAAAATATGCAGGAATTCTCCCTTTAACTGGATGGCAATAAACTTGATGCCTTTTACGATCAACATCTTCTACTACCCACACACGGCCAGCAATAGCAATTTTATCGCCTACCGGCGGTGGTTTAACAATAGTACCCAATTCTTCAGACTCAGATTTAACCGAATATTCTTCATTTTCCTGAAAAACAGCATAAAACTTGAAATTATTAACTACTTTTTCCCCAGCTAAACCAACAATTAAGCCACCATTTTCTGTTTGCTGAATATGATCTTCTTTTATTAGATGACGGAGCAATATGCGATAGTCATCTTGACTAACATTATGAAAATAACGAAGGGGCAATACTCTAGAAGCTAACTCTGCTGGTGTCATTTCTCCATTTGACGCTAAAGTAGACATTGTCTGATGATAAAGCAAACTATATGGTAATCTATTCGGCACTGGTGGCTCTAACCATTTTTCTTCCAAATAAAGCTGAACCAAGGCAATACCTTGAAGTAAGGACCAAGGGATAGTTTCTGGAAGCATGGCACGAGATTCAGGATGTGATTCACGCATTACAAACCACATTTCAGATGGATTTCCACGTCGGCCAGTTCTACCCATTCTCTGCAGAAAACTAGAGACAGTAAAGGGTGCATCAATTTGAAATGCTCGCTCTAGTTTTCCAATATCGATTCCTAACTCAAGTGTCGCTGTAGCACAAGTAGTCATAAATGAATCCTCATCCTTCATCTCAGCTTCTGCTGTTTGGCGATAAGCTGCGGACAAATTACCATGGTGAATTAGGAAACGATCCGGTTCATGTCTTACTTCACAATATTGTCTTAAAATTTGACAAACAGCTTCACATTCTTCTCTACTGTTGGTAAAAACTAGGCATTTCTTTCCACGTGTGTGTTCAAAAATATAAGCCATTGACGGATCAGCCATCTCAGGGGCTTGATCACTTTTTTCATCTAAAACTGGTTGCGCTGGATCAAAGTCACTATTATCAGCTTGTGGTCCATTATCATAAAAATGCTCCATTGATAGACGCCAAACTTGACCGCCACCTTCTGACTTAGGAACAATTGTCTTACGCCTTGAACCAGCACCTAAAAATTCCGCGGCTGCTTTCGTATCTCCAATTGTGGCCGAAAGTCCAATACGTCTCGGATCAACTCCCGCCATTTTAGACAAGCGTTCAATCAGACAAAAAGTTTGTCCCCCACGATCTGATCTTAAGAAAGAATGTAATTCATCAATGACTACATATCTTAGATCATGAAATAAATTCGGGATATCCATATGCTTATTAATAATTAATGACTCTAAAGATTCTGGAGTAATTTGTAAGATTCCAGAAGGATGCTTAAGCAATTTTCGTTTTTGAGTCTGAGCTACCTCACCATGCCAGCGCCAAACTGGAATGTCAACCTCTTGGCAAAGGTCGCTCAAACGCTCATATTGGTCATTGATCAACGCTTTTAATGGCGAAATATACAACACTCCAACCGATTTAGAAGGATCTTCATAAAGTTCAGTCAGAATAGGAAAGAAAGCAGCTTCCGTTTTCCCCGAAGCTGTTGAAGCTGCCAATAATACATTATCCTGACTATTAAAAATAGCTTCTGCTGCTCCAACTTGAATTGAACGTAATTTTTGCCAATCATGTTCATAAATATAATCTTGAATAAAAGGAGCAAAACGTGTAAAAATATCCATTTTTCACTTAAATTCTAAACTCAGCGAAATTATCAGATTTATCATCTGAAACTACATTTGACTCAGTATAAGAAAATTTATCCGAATTAAGTAGTTGCTCAATATCAGTCTGAGGATTTTGCCAAGCAATATCTAATAGTTCAATAAAATCACGAATAATTTCACGTGGTGTAATGTTAGAAGATGCACCTACACGTGAATATTCAATCTTAATAAATTTTTCTAAATCATTTTCGGTGATTACTTTTTCATATCCGTATAAATTAGCATGCATATCTGCGAGTTTTTCAGTTAAAACAAGCATTTCTTCTGGAGTAAGTGGATCAAGTTTAATAACTGGGGCATACATATCACGATTTCCAGCTTTAGAAAATTTTCCACTAGCTAAACGAGAACGTAAAGCCTCATAGGAATATACTCCCCTTCTTTTATCTTCAACAGCTTGCGGCGTACCGCACATAATAACGCCAAGATACTTTGCTTTTCCTTGAAGAGCATCATTATACATGGTTAATATTTTCTCATAATTATACTGACGACTAATGCTGTTGGGAATCTTATAAATATTTACTAATTCATCGATCATAATCATCAGACCTGTATATCCTGCTTGTCTAAAGAATGACGCAAACAGTTTCAAATATTCATACCAATCATCATCCGAGATTACAATATCTACTCCTAATTCTTTTTTAGCTTGAGTTTTATTAGCATATTCACCTCTAAACCATTTAACAACTTTAGCCTTAGTTTCTTCATCAGCATTAACATAAGCTTGATAATACATCTCGAGTAATTTAGCAAAATCAAAACCATGTACTAATTCGGATAAACTTGAAATTACCACATAAATCTTTTTATTAACAGCCTCTTCAAAGGCCGGACTACCTTCATTTAAGTCTGTGTCTGCTACAACTTGCATTTGAATTGAATTAATCCAACGATCAAGAATTAAAGTTAAGGCTCCTCCTTCTGGTCGAGTTTTAGTAGAAAGATTTTGAATCAATTCTCGATAAGTAGCCAATCCTTGTCCTTTTCCACCTTGCAAACGTCTTTCTGGTGATAAATCTCCGTCAACTACAACAAAATTCTTATCCATTACATAATTTCTAATTGTCTGAAGTAAAAAACTTTTACCAGAACCGTACCGCCCTACGATAAATCTAAAAGAAGCTCCTCCTTCTCCAATCAATTCCACATCATGTAATAAAGCTTCAATTTCTGCTTTTCGTCCTACTGTAATATATGGCAGGCCGATTCTTGGAACTACTCCTCCTTTTAAAGAGCTTAAAATAGTCTGAGCTATTCTTTTAGGAACTTTTCTCTTTTGATTAGCCATTTTATTAACTATTTCCTTTCAAAAACATATCTTCTAACTCTTCCCGATAATCTTCAATAAGTATAGGTGCATCATCTATAAACTCAACTACATTGTCTCCAATTTCATCAAACATTTTCTCATTTATATTATCGATTACAATTGCTGCCATTAAGTGATTTTCTTTAAGATACTTCTTTGGATCTTCTCCATTTAAAAGCATTATTACTGTGGTTACTTCTTCCTTACTTAAACCATAATCTTTTTTAACATTATCTACAGAATTTTCTTCAACCTGAGTCTTCTCTTCTTGTTCAGCTTTAAGCTCTTCTTCGGTCAACAAGCTATCTCGGGTATCTGCAGCATCTTCTCTAATCATAGATAATTGAGATAAATTAATTTCTAGTTCAGGATGATTTAGCTTCTGTTCTTCTATTTGATATTCTTTTATTCCATCTTTAATCGCCTGAAGATAATGTTTTTCAATTTTTCTAGGCTTTAAGTTTCTTCCTAAATGAAAACTTTGTCTTACTTCACGATCAACTTCATGCAATAAATTTCCTACAATACTTTTTTGACCAGCTAACCCCCAATAAGATTCACAATACCAAGTTTTCTTTTCTTCATCATAAAAATACTTTCTAATTTGATCAACTTCATAACTATTCGTTTTTGAAATCAAATTATGATTAAAAACAGCAGCAGCAAAAAGCTGAACTGTCATTTGATTTTTATACGCAATGTAATTAGTAAAAAAATCAAATCCATCTTGTCTCAAATCTAAAATTTGCTGCCAAATTAAAGCCAATAAATGTTCAAATTTTTCTTCATCCTTTTTATATAAAGGACAATTAGTAATTTTATAGTTCGATAGCCTTATTAAACTAGTAACAACTTCATGTTCAGAAAAATTTTGCGGATATAGTAATTGTTCATATTTTTTATCTTTATCGCGTTCCTTAATAAATGAGTCATAAGTTTTCGAATCAATATTATAAAAAATAAGATAATCACGAATCCATCTTTCAATATAAGCCCCCATTTCTGAAGAAAATTTTTGAGCATAATTTTTATTAAAACTAATTAGCCTCTCTAATCCTTCTTGCGAATTTTTAACTCCAATTCCATTCAGTAGTTCATATAAATATATATAAGCATATGAATCTGAATTTTTTTCATAAATATTGTGTCTTATTTTCGTTCGCCAAGTAAAGTATGTCCGAGCCTGGCCCACAGTTAAGTCATGATACGTTGGATAATATCTTAAGAATGATTGCTTTCGATCATAGTCATCTTCATAATCAGCCATTAATTTCCCCTGAGAATAAAAATTTTGTTCTCTTCTAATAGCTCCATTTAATGAATACTGATACGACTTAATCATTTCTTTAATTTCTTTAGGTACAGATTGAGTTTCTTCAAAATTTAAATCAATTTTATCTTCAGTAAATTTATTTTTTCTTTCAACAAAACGTGACGATTTTTTCCAATTCTTAAAATCTAATTTTTGTTCATGATATACATTTTTTTCATCATTTTGATTAGCATCAGGAATATAAATTAATTTTTCTGGATTATTCTTTTTATTTGTCATTAATACAACTTTAAAAGCATATTCCAACGCTTGCTTTATTTTTTGCTCGCTTAAAAGCAAACTAACTTCAACCCAATTATCGTCTTTCACTAAAGAAGCAGTTGAAAACCCAGGCAGATCTTTAATTGTTTCCGAAAATTCACCACAATTAAGATTTAATTTTTTACTTTTAGGATCTAAATTTAAAATAGCAAACCATTTTTTAGTAATCGGTGAACTAAAAGCAATTATGTTAGCGTTATTATTAACTTTACTAATACTATTTCTTCCAAAATGTCTTATCGCGTAGCTCAATAGTTCATCGGTATTCATGGCGCTATCTCCTTTCGAACATATATTCTACTATATTTTCTTCGTCCTAGCCATTAAGCCATAATAAAAAGCACTGAAATCTCTAAAATTTCAGTGCAGTTATTTAACTATAAATAATCTATTTTACTTGGTTAATAACATTAATTGCATTAGCTTTTGCATGTGCCAATAATTGTGATTCACATGCGCCTTGAGCAGCTAAATAAAAAAGTTATCATTTCGCGCTCTTTATCATCTAACCCTTTTCTAGTGTAATAATCTCCAAAACAGCTATTTACTAACCATCTATTAATAATTCCTTTTTAGCAAAATCTTTCATTTGTGGACCAAACAGTCTCATTTGGGTTTCTTCGCCTTTTTCAAGAAGATTATCCATTGTAGTAGTGGCTTGCCTTGACAAAGATAATCTCACACCACGTTCAAGTAATATATTATTCATTACTTTAAAAAATGGCATTACCCGTCCTAACCCTAAATAATCTATTGCTTGATAAACAACTTCCTTTGCTTCTATAGGGCTGACAACATTAGACAAGGCAACTGGAAACATTAAGCAAAATTCTTCTAGTCCTTGCATCCCCAATAAACATACTAAATTAGAAAGTAACTTTGTTTTATTTGGTAAGTCAACATCATCTTGTACTTCTTCAAAAGTAAAATGACTAATTCTTTCCCATACATCTGGATCATTTTCTTTTAAAAGTTTTTCATGAATATTTTTTGCATTTTCTCTAAACATTAATTCCACGCTTCTTTCTTATAAATACAGCACATCAAATGAAAATTACTGTATATTTATGTAGAAACATACAGTTAAAGCATGAAATAAAAATAACGCATATACTATCAGCTAATTTCATTTAATTAAATAATTGTACTTAATTTTATAATATTATTAGATATTTCAAACCTATACGGTTATTTCATAAAATAACGCCTTATTCTTGAAACTACACTTATTAGATTTTATAATAAGGATGATTAAGTTAATAGAAAGATTTTAGGAGGTATATTGTTATGACAGATTATGCAAAAAGAGAACTCAAGGCATTAGATAGAATCGCTAAGAAGATTTCAGATGCAGAAGGTCACTTAACAAAGATTGAAGATAGTATTGATGATAAGAAACATCGCACCGCTCAACATGAAACAATTAAGGATATTAAATCAATTCTTAAGCACGCAAGAAAAGTCGACAAAGACGAAGACAAGATCGAACAATTCAAGGGTGAAGGTCCTAAAGATTCAACCGAAAATCACTACGTCTATGAACAAGAAGAAGAACCTGTTATCAACGATTTAAAGAAGGACTTTGAAGAATTAGATGACAAGCTTGCTAAATTAAACGACTTCAACGGTGGTGACATTGATGCCTTTAGAACCGAACATCACTATCTTGAAAAGGCTCAAGACATCTTGAAGAAAGCCGGTAAGTTAAACTAATTTAATTTATAATCGATAAATTAAATATTTAATTTACATACACATTAAGAAAAGTGTCTGGGAAAAAACTAACTCCTAGATCATAATAAAAGGACAATCAAAATTCTCAATTGAGTTTTGATTGTCCTTTTTTCTTTTAGCACTAAACAAAAACGGTCTTCTATCTTCTGTTCCAAAATTTGTTTATATTCATCATGAAGGCTATTCCGACATCTGTTTCAACTTTCTTTTTGCCTCTTAGATGTGTTCTGCGCATACCAAGTACGCAAATGCCCAAAAACTGGCTCTACGTCATATTTCCTCATACCGTAGATAGGTTTGCGTTTGTCGCTTTGAAGAACTTCTTTTTTTCTTTTAAATATTGCCAATTAGGATTATAGCGTACTGGACGCTGGCTATAATATTTTAAGTTGAATCTAACGCCAAGATGATCAATGTAATAATCATCTTTTTCATTGTAGTACCAATTGCTCAGCTTGGATGGATCATTTTTATACTTTCTGCCTTGTTCTTTTTTATACATAGTGTAGAGAATAAAATACTTCTTATCTAGATATTTTTCTTCCAGCATTGAGCAATTATATTCGTTGTCTTAGCCAGTATCGGATACGATCTTATCGAATTTATCCAACATGGTCATTTGATCTAAAAACGGCTCTAAAGTTTTGAAATCTGTTGGATTAGGGGACAAAGCGTAATCGACTACATATTGATCTGTAGTAGCTACTTGGATATTGTAGCCAAGCTTAAGCTGACCATTTTTCATGTAGTCTTCCTTCATATGCATAAAAGTCGCATCATGGTCTGTTTTAGAATAGCTGTTGTGACCAGCAAATGTTTTTTCTGCTTTTTCATATTTCTTCATTCGAGGAACATAGTCTTTTCTTAGTTTATGGAGCAGCTTTTTTAAGTCCGCGTCTTCTTGCTTTTCTGGACGAGCCTTCAGGAATGGCTTGAGGCTTTTACTCAATTTCTTTAGTCAGCTTTTCAATTTCAGCTTCAGTTTCTTGAGCAAGCTCTACTCGTCCTTGGCTGGTTTGAACTTTTTCTTTGTTCATTTCCTTGACTACTTCTTGGGCTATCAGCTCATCGTAAGCCTCAACTGCCTGTCCCTTAAGCTTATCATGAAACTTTTCAACTGCCTTGCACCAGACAAAAGTATAGCGATTGGCATCCGCTTCAATTTTAGTGTAATCAATAAAAATAGTCTCTTCATTGATTAGCCCCTCATCCACCAATAGATTGGTAAAGTAGATAAAGTTTTTTTAACCAATTCATTGGCATGGCTGCTGGATCTGAAGTTATTGATAGTATGATATGAAATCTTTTGCTGGTCAGTCAAAAGCATCAGCTCAATCTTTCTGTCTGAAAATACTCTTCTAGAACTGAATCCACAAACCAGCTGATAGCATTAGCTAAGTGATTGCTGGGAATGGCAAAATCCAAATTGAGTCTTAAAGCTGTTTGACCTGTGTTATAATCTTTGTACATATTAGTTTCCACCTTTTTGTTTTTATTTTGTGGTGATTTAATGATATCAAGGAAGAAACTAAAAGTATAGAAAAAGAACGATGAAATCCAAATGGAAATCATCGTTCTTTTTTATGGTCTAGGAGTTAGTTTTTTCCCAGACACATTTTATGTGCGAATTCATATTAATATTTCAAATGAGGTATGAGAAAAAGAGTTAAGCTTCAATTCCCTTTCCTGCATAAGTTTCTTTCATTAATTCCTTAATTTCACTAATTAATAAAGCAGAAGGATTAGTTACAACATTTTGATCACCATAAGCTTCAATAGCCATATTTTCAATCTTATTATTGAAATCTGTTTCATTAACTCCATTAGCTTTAAGACTTAACTTCATTCCTACGCCATGACCTAGTTCAACAACCTTCTTAATTAAGGCATCAACTAATTCTTGAGTAGTGTCTCCCTTTAAACCTAAACTACGTGCAATTTCTGCATAATCTTTATCTGCTCTAAAAGTTGAATAGTGCGGACGCATAGCAAGTTTTCTAGGCTTCTTAGAATTAAATTTAATTACATATGGCATTGCAATTGCATCACTTAAGCCACTTGGAACACCAAATTCAGATGATTCAGTATGAGCAATTGCATGACCTACTCCTAAGAATGCATTTGCGTATGCCATACCAGCCAGGGTAGCAGCATTGTGCATTCTACTTCTTGCACTTTGATCACCATTATATGACTTCTCTAAGTTTTCAAAAATCAATTTAATAGCTTCCATTGACCAACCACGAGTAAAGTCAGTGGCCATTGTTGAAACATAACTTTCAACTGCATGAGCTAATGCTTCAAACCCTGAACGAGCAATCAATTCTTTAGGCATAGTTTCTACAAATTGGTCATCAACAATTGCAACATCTGGATTTAAAGAATAATCACAAAGAGTATGTTTAATACCCGTTTTAGTATCTTTAATAATTGAAAATGGAGATACTTCTGAACCAGTACCCGAAGTAGTTGGAATACATACTAATTGAATGGCATTATATTTTGGAAATCTTACTGTTCTTTTTCTAATATCTAGAAATTTTGAATAAGCATCTTCAAAACTCATATCTGGATTTTCATAAAATAAACGCATTGCCTTGGCAGCATCCATTACTGAGCCACCACCAACAGCAATAACTACATCAGGCTTAAAGATATTCATTCTATGAACTCCATCAGCAATGATATCGGTATCTGGATCTTTCGTTACTGCTTGGAAAACTTCATAGCTCTTCTTACCACGACGTTGACTAATGATATCAGTAATTTCATTAATATATTTACTTGCTACGCCTTCATCAGTCACAATGAAAAATCTTTCAACATCTGGCATATGCTTTAGATAATTTGCCGCATTATGTTCGAAATAAGTTTTCTTCGGTACCTTAATCCATTGCATATTGTCACGACGTTTTGCAACTGTCTTAATGTTTAGCAAGTCTCTAGCACCAATATTATGTGAGAATGTGTTTGCACCATAAGATCCAGTTCCTAAAGTAAGTGAAGGAAGCATATTATTGTAAAGATCACCAACACCACCAACTGAAGCCGGAGAATTTACCAAAATACGACATGCATCCATCTTCATTGAAAAGTCATCAATTACTTTTTCATCTTGAGAATGAACACCAGCAGTATGACCACGACCGCCATAGTTTAGAAGATCAGTACAAATCTTGTAAGCATCTTCGTGATCCTTAGCTTTATACATAGTAAATACTGGAGAAAGTTTTTCAGCAGATAAAGGATACTTTTTACCTACTCCCTTATATTCAGCGATAATTACTTTAGTATCTTCTGGTACATCTACACCACATAATTTTGCAATTTGATAGGCAGAACGACCTGCAACAGGACCAGCAACTGTTCCTCTCTTAGGATCAATGAATTTCTCTTCAAACTTCTTAATTTCATCTGGCTTCAAGAAGTAACAATTCCAAGACTTGAATTCTTCCTTTACTTTATTGTAAATATCTTCATCTACTACAACAGAGTTCTCAGAAGAACAAATCATTCCGTTATCAAAAGTCTTAGATAAAACAATATCATATACAGATTCCGGAATATTTGCAGTCTTTTCAATATATGATGGACCATTACCAGGACCCACACCAATAGCAGGTTTTCCTGATGAATAAGCAGCCTTAACCATTCCAGGACCACCAGTAGCCAAAATAGTTTGAACGTTTGGATGGTTCATTAACGTACTAGTTGCTTCAAGGCTAGGATATTCAATCCATTGAATAGCATCTTTAGGAGCACCGGCTTTAATTGCGGCTTCACGAATAATTTCACCAGTTTTAACACAACTCTTTTGTGCTTGTGGGTGAAAACCAAAAATAATAGCATTTCTAGTCTTTAATGCAAGCATAGCCTTAAAAATTACAGTTGAAGTTGGGTTAGTAACAGGTGTTACACCAGCTATAACACCTTTTGGTTCTGCAATTTTAATTAATTGCTTTTCTTTATCTTCTTCAATCACGCCAACCGTTTTTTCATGACGAAGACTGTTCCAAATATTTTCGCTAGCAAACATATTTTTTATAGTCTTATCTTCCACTACTCCACGGCCAGTTTCTTCAACTGCCATCTTAGCTAACAAATAACTGTTTTGTTCACCAGCACTTGCAATAGCCTCACAAATTTTATCAACTTGTTCTTGATTAAAATTAGCCATTTCATCCAAGGCATTATGTGCCTTTTCAACATAGCTATCAATCATTTTATTTACATAGATTGCTTTATTTTCTTTTTCAGCCTTTTTATCTTGCACCATCTATTGGGCCTCCTACTCGGAAATCTAGGCATTTTTTATGAACAATCACAGTATAGCGCCTCTCTTGAACGTTTGTAAATGACTTTGTGCACTTTTTTACAAATTCACAATATGATTAAAAGTAAGAAATAACTATTTTCAGTAATGTTAACGATTTCATTTTTACTAATATTGAAAAATATTTCACAACTGATTTCTTAACTCAAATCCTATAAAAAATATTAAAAACTATACAATTTAGCAGTTATCATAGATTTTTATGTTAAAATTTTAATAAACTATGAAAGGAGTTTTATATTTTAATGTCAAAAAATAGCTCAGAATCATCTGAGGTTAAAACTATGAAACGTAGTTTAACGAATGCCCATATTCAACTAATTGCGTTGGGAGGGACAATTGGAACTGGGCTTTTTCTAGGTGTCGGCAACAGTATTGAATTAGCAGGTCCTGCTGTAATTTTTATTTACTGTCTAGTAGGTTTTTTTCTCTTTCTTTTAATGAGAGCATTAGGAGAATTGATACTCTCGGATATTAATAAAAATACTTATATTGATTTTATTAGCGAGTATCTTGGAAAAAGTATTGGAACTACAACTGGATATTTATATTGGTTCAGTTGGCTGACATTGGCCATGGCAGAAATTACTGCTTTAGGAATTTATTTTCAGTATTGGTGGCCACACCTACAAAGTTGGATTCCGGGATTAATTACTTTATTGGTTTTACTAGCAATTAATCTTATCTCAGCCCGTGTTTTTGGAAATCTCGAATTTAGTTTTGCAATTATAAAAATTGTTACTATCATTGCATTCGTTATTCTTGTGTTCTATCTCTTGATTACAAATGGAACAACCAAGTACGGTCATGTAAGTTGGCAAAATATGGTAGTCGATGGAGGTATGTTTGCAAAGGGGCCAAAAGGTTTCTTATTAGGATTTCAAATGGTAATTTTTAGTTTCATTGGCGTTGAACTAATTGGATTAACTGCGGCTGAAGCTAAAGAACCTAAAAAAACTATTACTCGTGCAATCGATCAATTACCAGTTAGAATTATTTTATTCTATGTTCTAGCAATTCTTAGTATTTTATTGGCTATACCGTGGGATAAAGTTTCAACATCCAGTTCACCATTTGTTCAAGCACTAGGTGCAACTGGAATTAAAAATGCAGGTTCCATTATTAATTTCGTGGTAATAAGTGCTGCTATTTCATCAACTAATAGTTTTATCTATAGCGCTGGCCGCTTATTATTTTCAATAAACTATAAGAGTAAGAATAAGATAAGTAAGCATTTAGGGAAATTAAACCATCGTCAATTACCTAAAAACGCTTTAATATTTTCAACAATTTTAATTGCATTAGCTCCATTATTAAATTTCTTTTTAAAAGACGCTTTCACATTCATTTCTGCAACAGCAACAAGTATGTTCTTAGTAATTTGGTCGATAATGATTATTACCCATATGACATATAGAAAGAAAACGCCTAAACTGGAGCTCCCTTCATTTAAAATGCCACTTTATCCTTTATCTGATCTAGCAGTATTGCTTTTCTTTATTTCGATGATTATTGTATTACTAATTTTTCCAAATTACCGTATTCCAATGATAAGTGCAGGGATCATCTTTATAATCTTAGTTTGCATTACGCATTTTATACAAAAAAAGACAAATTGATTTTTTAGTCTCTAGTTTTATTTAACTAGAGACTTTTTTAATATCAAAAATAAAAACTATACAAAGAAAAAGGAAGAATAAAGTCTTCACTTCATTCTTCCTTTTT
>CANOGU010000013.1 GCA_947565635.1 uncultured Lactobacillus sp. | reverse complement strand
CTTGTAACCGAAAGATGGGGGACTCTATGAAAAAAGAAAAACGTTTATTTACTTCAGAATCAGTTTCAGAAGGACATCCAGATAAAGTTGCTGATCAAATCTCTGATGCGATTTTAGATGCAATTTTGGCCAGGGATCCTAATGGACGAGTAGCCTGCGAAACTACTGTTACTACTGGTCTTGTTTTAGTAGTTGGAGAAATATCAACGTCTGCTTACGTTGATATTCAATCAGTAGTTAGAAAAACCATTTTAGAGATTGGTTATAATCGTCCAGAACTTGGTTTTGATGGAAATAACTGTGCTATTTTAGTTGATATTGATGAACAATCAAGTGATATAGCCGGTGGTGTTAATGAATCGCTTGAAACACGTGAAAATCATGAAGATAAAGATGATTTAGATAAAATTGGAGCTGGAGATCAAGGTCTAATGTTTGGGTTTGCCATTAAAGAAACTCCCGAACTAATGCCACTACCTATTTCTTTAGCGCACTCTTTAATGCGTCGCGTGGCTAGTCTTCGTAAAGAAGGACGTCTTGATTGGTTAAGACCAGATGCAAAAGCACAAGTGACTGTTGAATACGATGAGGAAAATAGGCCAAAACGTGTTGATACAGTTGTCATTTCTACTCAAACTGATGCAACAGTAACTAATGATGAAATTCGTGAGGCCATGATTGATATGGTTATTAAAAAAGTTATTCCATCTCAATATCTTGATGAGAGTACTAAGTTTTTGATCAATCCTTCAGGTCGTTTTGTTATCGGTGGGCCTAAAGGAGATTCAGGTTTAACTGGTCGTAAAATTATTGTTGATACTTATGGTGGATATGCTCGTCATGGTGGTGGTGCTTTCTCTGGGAAGGATTTAACTAAAGTTGACCGGAGTGCTAGTTATGCTGCTAGATATGTAGCCAAAAATATTGTTGCTGCAGATTTAGCTTATCAATGTGAAATTCAATTAGCTTACGCGATTGGAGTAGCTCACCCAGTTTCAATTATGGTTGATACTCATGGAACAAGTAAGGTAAGTGAAGATTTATTAGTTGAAGCAGTTCGAAATGTTTTTGATCTAAGACCAGCAGGTATTATCGAAATGTTGAACTTAAGACGTCCTATTTATCGTCAAACGGCTGCTTATGGCCATTTTGGAAGAACTGATATTGATTTACCTTGGGAACATACAGATAAGGTAGAAGCGCTAAAAAACTATGTGAGTGAATATGTAAAATAAAAGTAATACTAAATATGTTACTCATTTTAGTAGCCGCAGACTTAGCTTTAATTTTAGTACCAATTTATACTTCTTTTTGGGTATTTTGCTTAAGAGTCAGTGTATGTTGTCTCTTTAATCGTCATCATTCTATCTTTATTACTTAATCAACTATACAAACAGAAAAAAATTGCATACGAAAAAAGCTAACTGAGAATTTTGATCTCAGTTAGCTTTTTTATTCATATTTTTTGTTTAAGTATAGATGGTATAAAACTGAAAAACCCAGTAAAACAAAAGTCGTTCCTTCTAGCCACCCGCCAACAACATCAGAAGGGTAATGAACGTGACAGAAAATTCTAGTGTACCCAATAAAAAGCGGGAAGAGAGCCCAAATAATAATTAATATAGTTTGCCAAAACTTACTTTTAACTAATAAAATAGTTAGCACAATTAGAATGCCGAAGAATGTGGCGCTTCCTACAGAGTGTCCTGATGGGAAACTATAGCCATCGGCATAAACTAAGTGATGGACCAAAGGTCGATGTCGTTCAACTGCATGCTTAGTAATCCAGTTATATCCATTAGCACAAATCATTAATCCCGCCGTAAAAAAAGCATAAGCAAACTTTTTAGCGAATAATAATCCGATGAATAATACTATTGTTGCTACTGTTAAGGTACTAGTATTGCCAATTACTGTTAACTTAGTTGCAATTGCTATATTAGTTGCATTGTTATTAGAAACTAGATCAATAATAGTTTTATCAAAAGAATGAATAAATGAAGTTTGATTAATAACTAAAAGTGCCCAGATTACATAGAGAATTAAAAAAATAAATCCCGGAATTAGGGTATCATGGATGGTTAAATTATTATGTTTCTTTTTCAAAAATATTTCTCCTCTTGTAATTTCTAGTAGATGTGGTAAATTATAATCATTATCCATAAAAAAATAAAGACTAGGGAGTAGTAGCAAGTTATGGTTGTTATTAGAGATGAGCTGGTTGGTGCAAAGCTTAACAATTGTCTTGTGAACTTGCCCTTATAGGTAAAGTCTATCGTTTGCTTTCCGCGTTAAGGGGCACGAGTGTCGCACAATATGTGTGGAACTTAGGTGGTAACGCGAAATGAACTTCGTCCTATGATTTTATGATCATAGGACGTTTTTTAGTTTTAAGGAGAGATTTAATTGTATAATCACAAGACTGTAGAGAAAAAATGGCAAAAATACTGGGCAGAGCATGATACTTTTAAAACAGGAAATGATCCTAAAAAGAAAAATTATTATGCTCTAGATATGTTTCCATTCCCATCTGGTAAAGGATTACACGTAGGTCATCCAGAAGGTTATACTGCAACCGATATTATGTCTAGAATGAAGCGGGCTCAAGGATATAATGTACTTCATCCAATGGGCTGGGATGCTTTTGGTTTGCCAACTGAACAATATGCTTTGAAGACTGGTGAAGATCCAGAAAAAGTTACTAAGGAAAATATTGCTAACTTCAAAAAACAACTTAATAAGTTAGGCTTTTCATATGATTGGGATCGTGAAGTTACAACGTCAGATCCAAATTATTATAAATGGACTCAGTGGGTTTTTGAACAGATGTATAAGAAGGGCTTAGCTTATGAAGCGGAAGTCCCTGTTAACTGGTCACCAGATTTGGGTACTGTGGTTGCTAATGAAGAAATAGTTGATGGTAAAACTGAACGTGGTGGTTACCCAGTTTATCGTCGTAATATGCGTCAATGGATGCTTAAAATGACTGCTTATGCAGATCGTTTGCTTGAAGATTTGGACGATTTAGATTGGCCAGAACCAGTTAAGGAGATGCAACGTAACTGGATTGGGCGCTCAGAAGGTGCACAAGTTACGTTTAAAGTTAAAGATAGCGATAAGACTTTCGATGTCTTTACCACGCGACCAGATACCCTATTTGGAGTAAGTTATACAGTTCTTGCCCCAGAAAGTAAATTAGTTCAAGAAATTACAACTCCTGAACAAAAAGAAGCAGTTGATGCTTATATTAAAAAGATTGAATCAAAGTCAGATCTTGAAAGAACCGATCTTAACAAAGATAAAACTGGTGTATTTACTGGTGCCTATGCAATTAACCCAGTAAATGGTAAGGAAGTACCAATTTGGATTTCTGATTATGTTTTAGCTAGTTACGGAACTGGTGCAGTGATGGCTGTACCAGCACATGATGATCGGGATTATGCTTTTGCAACTAAATTTGGTTTGCCAATCAATCGAGTTATTGAAGGTGGAAATTTAGAAAAAGAAGCCTTTGGTGGAGATGGTAAACACATCAATTCTGAATTCTTAGATGGCTTAAACAATGAAGAAGCTAAGAAGAGAATGATCGAATGGCTTGAAGATCACAATGTCGGTGAAAAGAAAGTTAACTATAAACTTCGTGACTGGGACTTTAGTCGTCAACGCTACTGGGGTGAGCCAATTCCAGTTATTCACTGGGAAGATGGTACTACTTCATTAGTACCTGAAGATGAATTACCACTTCGCTTGCCTCATGCAACTGACATTAAGCCATCTGGTACCCCGGAAAGTCCATTAGCTAATCTGACTGATTGGGTAAATATTGTTGATAAGAACGGTAGAAAAGGTAAGCGTGAAACCAATACTATGCCTAACTGGGCTGGTTCAAGCTGGTACTACTTACGTTATGTTGATCCGCATAATGATAAAGAATTAGCTGATTATGATTTACTTAAGAAGTGGCTTCCAGTTGATCTTTATATTGGTGGAGCAGAACACGCTGTTCGTCACCTTCTTTATGCAAGATTTTGGCACAAGGTTCTTTATGATCTAGGCGTTGTCCCAACTAAGGAGCCATTCCAAAAATTATACAACCAAGGCTTGATTTTAAAGAATCATGAAAAGATGTCTAAGTCTAAAGGAAATGTTGTTAACCCTGATGAAGTAATCGATGAATATGGTGCAGATTCACTTAGAATGTATGAAATGTTCATGGGACCATTAGATGCGTCAATTGATTGGGATGACAACGGTCCAGCATCTACTAAGAAGTTCTTAGATCGTGTATGGCGTCTATTTGTTAATGATCTTGATTTAAAGGCAATTCCACAAGAAAAGATTGTTGACGAAAATGATGGTGAACTTGATAAGGTATATGCCGAGACTGTCAAAAAGGTTACAGAAGACTTTGAAGCTTTACACTTTAATACTGCAATCAGTCAAATGATGGTCTTTATGAATGCAGCTCAAAAAGCTAAGACTATTCCACGTGAATATGCAGAAGGATTTGTACAACTTCTTGCTCCTGTTGCACCTCACATGATGGAAGAAATTTGGTCAGTATTTGGTCATGATGAATCTATTGCATATGCGAAATGGCCAGAATATGATTATGCCAAATTAGTTGAATCAACAGTTGAAATTATGGTTCAAGTTAATGGTAAGCTTCGCGGCAAATTTAAGGCTGCTAAGGATAGTGATAAAGATACCTTAGAAAAAGAAGCTCTTGCTCTTGATCATGTTCAAAAATTCTTAGAAGGAAAAGATGTCAAGAAAGTCATCGTTATTCCAAACAAAATTGTTAATATTGTTGCTAAGTAATTTAAGTTTTTCCTAAATAATTAATATTTGTAAATACAATTTACATTAATGAGTAATATATAATTCAGACGCTTAACTGGATATAGGGAAAATTTATCTTTATGGAAAACAATACTAAAAATACTAAAGAGACAATGGTCAAAGGCTCCGCATGGATGACTTTTGGCTCTATTGTGTCACGAATTTTAGGAGCATTGTATATTATTCCATGGTATGCCTGGATGGGAAGTCATGGAAATATTGCCAATGCTTTAACAGCGAAAAGCTATAACATTTATAGTTTATTTATTATTATTTCTACCGCAGGTATTCCCGGAGCGGTTGCCAAGCAGGTAGCAAAATATAATGCTTTAAATGAATATGATATTGGGCGAAAACTGTTTAGACGCGGCTTAATTTTGATGGCCATGTTTGGTGTGATTTGTGCAGCAATTATGTACTTTGGTGCTCCAATTTTAGCTACTGATGATATCATTGGTGCCCTTTTGCATGGGGCTAAAAGTGATCCGCGTCAAGTTGCCGTGATGAGAAGTCTTTCTTATGCAGTTTTAATTATTCCAATTTTGAGTATCATGCGTGGGTATTTCCAAGGTTATGCAGATATGATGCCTCCAGCTATGTCTCAATTTATTGAACAATTGGCCCGAGTGATATGGATGCTATTGACAGCTTATATTATTATGCAAGTTCAACACGGATCCTATGTTCATGCGGTTGTTCAATCAAATTTAGCTGCAGCTATTGGTGCGGTGTTTGGAATTTTGCTTTTAGTATGGTTTTTATATCGTAGGCGAAATGAACTGAACGCATTAATGGAGCAATCAAACCACGTAATTAAAATTTCTACTGCAGGAATTTTCTGGGAAATTATTAATCAATCTATTCCATTTATCATCATTGATTCTGGAATCACCTTGTTTCAATTAATTGACCAATATACCTTCCATCCAATGATTGCTATGTTTGTTCATGCTAGTTCTGATCAAATTGAATCATGGTATGCCTTATTTGGATTAAATGCAAATAAATTAATCATGATTATTGTATCTTTAGCAACTGCAATGTCAGTAACTGCTATTCCGCTTTTATCAGGTGCCCATGCACGACGTGATTATGCCAGCATTTCTAACCAAATTGAAAACACCTTGGAATTATTCTTATTTGTTATGATTCCAGCTTCATTGGGGATGGCTGCTATTGCAACGCCAATTTATACAATTTTTTATGGTTATGATCAACTAGGCTCAAATGTCCTGTATTTATCTTCTTTTACTGCTATCAGTTTAGGACTATTTACAGTTTTGATGGCAATTTTACAAGGTCTATCAGAGAACGGACTAGCTATAAAATACCTAGTTTTAGGAATTATCATTAAATTTGCTGTCCAACTTCCAATGATTGAATTCTTTAAAGTATATGGACCGCTTCTAGCTACAAATGTTGGATTAATTATTACTATCTGGCTTTCTTTAAAACACCTAAAGGTTAGATACAAATACAATAGTAGTCGTACATCGAGACGATTTATTGGAATTGCAATCTTTTCAATGGCCATGTTTGTGATAGTTACCGGGGTAGTTAATTTCGGTGGAAAAATTATTTCGCCTGAACGTAGGCCAACCTCATTTGTTCTTGTTACACTTGCGGTAGTTATTGGCGGCTTACTCTATACCTTTTTAACAGTGAAATTTGGTTTAGCTCAAAAGATAATTGGACCAAAAGTTGATAGGGTCTTAGAAAAATTACATATTAAAGTTTAAAAAAGAAAAAGGAAACTTGAGTAAGATACTTACCTAAGTTTCCTTTTTTGCCCCTGCCAAGGAAGTCTATTATATAATATTTCCGAGAAAGTGAGGAAGAAAAATTGGATAATATGCTTGTATATGCTGCAAAAGAGAAGCGAAGTTTTAATGAATTTCCCTTAAATGAAGTAGATAGTATGATTTTTTCTCAATTAGCATATTGTAATTTTGATACTCTTCCTCAGCATCATAGTTTACAAAGTTTGGCTTCTGATAACGAGATTAAGACTTTAACTCAAGGGAATCTCGGTGGAAAGAATACTGAAAAGCTGATCAAGATTATGTTAGAAAATCCACGCTTTAAAAACCTATGTTGGCGCAATGTAGTTAGTAAAGTAGATGCAAAAACACAAATGCAATTTAATGCGGTTACCTTTTGTATTGCAGAGAATCAATATTATATTGCATATCGGGGAACAACGGCTACTACCATCGGTTGGAAAGAAAATTTTAATATGTCTTTTAATGATTGGGTACCAGCTCATTATTTTGCTCGTTCTTATTATCGAAAAATCAAAAATTTGTTTTCAGGAAAATTTTATCTTGGTGGGCATTCAAAGGGTGGAAATTTAGCGTTTGCCGTTGCATTGAACCTAAAAGAATCCGACTTGTCTCATATTGGTAGAATCGACTGCTTTGATGGACCAGGTTTTCATAATCAAGAACGATTAAAGGATAGATTCTTAAAATTAAAGGGTAAAATTCATAAATATATTCCGCAAGGCTCATTGATTGGCATATTGCAAGATGATCTGATTGGAGAAAAAGATTATTGTACTATTGTGGCAGCTTCTGGAAATAGTTTACTTCAGCATGATATGTTTACTTGGCACGTTATCGATGATCAATTTGTAGTTTTAAAGCAATTAGATAGCACATCCGAAGTTTCATGGAAGGCAATTGCTGAATGGCTAAAAAATACAAACGATACGGAAAGAAAAGATTTTATTGAAATGCTATATCTAACAGTCAGTGACACCAATCAAATTTATTTCAGGAAGCTGTTAACGCCTAAAATGACATATAAATTAGCTACTCGTTTGATAAAAAATAGTTCTACTCAAAAGAATGTTTGGGAACCAATAATAAGAAAACTTTTTAAAGCTTATGTGAATTCAGGAGCAACAGCTTTTAGTGAGCAAAGAAAAAATCAATTAGCAAACTTTAAAAGTTTTTTAGATGAACAACGCAATAAATAGGTTAAGTTATAAAAGTCTATCTTGAATTAAAAACTACCTGCTTATCTAGAAAAAGAGTAAAATAACGATTGAAAGAGGTGGACAAAATTGAAAAAAGATACATATATGACTTTACTAGGATTCCGTGATACTTGTTATAATGATTTCAATTTTGATATTGATGAGAAAGATTTTTATTTAGGAACTGATACCTATAAAAAAATTGACAAGATATTAAAGGATGCACAGAATGAACAATTATTAGTTCAGTTTGAAGAGGGTACTCATCTTTATCAAGATTATGATCCAGAATACTTGAGCGTAGCACAAAAGAGAGAAATTCAACATGATATTAATGCAGCTCGTAACTTTTTGGATAATTACGACGGGGATGCAGACGATAGGCATGATAATTATGCAGCTTACCTAGATGATAATTCTTTGAGTTATTCTTTTGGTCCAGATAGTAATTTAGATGAAGTACAAAATAATTTAAATGATATTGAAACCAATGGCGTAATCATTTGGCAAAGACGAAAAGATGAATATATTTTATTACCACATACTATTCATAGCCTTGAAAGAATTAAAAAGCAGATTGCATCAAGTAAACGTGTTGATGATAAAAAATTGCGTTATGCAATGGAGCGTTTGTTTGACAATATAACTGATTTTCTTAAGCCATTTAGTGATAGTGAATTAGGAAAGTACGAAAGTTCAATTTCACAAGAGCTTAGAGATAATTTAGAACATTATGCTTTAAGTGTTCAAACTGATGCACGTGAAGTAGCTGCAGATAAATTAACTAAATATGCAGTACAACTTGCAAAAAAAGAAAATAATGACAGTATTTAAATTAAAGCTCATCGATTAGATGAGCTTTTTTGGATAGGATAAATATGGAATCTATTTCACAAGAATTAATATCTCGAGTAATAAAGAAAAGAAAAAGTGCTACACATAAAGGAAATTATGGTCGTTTACTCCTAATTGGAGGTAGTAAAAAATATGGTGGAGCACTAATTATGGCAGCAGAAGGTGCATTGAACAGTGGTGCAGGTTTAGTGACAGTAGCTACAGACCAAGTCAATATTGCTGCTCTTCATACTCGAGATCCAGAGATTATGGCTCTTAATTGGGATGAAAGCATAGAGTTAAAAAATTTAATTAAAAGCTCTGATGTAGTAATTTGCGGAATGGGTCTTGGATTAGATGAAAAAGCAGAGCAAATATTAAGGCTAGTTAGAGATAACATTAGCTTAAAGCAAACACTAATCTTAGATGCTAGTGCACTAGATTTAATTGGTCAGCAAACGGATTTACTACCATTAAATTCAAAAATTTTGATTTTTACTCCTCATCAAATGGAATGGGAGCGATTAAGTGGAATAAAAATTTCTGATCAAAGTGATGAACTAAATCAAGTAGCTTTAGATAAATTAGTTAAAAATAAGAATGCGATTTTGGTTTTGAAATCCAATCACACTAAAGTTTATGATCAAGCAGGGCATATTTATTTAAATCCTTTTGGTAATCCAGGAATGGCTATTGGTGGTATGGGAGATACATTAGCTGGAATTATTGGTGGATTTTGTGGTCAATTTATACCTAACTTAGAAACAGTGGCAGCTGCTGTGGGGATTCATTCTTTAACTGCTGATAAAATTGCAGAGAGGCAATATATTGTTCGACCAACCCAATTATCGGCTCATCTTCCAGAGATAATGAAGCAATATGAGAAATAATTAAGTAATGACGAAATAAGTTAAATTGCATAAAGAGAAATTGGGTGACCGAATGAGACATGCAAAGAAGAAATCTAGGAAAAAGTATTTATGGTTAATTAGCCTTGTAATAGCAGCTATTTGTTTTTTTGTATGGAAAAACAATTTTAACTCAAATAGAATGCCAGCTAATTATCATGCTGACCAAGTAGATTTAAACGTTAAAGCTACCGTAGCAATTAATGCAAAAGATGGATCAACCATTTACGCTAAAAATGCTAATCAAAGCTTGCCGATTGCCTCAATGACCAAGCTTTTAACCGTTTACTTAACTCTCCAAGCAATTAAAGAGAAAAAGATATCTTGGGACACAACGGTTACTCCGACTCAAGAAATAGTTGATTTGGGCTCAAATCCAGATTACGCAAGTGTTCCACTTAGGCTAGGACAAAAATATACCGTCAGAGAACTATACGATGCGGCTTTAATAAAGTCGGCAAATAATGCAGCTCGTTTACTCGCGATTGCAGTTAGTGGAAGCGAGACAAATTTTCTAAATCAAATGCGCCAGCAAGCTTATAAATGGAAACTCAATAATGCTAAATTCGTAACTGTTGATGGTTTACCGGAGAAAAGAAAAAATTTTTTAGGGATGACGACAACAGTTGAAAATAAAATGAGTGCTAATGATATGGCAATTGTAGCGAGAAAATTAATAACTGATTATCCTGAAATTTTAAATACTACAAAACTATCTAGAGCATATTTTCAAAATACACTTATGATTAATAGTAATAAAATGCTAAATGGTCTCTCATACTATGATTCGACATTTCCTGTGGATGGTTTAAAGACGGGTACTACTGATGGCGCTGGTTCGTGTTTTACTTGTACAGCAGATAAAAATGGAAAAAGAGTAATTACAGTAATTTTAGGTGCTAAAAATGATAATGAACGGTTTGTGGAGACCAAAAAGTTATTAAGTTATTGTTTTAATTAAAATTTTACTATGCATTCGATTTAATATTGCACTTTCCCTAAGTTTGCTGATATAATCTTCATGACAAAAGGTTAAAAGTAGTAGTATTGCATATGTTTTCAGCGAGTCTATGTTTGGTGGAAGTTAGACAATGGGGCAATATGAAGGCGTGTTTAACTTTAACTTTAAAATCAATTAATAAGCGGATACTTTGTATCAAGTAGAGTGGTACCGCGGGAACTTTCTCGTCTCTTTCTAGTTTACTAGGAAGAGACTTTTTTTATGCAAGAGGTGTTATAAGTGGATTTTAAACAAAAAGTCGTTGATTTAGTTAGTGAACAGGTAGATTTACCTAAAGAAAAAATTTCTATGTTAATTGAAAGACCAAAGAATGCTAAAATGGGTGACTATGCTTTTCCAGCATTTGCTTTGGCAAAAATTGAACATAAAAATCCTGCTTTAATTGCTAAGGATATTGCTGAGAAGATTAGTGATGATAATTTCACAAGTATTCAGGCGGTTGGCCCATACGTGAATTTTGCGATTGATCATGCAAAACTTGTTAATGCGACTTTAAATGACGTTTTAACTGAAAAAGATCATTTTGGTGATCAAAAATTAGGTGAAGGTAATGTTCCAATCGATATGTCTTCCCCTAATATTGCGAAGCCAATGTCTATGGGACACTTGCGTTCTACTGTAATTGGCAATTCAATTGCTAAAACTTTAGAAAAAGTAGGATATACTCCAATTAAAATTAATTATCTTGGAGATTATGGTACCCAATTTGGTAAGTTAATTACTGCTTATCGGTTATGGGGAAATGAAGAAGACGTTAAGAAGGACCCAATCAACAATCTTTTCCATTACTATGTTAAATTCCATGAAGAAGCAGAAAAAGATCCTAAATTAGAAGATGAAGGACGTGCTGCCTTTAAGAAACTTGAAAATGGGGACGAAGAAGAAATTAAATTATGGAAATGGTTCCGTGAAGTTTCTCTTCAAGAATTTAACCGAATTTATAAAGAATTAGGTGTGACTTTTGATTCATATAACGGTGAAGCATTCTTCAACGATAAGATGCAACCAGTAGTTGACGAATTAAAGGAAAAAGGCTTACTCGAAGAATCACGAGGAGCTCAAGTAGTTAACTTGGGTGAAGATGAAAATCCAGCCTTAATTTTGAAATCAGATGGCTCTAGTTTGTACATGACCCGTGACTTAGCTGCAGCTCTATACCGTAAAAAGGAATATGACTTTGTAATGTCCCTTTATGTTGCCGGTGGTGAACAAACTGGTCACTTTAAGCAATTAAAACAAGTTTTGAAGAAGATGGGTTATGATTGGTCAGATAATATTCACCACATTCCATTTGGTTTGATTACTCAAGGCGGAAAGAAACTATCTACTAGAAAAGGAAACGTTGTTTTCTTAGATCAAGTCTTAAAGGATGCAGTTTCTTTAGCAGAACAGCAAATTGAAGAAAAGAATCCAAACTTATCTAATAAGGAACAAGTTGCTCATGATGTTGGTGTGGGCGCCGTTGTATTCCATGACTTAAAGAATGATCGAATGGATAACTTTGATTTTGACTTAGAAGAAGTTGTTCGTTTTGAAGGAGATACTGGTCCATACGTTCAATACACTAATGCTAGAGCTCAAAGTATTTTACGTAAGGCTAATAAAAAAATCTCAATGGATAATTTAAGCTTAAATGATGATTGGTCCTTTGCAGTTGCAAAAGCATTAGCTGATTTCCCTGCTATTGTAGAAAAAGCCTCAGAAAAATTTGAACCATCGATTATTGCAAAATATGCCTTGGATTTAAGTAAGAAATTTAATAAGTATTATGCAAATGTTAGAATTTTGGACGAAGATGATCAATTAAATGCTCGTCTTGCACTAGTTCGAGCAACTTCAATTGTTTTAACTGAAGCATTGAGACTTTTAGGTGTAAATGCTCCTAAAGAAATGTAGTATTTTTTGAAATAAAAATATTCACGAATTTTTTTAAGCTAAAGTATGTTAATTTTTGCACTAATGGGTTAAACTAGTGATGTGTTAAAAATTTAGGAGGTATTTTTTTAATGGCTTATTTAGTAAATGGTAATGACATTTTCAAAGCTGCTCGTGAAAACCACTACGCTGTAGGTGCATACAACACTAACAACCTTGAATGGACTCGCGCACTTTTAAGAGGTGCTAAGGAAACTAGAACTCCTTTATTGATTCAAGTTTCTACTGGTGCTGCTAAGTACATGGGTGGTTACAAGACTGTTAAGGACTTAGTTCTTAACGAAATGAACAACATGGATATCGATGTTCCAGTTATTTTGAACTTGGACCACGGTGACTTTGAATCAGCTAAGGAATGTATTGCACTTGGTTACTCATCAGTTATGTTTGATGGTCACAACTTACCAACTGACGAAAACTTAGCAAAGACTAAGGAAATCGTTAAGTTAGCTCACGAAAGAGGTATCTCTGTTGAAGCTGAAATCGGTAAGATTGGTGAAAACCAAGGTGCCGATGGTGGTGAATTAGCATCAGTTGAAGACGCTAAGACTTTCGTTGCTGCTGGTGTTGACAAGCTTGCTTGTGGTATTGGTAACATCCACGGTGTTTACCCAGAAGGTTGGACTGGCTTAAACTTCGATCGTTTGAAGGAAATTGCAGAAGCAGTTCCAAACGAACCACTTGTTCTTCACGGTGGTTCAGGAATTCCTCAAGACCAAATCGAAAAGGCAATTCAATTAGGTATTGCTAAGATTAACATCAACACTGAATTCCAATTAGCATTCCAAGCTGCAACTCGTAAGTACATCGAAGACAAGATGGACTTAGACAAGGGCAACAAGGGTTACGACCCACGTAAGCTTTTGAGAGCTGGTACTGACGCAATTACTGATTCTATGAAGGAAATGATTTCATGGATGGGTACTGCACCAATCGACTCAAAGGAATCATCAGTTCAATTTGATGAAGCTTCATTAAACGAAGAATAATCAATAAGTCTATTAGAAAAAGGCCTCAGGAAACTGAGGTCTTTTTTGTTAATCTGGATAAATAAAATGCAAATAAGATTTGATGAACGTGGATGTAAGGGCTTCTTTAAGAAATATAATAAGCACGTCCCCCTAATAAAAGAGCTAATTGAGAAAGCTATTATTAAGGAAATAGCAACAGGGATGAGCAAGGTTAAACTAGCTAGTAGAAAAAGAATTAATGGACAAAAAATTTATGAATTTCGCTTAAATCTTAGTACTCTTGGTTCTGCTCGAATTGCTTTTTCAATTTTTGATGATCAAGCAATTGTTTACTTTATTAGTAAAGATATCCAGAAATCGTCTTTTAGTAAAGAGTTTGAAAAAATTATTAATAAAAGAGGATAGTAATGAATAATAGTAGAAGTTAAAAATTTAGATAAGGTAACAGAAGGAAGGCTTTTAAATGTCTGGGAAAATAGTGTGCGTGCGACGCATCATTTTTTATCAGACGAAGAGAGTAATGATATAAAAGAATATGTTCCCCAAGCATTAAACGGGGTAAATCCATCTGCTAGTAGTTTACGATGATAAAAAAGTACCCGTTTCTTTTATGGGAGTTAATGATCAAAAGCTAGAAATGTTATTTGTTGATGATAGACAGCGTGGAATAGGAATTTGTAAAGAATTGATCGCTTATGGAATTGATGTTAACGAACTTGCCGTTAATGAACAGAATCCAAAAGCACGTGGATTTTATGAACATATGGGTTTTAAAGCAGTAGAAAGATCAGAATTTGATGATCAAGGAAAAGCTTATCCAATTTTAGTAATGAAAAGAAACTAGTATTTATAAAAGAGAGCGTTTTAATTATGTCTTTAACAGTTAATCTTTATTACACTGGAAAAAATGGTAGTGCACGTAAATTTGCTGAAGAAATGGAAAAAAGCGGTGTAGCAGATCGGATTAGACAAGAACCAGGAAATGAAAAATATGATTATTTCATTCCTATAAATGATCCTGAAACAATTCTTTTGATTGATAGCTGGAAAGATCAAAAATCACTTGATGCGCATCATGCTTCACCATTTAAATATTGTTTAACTGCTTTAAGTTTGATTTCATAACTAAATTTACTTTTTCTGGACATACAAAAAAGTCCTACTTTCATAGATAGTACAACTTTATATATTTGTACTGTCTACTAAAGTAGGACTATATCAGTTCTAAGTAGCAACGAGATTTTTGTTCAATACTAAAAATAGAAGAAAATGAAGAATAAAAATATCGATTTATTTCCGACGAGCCTTTACAGGAACTGGAACTGGTTTATTTATAATAGCAGCATTTGCAGCAAGTACTGCAATCGTGCTAGCTCCTAAAATAAGTAATAATATCATTAAACCATTCCTTTCTTTAATTGATTGGTATTAATATTAGAGTGAATTTATGAATTTTCTGTGACTTAATTTTAAGAGAAAATCTAAAAAATATAAATAATTTTACCGTTTTAAAAAAATACGAACAATTTTATACATCTTAACAAAGATAATTAATAAATAACTTAAAAAGACTAAAAAAGAATCTTTATTTGTGTTAAAATTTCATCATTGACGATTTTAATGAAGAGGAATTACAGAATGAATAACGATATCGAACGTATATTGTATAGTCAAAGCGACTTAGATGGTCGTATGGATGAAATGGCTGCTGACTTAAATGTGAAGTATAGAAATGAAGAGCCAATTATTATTCCAGTCTTAAATGGTGCTATGATTTTTGCTAGCGATATGATTAAGAGATTAGATTTTAAGTTGATCATTGATCCTATTAAGGCATCTAGCTATGTAGGAAGCCAATCAACTGGAAAAGTAAAGATTACGCAAGATATTAAGTCAGATGTGAAGGGTCGTCCAGTAATTTTTATGGAAGATATTATTGACACTGGGCGTACATTACAAGCACTCAGTGAAGTAATGAAAGATCGTGGAGCTAAGAGTGTTGAAGTTGTTGCAATGCTTGATAAGCCAAACACACGAGTAGTAGATTTTCATGCTGATTATTACGGTTTTAAGGCTCCAGATGGTTTTTTGGTTGGGTACGGGCTAGATTATAATGGCTTGTACAGAAACTTGCCTTATGTGGGAATTTTAAAGCATGAGGTTTATGCAAATTAGAAAGTGAGATAAATTATAAATTATGCGTGTAAATGTTTTGCAGCATACTCCAAATGAAGGACCAGGTTCAATTAAGACTTGGGCCGATCAACATCACCATGAATTCTATGTTTATCATCCTGAAACATTTGGCAAATTACCGACTGTTAAAGAAACGGATTTATTAATAATTCTTGGCGGACCGATGAGTCCAAATGATGATTTAGCTTGGATTAAACAAGAAAGACAATTAATTAAAGCAATGCTTGATGCTCATAAACCAATGCTTGGTGCGTGTTTCGGCGGACAACAAATTGCTAAAACTATAGGCGCTAAAATTTTAGATGCTCCTCATAAAGAAGTAGGCTGGGCGCCAGTTTACTTAAAAGACTCAACTATCCCAGATTTACCTGAAAAATTAACGGCTCTTCACTGGCATGAGCAAATGTTTGAAATTCCAGAAGGTGCTAAATTATTGTTTTCAAGCGATTTAGTAGAGAATCAAGGCTTTTTGCTTGGTGATAACGTAATTGGCTTACAATTTCATTTTGAACCAGAAGAAGATAACGTAAGAGAAATTGCAATCAATGACGTTGATTATCCACTAAAAAATAATGATTTGCATCAAACTGGCGAAGAAATTATTGCTCATAGAGTACCAGAAGAAAATCAAGAGGTAATGTTTAAATTACTTAATTTCATTACTAAGTAAAAAGTGCAAATTTTGGACTACTAATAAAAAGTAAGCTAAAATAAAGCTGTAAGTTTTTCTAGGAGGAAAAATTATGGCTAAGATTTTTATTTTTGGTGGCTCAGGAAGAGTGGCTACAGATTTAATTAAAGATTTAGTAGCAGATGGTAATACTGTGACTGCTGCTGCTCGTCATCCAGAAAATATTATTAAATTGGAAGGCGTTACAGCCGACAAGCTAGATTTACATGCAGATGTTGATAATATTGCTAAGCAGGTAAAAGGTTTTGATACAATTTACTTCACTGCCGGTTCAAGAGGTAAGGATTTAATTCAGACGGATGCAATGGGAGCGATTAAAACAATGATGGCTGCTGAAAAGGTAGGCATTAAGCGTTATATTATGCTCAGTTCAATGCTTAGTTTAGATATTAATTCTTGGAAAAAAATTCCGAGCTTAGAAGATTATTTAGCAGCTAAGTTCTTTGCAGATACTTATTTGATGGATTCTACGAACTTAGAATATACCATTTTGCAAGCAGGCAGGCTTACTGAAGAAGCTGGAACAGGTAAAATTCAGCTTAATGTTGAAGCAGCTGATTCAAATCCAATTCCTGATGTTGCCAAAACATTAGCTGAAATTTTGAAATATCCAAATACAATTGGTAAGGTTATTCCAATGAGTAGCGGTAAGACACCAATTGCTGATGCTTTAAAAGAAATTTAATACATAGAAAAAGGCTCCGTGAGGGGCCTTTTTTAGTGTTGAGAAGTTTACTATTAAAATTTAAAAATATTAGAGATTTCTTCTAAATATTTTTGATCTAATTCATTAAAATTAGCAACTTTGGTCGAATCAAAGTCGAATACGCCCCATAGAGCACCATTTCTATTGAAAATGGGAACGACAATTTCGGAATTTGAATCGCTATCACAAGCAATATGACCTGCAAACTCGTGTACATTTTTTACAATTTGAGTTTGCTTTTCTTTTGCAGCTGTTCCGCAGACTCCCTTACCAATAGCAATATGTACGCAGGCTGGTTTTCCTTGAAATGGTCCAAGAATTAGTTCGTTATTTTCATAGCGATAAACTCCTGCGAAGTTAACATCATTAAGCGCATTAAACAATAACGCAGAAATATTTGCTGCATTTGCAATCCAATCACTTTCTCCATTTACTAGAGCTTCAGCTTGTTTCACTAATAATTGGTAATTGCTTTCTGTTGATGCTGACATAATTTGATCCTCTTTTCGTGATAAATTATTTTAATTTTAACATTGAATTAAAAACTAAGCTTAACTTTTCTAAAAATAAACTTATGTAGTAGCATTACTAGATATGTTGTAATAAAAATTAATGGAGCTAAATAAATTGGTAATAAAAAAATTAATAAAATTACTGTAAGAAATGTTTTTTAGAATTATTGTTATACTTGCGACAATGGTTAGAAAAACCGTAATTACTGGTTGAATAGGAATACATTGTGCGATTGCTGTTCCAATAGCCACACTGGCAAAGATAGCAGGAAAAATCTTACCTCCTCGCCAGCCTAATAGTAGAAAGAGTCTTGACTAACGCTATTACAAGTAAAAATAATGAAGAATATGAAAGTGCAGTCTTAGAAAATGGCACGATATGAAATTCTCCAGAAAATAGCGCATGGTCAGTAATTAAAGTTAAGCTCTTAAGGATTAATTCCCATAGAATAGCTTTAAAAATTGGTGATAATTTCCAAGATTCCAGCTTGGTAAATACTTTTTCTAAATATAAGAAAAAATAAACAAAGATTAGACCAGCTAAGATTGGAATGATGCCATACCAAATAATAGACGATGACCAAGTAATGGCACGTTTATGAATACCAAAAGCTCCTTCTTCGGAAAAAAGTTTAAAAATTAGAATCGTGCCAAGTAGCTTAGCTAAAAGTGTTCAATTTATTATTGTAATTTGCGTATAAATAAGATTTATGAAGCAGTTTACTTTATTTGTTGTCTTGATTCAAATCGCTCATAATAAATTTGAGGGCAGGATGAATAAAGAAAGGATTTGTCCAGTTATGATTGGTAAAGAAACTCAAATACGTTTAGTAAATAAATTAGAAAATATACATCATGTTGTTGTTCAAGCATCAGCGCTCGTCGGGAGCAATGTTTTTGCTTTGCAACTACTTCATAAACAGAGCGATGTTATTGTTTATCAAACTCCAAATGATAGTGGAACTGTGACCTTTGATGAAAATCATCCAATTTTATTCTTGAAAGGGCCAAATTCAGCTGGAACTGCTGGCGGACATACTCAGACTTGGGTACAAAGTGGAGAAGACAATAAGTGGTTTGTTGGTACTAAACCTAAAAGGCATGGAAATACTTATTGGACCACGCAAATTGCTCGAGTAGCAGTTTCTGGATATCAGACGCAAACATTTACTAATAATACCGATTTACCGCGTTTGTCGTATCTTAATCGTGCAGGTTCAGGTTATGGTGATGGAAGTGTGGCTTATCCTGGAAAAGATTTAGTTAGAGTTGAAGCTGCTGTATCGCCCAATGGTCAGTATTTTTTGATTGCTAGTATAGATAATAGTCATATGGGACACTTCGCCATTTATAATCTTAATGAAGTGAATGAGAAGCTAGATGCTGCAGAAGAAACCTCTGAAGATGTTAATATTCAAGAGTTAACCTGTCTAGGTGCTTTTAACGTTCCACATTTTAATGATCAAAAGATTCTGTCTATTCAGGGTTATGCGATAGATGATAACAAGGATATTTATATTTCAAGTCAACCTAGTCCGCATACGACTTTTTTAGGATTTCCTAAGCAAGGAAAACCACGTGAAATAGTCAAAATTCCCTGGGGAATATCTAACGCAGATAAGTGGTCTGTAGTTAACTTAGACAATAGTTTAAAACTTGATGCTTTAGATTTTTGTACTGAATTTGAGGGCATTCAAGTAACTAGTGACTGCTTTTATTTAACTGTTGCCTATCATCAGCGTAATAGCGACTTAACGACTTTGATGAATAGAATATATCAAGTTGAAAAATTTTAATATAAAAAATGGGGTGATAAAAGTGAAAGTAAAGCGATGCAGTTGGGGAAATAGTAAAAATCTTGTATATCAATATTACCATGATAAAGAATGGGGAAAACTTAATTTAAATTCGAATGACTTATATGAAATGCTAGTTTTAGAAAGTTTTCAATCTGGTTTATCATGGGAGACTATTTTAAATAAAAGAGAAAATTTTCGAGCTGCTTTTGCAAATTTTGATTATCATAAAGTGGCTAAATTTAATGAACAAGATTTTAAAAAATTAATGCAAAATAAAGGAATTGTTCGCAATCGTTTGAAAATTAATGCAGCAATTAATAACGCAAAAGTTTTGTTAAAAATGGAAAAAGAAGGACAAACTTTGGAACAATTTTTAATTAAATTTATTCCTGAACCAATAATTAACCATCCTCAAAAAGTTGAAGATGTTCCAGCTTCGGATGAACTATCTAAGCAAGTTTCAAGGAAAATGAAAAAATTAGGATTTAAGTTTGTTGGACCAGTAACGATATATTCGTTTTTACAGGCAGTGGGATTAATTAATGATCATATAGATAGTTGCAGTTTTAAAGATGGAGGAAGGTAATGGCTTTGATACTGCCGACAAAACAAGTAGTAATTATGTTCATTTTGATGATTATTGGTTGAGTATGTTATCAAGTTAAGTTTTTGCATGGGCAAACTGTTAAAGATTTAACCAAGATTCTGTTATATGTGATATCACTCTGTTTAATTGTCAATTCTTTTCGACAGTCATTTTCAAAAATACGACTATTACAATTTGGTTTAGTATTTTCACTTGTAGCTGGTTTATTTGTCTTTAAAATTATTATTAGTAGGACAATTTTTAATGAGAAGTGGGTCAAGAATCACCAGAAAAGAACAGTTTTGCAATATGCCGGTACCTCTACTAATGCTGGGTTTATGGGAGTGCCATTAGTACAAGCGATTTTAGGAACTAAGGAGTCTTTTTTGCAGCTCTTTATTTGATTGTTTATAACATTTTCATGTGGACGCATGGAATTAGGATGTTCACACAAAAGAAAAAGTCATTTAGAGAAATTTTTCAGCAAGCCGTGATAATCCTAATATTATTGCGGCAGTCATTGGGATGGTTTTGTTCATAACACAGTTTAAATTATCTGATGTAATTTCTGATCCGATGACTTATATTGCTAATTTGAATACCCCTTTAAGTATGATTGTAATTGATACAAATCTTGGTGCAATTAATTTAAAAGAGGATTGTCATGATAAGTTAGCCTGGAGCGGGGTTTTTATTAGAAACTTATTTTTCTCAATAGTTATTTTAGGGATCTTATGCGTTTTGCCATTACCAGTAATTGCCAAAATGACTACTCTAATTATGGCAGCTTGTCCAGTAGCCGGAATTGTAGTTCCCTTTAGCTTACTTAGTAATTTTGATGTAAAGTTCCCAACTAAATTAATGTGTTTATCAACTTTGGTGGCAATTATTACTATTCCATTAGTAATTTATTTAGCCACATTGATAGGGATGTAAGTTAAAAGTTAAGGGATAGAAAATAATGAAAAAGAATAATTATTTAGCAATTAATGAAACAAATGCCTCATTAAATAAATGGCAATTTTTTCATTAATTTATTTAGTGATTTACTCACTAGCAGGACATTTTGAGGAGAAATATCCACAGCTGTGGAGTCAAGCCTTATATCTAGGAATTGTTTGTTTACTAGCCTTAGTAACAAGTAAATTTTATAAAACAGATAAAGTGTTTATCAGGTTACCTAAAGAGGGCAAAGCAAAGATTTTAACAATTATTTTTTTGATTATGTTAGTTGTCCTTTATCTTTTAATAGGTAGCGTAAAGAACTGGATTGATGTTTTTAATTCAATACCAGAAATGATGTGGACCGCAATTTTTGTTGCCTTAGCAGCAGGATTGGAGAAGAATTTTTATGTAGAGTCCTACTACTTAATTTATTTACTAAAATCTTTGAAAGTAAAAAATACGTTTTAGTTTGGGGCACATTAGCTTCTTCGTAGGGAGCGATTTTGTTGATTTTTGGTATAGTAATAATTATTTCTTTAAGTTCTATTTATGCATTTAATAGACGTGCTAATACAGTTTTTGAGCATTAAAAAAGCAGATCAAAATGATCTGCTTTTTTACATACTTAATTAAAGTCCAAAAGGAATCTTGTAAAGGAAAATTCCAATAATTGCACCTAGGGTAGGAGCAACGACAGGAATCCAGCCATAACTCCAGTGTGCGCCACCCTTTTTATTAGGGATAGGCAATAATGAGTAAACAAGTCTTGGACCAAAATCACGTGCTGGGTTAAGAGCTGGACCAGTTGGACCACCAAGGGCCATAACTAATGCAGTGATTAAGAATCCTACACCGATATTAGCAATATCAACAGCTTGTTTGAAGAACATCCCCTTGTAAAGACCAATTGCAACAAACATTAAAACCGCAGTACCAACAACTTCGGAAATAAAACCGTTCCACTTACTATTAGTACAGTCGCTAGTAGCAAAACAAGAAAATATGATATCAGGATTGGTAGATTCTTTGAAGTGTGGCCAATATACTCCTAAAACAAGAAGTTGACCGCAAATTGCTCCTAGTAATTGGCAAGCAATGTAGGGAGCAACTTGTGACCACGGAAAGTTACCAGCAGCTGCTTGGGCAATTGTAACTGCTGGGTTAATATGGTTACCTGAAATTGAACCAAATAGCATGGCAGGAAGCATTACACCAAAGCCAAAACTGAAGGCAACCAAGATCCAACCACCGTTAGCTTTGCCATCAGGAGCATTACCAGTTGTACCTTTTAAGAAAGAATTTGCAACTGAACCATTACCAAATAATACTAAAATCAAAGTACCGAAAAACTCGGCAAAATACTTAAGCATCCAACTATGTTCCATAAGATACTTTTTCCTCTCTTGAAAAATAAGTGAAAAGTAAACACAGCTATTGATTATACCTAAGTTTGTAAAAAAATCATAGCTATTTTTTTAAGATTCTTGCAATTTTAAGCAAAAAGTTTGCATAATATAAAGATAAATGTCCAAGCTCTAGTTACTTAATGTAATAAGAGCTCTTTTTGTTATTGAGGGAAGTGCTTGAATGAATAAAAAACAGATTACTATGGTAACAATAGCGCTGATGCTAGGGAATGTGATGGCTGGATTAGATGGAACAATTACTAATACTGCAATTCCGGCAATTGTTTCAGCGCTACATGGAATCCAATTTATGGGATGGATTGTTGCAATCTATCTCTTAGGAATGTCTGTTTCAATACCTATTTGGACAAAAATTGGTGAAAAAATTACTAATAAACTAGCTTTTGAAATTGCCTTAGGATTATTTGTTCTGGGCTCAACTTTAGAAGGAATTGCCCCAAGTATCTACTTTTTCTTAGTAGCAAGAATGATCATGGGAATTGGAGGCGGTGGTATGGGATCACTGCCTTATATTATTGCGGGTTATGTTTTTCCAAATATCAAGAAAAGAACTCAAATTTTGGGGTATTTAACTGCTAGTTTCAATGGAGCTGCAATTTTAGGTCCCTTAGTAGGAGGCTGGCTAATTGATACTTTATCATGGCACTGGGTCTTTTATATTAATATTCCAATTGGCTTAATAGCTTTACTAATTTCATTGATCTACTATAAACCCGTAACACCAAAATCTGCTCCAGTTTTTGACTTGGGAGGAGCATTTTTATTGGTTACTGGACTGATTATGTTTTTAATGGGAATTCAACTCTTAGGTCTTACTGCAACTTGGATTGTTGTAGGTTTGATTTTATTAAGTATTGTCTTATTAATTTTTTTCTTTTTTCACGAAGCAAAGACAGAAAATCCAATTATTCCTCTCTCTATTTTTAGAAATCATGATTTAAATGGAGATTTTATTTTATTTGCAACTACTTGGGGAGCCTTTATTGCTGTAAACACCTATTTACCAATGTGGGCACAGGCGCTTTTGGGAATGTCAGCATTAATGGGTGGGATGACTTTGATTCCTAACTCAATTGTTGAAATTATTGCTTCTCAGACAGTTGCCACAATTCAAGAGAAAATTAGAACATTTACGCTAGTAATGATTGGAATTGTAACCATGATGATCTCTTCCGGTGGGTTATTTCTAGCAAATAACCAAACATCTTTGTGGATGTTAATTGTAGTGGGTGCTTTTTCTGGAATTGGAGTTGGTTTTATCTTTGTGGGACTCCAAGTAAAAGTTCAAATTGATGCTGGGATGAAGGACATGGCGACTGCTACTTCAACTTCTTATTTGATCAGAATCTTAGCCCAAACTGTGATGGCAGCTGTATATGGTGTGATTATGAACTTAGCTTTAGCTAGCGGAATCAATTCGCATAGTAATATCACGATGAAGATGATGAATGAATTAAGTGATGCAAAATCTGCTAAATTATTGCCACAATATCTTTTGCCAGAAATGCGCCGAATTTTTCATAGTGGTATTCATGAAATTATGGCAGTCTCATTTATTTTGTTGATAATTGCTACTGTCTTCAATTTTTATTTCAATTTTAGGCAGCCAAATAAAAAACTTAATAGATCATCAAAATAAAGCTTGTGTTTGAGAGTTGAAGCAAGTATATTTTAGATAGATTATTAGCCTTGATTATTGCGAAGTAATTGGGGCTTTTTATTTTATAGAAAAGTAGGTGTACATATGACAAAAAAGCAGGTAACGATGGTGACATTTGCCATGGTTTTGGCTAATGTAATGGCAGGATTAGATAGTACAATTATTAATACTGCAATTCCCGCCATTATTGCGGATTTACATGGAATTCAATTTATGGGGTGGATTATTGCAATTATGCTTCTGGGCATGTCCGTTTCAACACCAATTTGGACCAAAGTCGGCGAAAAAATTGGCAATAAAGCCACCTTTGAATTGTCGTTACTCTTTTTTGTTTTAGGCTCTCTTTTTCAAGGCTTGGCTGACAATATGTATTTCTTTCTTTTGGCACGTGCTTTAATGGGAATCGGTGCTGGAGGTATGGGATCGCTGCCTTATATTATGGCTGGCTTTATTTTTGACAATATTAGGACAAGAACTAAGATTCTAGGATATTTAGGTGCTGCTTTTAGCGTAGCGGCGATCGTAGGACCATTAGTAGGTGGCTATTTAGTAGATTCTCTTTCCTGGCACTGGGTCTTTTATATTAATATTCCAATCGGTTTATTAGCGATCTTATTATCACTAATCTATTACCGTGAAGGAGAGATTAAAGAAACACCGAAGTTTGATGTGCTTGGTTCATGTTTAATCATTGCGGGGCTAACATCACTTTTATTGGGAATTCAATTGCTAGGTTTAACTAAAATTTGGATTGTTACAAGTTTAATTGTTGCAGGTTTATTATTATTAATCTTATTCTTTGTGCATGAAGAGGGACATCCAAATCCTGTAGTCCCAATTAGCATGTTTAAAAATCGGGCTTTAGTTGGTGATTTTTTGCTTTTCATTTTTAGTTGGGGTGCATTTTTAGCAATCAATACATATTTACCAATGTGGGCACAAGGTTTGCTGGGGACAACTGCTCTAATTGGAGGAATGACCTTAATTCCTAATTCTTTGGTGGATGTTGTAGGCACTTTAGTAGTTAATCCATTAAAAGCTCGCTTTAATAACCGAACTCTGCTCTCAATGGGATTAATTTGTATTTTGATTTCATCTCTTGGCTTGGCACTGGCTCCGCAAAATGCCAATATTTGGTGGCTTTCAATTCTTGGAATGTTTTCAGGATTTGGTGTTGGTTTTATTTTTGTCTTACTTCAAATAAAAGTCCAAGTTGATGCTAGTGAAAAAAATATGGCGCCAGCAACATCGCTTTCTTATTTAATTAGGATTTTAGCTCAAACTGTGATGGCAGCTGTTTATGGTGTAATTATGAATATGCAACTAGCTAAAGGTGTAATTGAAAATTCAGGTATAACGATGAACATGCTTAATAAATTGAGTGATGCTAATTCGGCTAAGAACTTACCGCAAAATTTGTTGCCAACGATGAGAAACATTTTTCATTTAGGCCTTCAAGAAATTATGTGGTGTTCAACTGGATTACTCGTAATTGCAATTGGATTGAATTTTATTTTTAATAAAAATACTAAATAAGAAAAGAGCTGATAGACGAGTCCTGAAGTTGGGATTGTCTATCAGCTTTTTCTGTATTATTAATTAATTTACTTTTTCTATTTTTCCAACTGCAATTGGAAGAGTAACGTGTGGACCATAGTTTGCTACGCTGCCTTGGACAGTGTTGGGAAGCGATAGGCTCTCGGGCACACCGTGAATATAAACTACGCGCTTATCTAAAGCTAGATCAGTTGTGTTAAAGATTTCTTTAAAATGCTTCTTTAATTCATTTAAAGGAACATCAGCTTCGTATAGATAGTGACCAGATTCATCAGCATGGGGATAGGAATCAGTAGGAATATTAATTTTTTCGGGATTTTTATTGAAAGGAACCATTGTTGTGCCTGACACTGGCTCAGTTTCTGGTAAATCAATAAATCCATCTCCATTTAAGTCATTGTCCATTGTTGCTACATGAGCATCTTTACCATCAGGGAAACCATGGAAGTGTTGCCAGTGTTCGATGTTTGCTGGAGTGTCGAACATTTCAATCATAATATGTAACGTATCTTGTTCCTCATCTTCAGTAAAAGTAGCGGTTCCGTGAGGAGAGCAAGCTATTTTTTCGGCATTAAGTGGTCCAATTTTAGCAATATATTTTTTCATTTTAATTTCCTTTCTAAAAAATTAAACTTTCAACTATATTATAGAAAGTAAAATTGAGAAGAAGAAAATATTATGCTTAGAAATTATTGCTAGATAATGGTAGGAGAAGATTTAGCTATTAATGACAATATGATTCTCAATATATGATAAGAGTTCACTAACCGGCTTTTGATAATTATGACCAACCCACCAGATTAAGAGCATGTAAATGCCACCTGATTGGTAGCTAATCGCATAGGACGGAAGTTTTAAATTAGGGTGAGAATAATTAATTAGCTCTTTTAAAAATTTAGTTTGCTGGTTAAGTAATTCTCCTTCTAAGCCGGCATTAAGAAATAATTTCATTAGCTCGGGATGATCTTTAAAAAAATTAAAGTAGACAGCTAGTTGATCCTTGAAGTCGGTAAGTTTGTGGTCTGATAAATCATCAATGAATTTTTGATATTGATCACGTAAAAAAGTAATTAAAATTTGATCTTTTTGTTCATAATTACGGTAGAAAGCCATCCTAGAAACCCCGGCATGTTTAGTTATTTGAGAAACACTGAGAGAATTATAGGAATACTTTTTTAATAATGAAAATAACGCATTTTCGATTTGGTGTTGTGTTTTAAGACTTTTTTTATTCATAATTATTCATCTTCTCTAAAAAACTATGTTTGACAAATGTAAGCACTGTCATTATGATATAAAGTGTAAATAGTTACAAGTGTAACGATTATTGAAAGAAGTGTGTCTTATGCATTATAGCAATGGAAATTATGAAGCTTTTATAAATGCAGAAAAGCCAAAAGATGTAGATAATAAATCAGCTTATATTGTTGGATCAGGATTAGCTGCTTTAGCTGCAGCTGTTTTCTTAATTCGTGATGGCCATATGAAGGGTGACAAGATTCACGTTCTTGAAGAATTAGCTCTCCCTGGTGGAAGCATGGATGCTATTTACAATGTAGCTGATCAAGCATATGTAATGCGTGGCGGACGTGAAATGGAACCACACTTTGAAACCTTATGGGATTTATTTAGATCAATTCCATCACTAGATTATCCTGATCAGAGTGTTTTAGATGAATTCTATCGTGAAAACAGAAAAGACCCATGTTACTCTAAGACCCGTGTCATTGAAAACCGTGGTCAAGAACTCCCAACAGATGGTGATTTACTTCTTTCACCCAAGGCTGTTAAAGAAATCTTGAATTTAGTAATGACACCAGAAAAGGACTTACAAGATAAGAAAATTAATGAAGTTTTTGATGATGAATTCTTTAAGTCAAACTTCTGGTTATATTGGCAAACAATGTTTGCATTTATGCCTTGGGCAAGTGCAATGGAAATGCGTCGTTACTTAATGCGGTTTGTACAGCATGTAGCAACTTTGAAGAATCTGTCTTCACTTCGCTTTACTAAGTACAATCAATATGAAGATTTAATCATGCCTTTAATTAGTTACTTAAAGAAGCATGGGGTAAAGTTCCACTACGACACAATTGTAAATAATATTATCGTTAACCGTACTGAAGATGAAAAAGTTGCCACTGAAATTAAGATGACTGAAAAAGGTGAGCAAAAAGTTATTAAGTTAACTCCTAATGACTTAGTCTTCGTAACCAATGGTTCAATTACCGAAAGTACAACATATGGAGACAATACACACCCAGCTGAACAAAAACATGAACTTGGACCAAGTTGGCAATTGTGGAAGAATTTAGCAGCTCAAGATGAGGACTTCGGTCATCCAGAAAAATTCTGCGAGAACATACCAGCTGCTAACTGGGTGATTTCTGCTACAGTTACTTTCACTAATGATGATATTGTGCCTTATATTGAAAAGGTTAATAAGAAGGATCCACATTCTGGTTCAATTGTAACTAGTGGACCAACCACAATTAAAGATTCTAATTGGTTACTTGGTTATTCAATTAGTCGTCAGCCACAATTCCATAAGCAAAAGCCAAATGAATTAATCGTTTGGCTGTATGGGTTATACTCAAACACTAAGGGTAACTATGTTAAAAAGACAATGCCGGAGTGTGATGGTATTGAACTTTGTGAAGAATGGCTTTATCACATGGGAGTTCCTGAATCTGAAATTAAGAAGATGGCAATTGATGCTACTACAATTCCAAACCATATGCCATATATTACTTCTTACTTTATGCCACGTGCATTGGGCGATCGTCCAAAAGTAGTACCAGACAAGTCTAAGAACTTGGCCTTTATTGGTAATTTTGCTGAAACTGAAAGAGATACTGTCTTTACTACTGAATATTCCGTACGTACAGCTATGGAAGCTGTCTACACTTTGCTTAATGTAGATCGCGGTGTTCCTGAAGTATTTGCATCTGCCTTTGATGTAAGAATGTTAATGAATGCAATGTACTACTTAAATGACAGAAAGAAGTTAACTGAGCTTGATTTGCCTTTACCTGAAAAACTGATAGTTAAGGAAGGCTTGAAGAAAGTTAAAGGAACGTACGTAGAAGAGTTGCTTAAGAAATATAAGTTAATTTAGTAAGTTGAAAATTTAAATAGTTAAAAAGCTTTACTCGTTTTGATGATGAGTAAAGCTTTTTTGATATGAGCGCTTTTGTTTAAGGTAAAAGCGGTGTACGTTCAATGCAGAGATATTTAAATGGTAAATATAGCGATGAATTAGGGATTTTACCTTGTGACGGAATTTACCAGCGAGCAACAAATACAGCTTTAATTTTTGCACTACAGAAATCTATTGGAATCGCTGGTGCTAACGGTAATTATAGTCCCGGTACAATTGCTGCTATTTAAATTACACTATTAAAATCTAAAATAGTATTTACATCTATTTTTTATTGTTAAAAATAATTTAGTTTTTTTGAGTACTGTATTATTTTGAGATTTTGAAATTATTTTTATAATTACCTTCTGATGATGATTATTTAAATTAGAATCTTTAAACGAACTAATAATATACATCTTTTTTGTATTAATAAATATGGCAGTATCTAAGTCTAAGATTCCAGCAGAATTAATATTTTTTGATGAGATATTATATTTATTTTTCAGAATAGAAATATCTGAATTTGATAAAGAAAATAGAGAAATTAATGTTGGAGTTGGGTATTGTTGGGCCCAAAAAAATGCAGCATAGATTGTTATGATTAACGGAGAAAATATTCCTAATAAACAAATTATTTTAGACAAAAAATTAGCATTATTTAAAGATAATATAAAAAATATAGTTGCTAAGAAATAAATTATATGTATAAAAAAACGTGTAAAGCGAGACTTTTGGGGTACATAGATTAAATTTAGAAAAAACACTAGCCATGTTGCCTTAAATACATCCCATTTAGTTAAATTGGAAACAAAAATAGGGTTATCTTGTGAATTCATGAAAAACACCTTTCGAAAGTTATAGATGTTACGATTTTAAAAGATGAAAAGTTGAATGTCAAAATTAATTAGTTTAAAGAAAAGAGGAGAGGATTGAGTACAAAGGACTATATAGAATTAGTAGAGCTGGCTTTATGGATTATTAGTATTATTAGTGTGACTGTATTAGGGTATGTTCATTTTAAGGAAACACAACAAATATATTTTATCCAACTTGCTAGACAGCTAATGATTGATTATGTATATTTTTATGATAAAGAACTTATCTCAAATGAGAAAAAGTTAAATAATGTAGTAAGAGCAGTTGTGACCAGCTTAGAGAAAAAAGGATTCGTAGTTTCTGAAAATGATGTAAAAAATATCATTGCTGGTATTGAAAAGATAGTAACTGACTTACGATTTAAACAGATTAATAGTTAGAGCAATAGGGGCGAGCAGACAAGCTTGTCCCTATTTTGTATAGCATTAGAAATTTGATTTTTAAAGAAAAGTATTTTTTAATTAGAGAAGTAAATTATATTAATAGAAAAGAGAAGGATTCTTATTTTAGACGAACAAGCCGCCCGATGGGGCTCTAAGAATTATCATAAAGTTAAAGATTTATATTATAGTGCTTTTCCAGAATGGGAAAGATTCTCATGGATCTCAATGGTATTAATGAGCTTGCGAAAGAAACTCCAACTTAATGCCGTTTATGATGGAGAAGTATTTTGCGGGATGGTTTGTTACTATATTAGTGACAATACTGTTTATTTGGCGTACTTAGCTGTTGAACCAGAATTGCGTGGCAATGGATATGGAAGCAAAATTTTACATATGCTTGAAGAAAAATATCCAGAGCAGCAAATTGTATTAGATATTGAACCGCTTGATCCTGATGCAGAGAATTATCATCAACGTGTTAGTCGTTTGCGTTTTTACCAGAAGAATGGTTGGCGTAGAACGCACCAGATGTTGGTTGACGCGGATGGTGAATTTGAAGCCTTAGTTGATCAAAATCACTTTGATAAAAAAGATTTTGCTAAGACATTGAAGCAAATGAGTTTAGGTTTTTATCGATTTAGAATTGAAAAATAATATTTGCAGTCACTCAATTATTGAGTGGCTGCTTTTTTATAGAAAAGTATAAAAGAGTATAAAGCAGTATAAAAATGGAATATTAGTATAAAACATTATAAAACAGTTTATAGTAATAAATGGGGAAAAATAATGAATCCATTTAATCCAACATTTGGTGATGTTCCTAAAATATTTTTAGATAGATCGAAACAGCTAAATACCGTAATCAAGGACCTTGAGGAACCTGTAAGTCCATATCAAACTACTTTTGTTTATAGTTTACGTGGATCAGGTAAAACTACTTTTTTAAGTGATATTAGCAATCAGATGTCTAAAAAAGATAACTGGGTTGTGATCAATTAGATTGACATTTTGAAGCATGGGGATTGCTTCAAGCTTTTTGTTATTAGAGAATATTATTTTCAATGTAAGTAAGAACACCTTGTTCATTATTGGAAGTAGTTGTATGATCTGCAACTTTTAAAACTGCTGGATCCGCATTTGACATCGCTACGCCATCTCCAACTTCTTTGATCATTTCTAAGTCATTTCCACCATCACCAAAAGCAGTCATATCAGAAAGAGAAATTCCTAAAACTTGGCCTAATTCAGCTAAACCATGAGCCTTATGGATCTCTGGTAAAATCAAGTCAATTTCGCCATGACCACTACTTGTTACATTACAATAGCGGCCGAGGTTCTTTTTTAAGAAGTCTACATAATAATTTGTTTTTTTGTCCGGACAGGAAATTGAAAATTTGAGTACTTTATCATCAACCTCATTAAGGTTATGTATTTTCTTTAAACGATAGTAGTATTTAGTAGAAATTTCGTAATAATCATCTGTAAATTGAATCGGAAAGTAAGCACTTTTTGCACCTGAGATTAAAAATTGTAATTCAGGTTGTTTTAATAAAAAATCTTCGATCTGTTTAACTGTATCGTTTGAGAAAGCATGAAGTGCTAAAATTTTTCCTTTATTTCTAACTAAAGCGCCATTTTCTGCAACATAGATTACATTAGGAAAATCTTTAAAGAAAGTAGTAATTTGATAGTATTGATTACCACTAGCAATAGTGAATTTAATATCTTTCTTTTCTAATTCTTGATAAATTCGAGCAAACTTTTCTCTATCGTAAGTTTTATCATCTCTTAAGAAAGTACCGTCCATATCTACGGCGATTAATTTAATCATTTTAAATCCTCCTCATATTTTTACATTATTAAGATACCATTTATAAATAGAAAAAAAGTATCATTTTCGTAATTAAGAAGTAATTTTCTTGAAAGAGGTTACAATAGTTGAACATGAAGAAGTTCAAAATAATCAAAGATTGCCTTTTTATTTTTACCACAGCGATCAGGCAATTCAGTCAGAGCATTGGCATCAAGGAATTGAACTTAATTATTTAATTAAGGGAAAGGATCTGTGTTTTGCACTTGAAGGTAAAACTTATCACTTTAATAGTGGTGATATTTGGCTTGTTAATCGAAGAAAGATTCATAGTTCATCTGGTAAAGAAGAAAATTGGGAATATGAAGGTTTGATTATTGATGATAATTTTTTATTAAGTCAATATTCTACAAGTATTAACTGGAACCTTGATCTGTTAGGAAAAAATAGCAATGAGAATAAAACCGCTTATAAAAAGTTAGAAAAAGAAGATATTGAACTCGGTAAATTATGCCATAAACAATTAACTGATGCTCGAAGATTTATGATTTTAAGTCATTTGAGTTTTACTTGATCAGAATTTTAATAAAAAAGAGTCAGTTATTAAAAGTCCTAATCTTCCACTAGGGGATGAAATAATTAAATATATTAATGAGCATTTTCAAGAAGATATTCAGGTTGACGATATGTTGCATTTACTTTGCTATTTTTTAAGGAATACGTATTGCAGCAATATAGATTTGAACAAGAAATGGACTACTAAAAAGGCTAGAATCCACATTACACGGATTCTAGCTCTTTTCATATATTCAACTAATTAAAGTATTTTTGTTCTTTTTCTTTCTTTTCAGCTTCTAGCGCCTTTTCACTAGCTGCTTTCTTAGGTAAAATCCAGTTCATTAACATACCAAAGATTGTACATAAGGCAACTGAAGTTAATTGGAAACTACCAAGTTGTAAGTAAGCTCCACCGATACCAATAACTAAGATAACAGAAGCGATTAACATATTACGTTTTTCGCCAAAGTCGATTTTATCATCAACTAAAATCTTTAGACCATTAGATGCAATCGTTCCAAACAGTAAGAATGAAATACCGCCGATAACTGGCATTGGAATTGATTCGATGACTGTAGCAACTTTACCAACAAAACTAAAGACAATTGCAAATACTGCAGCTCCTGCTAATACCCAAACTGAATGAACTTTGGTCATAGCTAAAACACCGATATTTTCACCGTAAGAAGTAGTCGGAGGACCACCGATAAAACCGGCAATAATTGTTGAAAGACCGTCACCCATCATAGTACGGTGTAAACCTGGATTCTTAAAGAAGTTTCTCTTAGTTAGGGAGTTAAGAACCATAATATGTCCCATATGTTCAGTCATTGTAACAAAGGCAATTGGAGCCATTGTTAAGATAGCTGCTGGATACCATTTGAAGTGGTAGCTAATTCCAGGCACATCTAAAGCGGGCATTGAGAACCAAGCAGCTTTTACTACTCCTGAAAAATCAACTATTCCTAGAACACAAGATAGGGCGTAACCACAAACGATTCCAAGCATAATTGAAACCAAACTAGTAAAACCTTTGAAGCACATTTGGAAAATTAAGGTCATGACTAAGGTAAAGATGGCAACACCGAAGTAAGTTAAGTTGTACTTCGTACCCTTCATCATGGCATCGTTGGCAGCAGTAGTTGCAAGAGATAGTCCAATTACGATAATGATTGGTCCCACAACAATTGGTGGTAAGACTTTGTTTACCCAATCAGATCCAATCTTTGCAATAACTAAGGCAACAATAACATATACTAACCCAGCCGCAATTGCACCTTGAGCAATTGCAGGATACCCATCTTGTCTCATTAAGGCCTGCATAGTAGCAACAAAGGCAAAACTAGAGCCTAAGTATGCCGGAATCTTAAAGTGCGTTAGCACCATATGAACTAAAGTACCGATACCAGATGAAAGAAGTGCAATACTTGGGTTGATACCGACCAAAATTGGAACAAGAACAGTTGAGCCAAACATGGCAAACAAGTGTTGCATGGATAACAAAATTCCATGTCCAAGTTCTGGCTTTTCGTAAACGTCTAAGATCGCATCATCATTATGGAATGTGTCTTTAGGCATTTTTTTCATTTTTTCCTCCTTGAAAATGACGATTGGATGACCTAAAGAAAAAACGACTATCTGAAGAATTGCCTCTAAGATAGTCGTTTCTGTTTAAAACTATAAAAAATAGTTTACGCGCAGATTTCCTTGATAGCCTCACGGGACTATATTAAAGGTCATCACATTTGTTTCTTTTTATTTAACTAAGTTATAGGAAAAAAGTCAAGCGTAAAATTTGATTGTTCTAACTAAGGTACGGACGTCAACGGTATGAAGGATGTTGGTGAAGAGATTCATCCTAAGGATTTGCCTGCAACTGATTGGGACTGGATTATTTATCCACAAGGGATGTACGACCAATTAAAGCGTGTCTATGATGATTATCCATTAGTTCATTCGATCTATATTACTGAAAATGTCATGGGTTATAAGGATAAGTTTGAAAGTGAAGATAAGATAATTGATGATACTCCAAGAATTGATTATCTAAGACAACATACGGAAGAAGTTGCTAAGGCAATTGAAGCTGGTATTCCAGTAAATGGTTACTTTGTCTGGTCACGTCAAGACATGTTCTCTTGGACGAATGGTTATTCAAAGTGTTATGGTCTATTCTATGTCGACTTTAAGACGCAGAAGTGTTACGCAAAGAAGAGCGTATATTGGTATAAGAAATTAGCTGAAATCCGAGAAATCTCTCCTATTGATTAAGAAAATAATCATTTGTAAAAAGCTAAGTACTGAATGAAAGTACTTAGCTTTTTTGATGGAAAAGTTTAAAAGAGTTTAAAAATGAAAGGAGACATTAAGATGAATAATCCTTTTAATCTGACATTTGGTGATGTCCCTAAAATATTTCTTGATACAGATACTAGAATTAATGATTTAATTTCTAAAATTAAAACTAGTGATTTTGCCCGTTCATTTTTTATTACTGGCGTTAGAGGTTCAGGAAAGACTGTCTTTTTAAACGCAGTGGCTCAAAAATTGGATCAAGATGATAATTGTTATCGGATTAATCTTATTAATAAAGATAACCTAGTCGCAAGTTTAACAAAAAAGTTAGCTATCAAGACTGAATCTTCTTTTCAAAAAGCTTTAAATAATGTTAATTCAATTACTGTAAAAGAAATTAATATCGATTTGAACAGTTCTGAAACAGAATATGATATTGTTTTAGAAAAAATACTAAAAAAAGTAAAAAGACAAAATAAATACGTGGTTGTTACAATTGATGAAATTACTAATACCGAAGCGGTAAGAGAATTTGCACAAGTCTTCAATGAATTAAAGGGAGATAATTTACCGATCTTCGTTTTAATGACTGGACTTCCAGATTTGATTTTAGATATTCAAACTCAGAATAAATTGACATTTTTGCTTAGATCAGAAAAAATTCACACATTACCGTTAAAAAATGCAGATATAATTGCGGCATATAGTTCTGTGTTTAATTGCTCTTTGAGTGTAGCAAGTCGTATGGCGAAAATGACAGGTGGTTATGCATTTGCCTTTCAATTATTGGGATTTTTATTGTTTGATCAACTAAACGGAAAAATCCCCGAAAGTGCAGATCTTGATAAAGTTTCAATTCCATTTCAGTTGCAACTATTTGACAATGCATATCAAAAGATTTTTATTGATCTATCTGAATGGGATCGCAAGTATTTGCTGGCGGTTATGGGAAATAGACGACTTCAAGATGCAGTAAAGATTTTAGAAAAAGATAAAGTTTTTGTGGCACAATATCGAAGAAGAGCTATTGAGCGTAAATTGATAATCCCAGCCGGATATGGACTAGTACAATATACGCTTCCATATTTTGATGAGTATTTGAAACAAACTGAAGATCCCGATTCAGCTTATTATTGGGGATATTGGGAACAATATTTGGGGGATAAATTCAAATGACGATTGTATACTTTGTAAGACATGCTCAACCGAATATAGATATTCATAATGATGCCGTGCGTCCACTAAGTGTAAAAGGATTAGAAGATAGAAAAAAGCTAGTTTTATATTTTAAGCAAAAGAAAATTGATGTAGCATATTCTAGTCCTTTTAAGAGAGCAATTGAGACCATTGATCCAATTGTGAAAGATAAGCGGATTTCATGTCTTATAGATGAAAATTTACGTGAGCGTAAAATTGGTAATGAATGGATTACAAATTTTAATGACTACTGTAAAAAACAATGGGAAAATTTTGAATATCAGCTTACCAATGGAGAATCTCTTAAGGAAGTTCAAGAGCGAAATATTAAAGCTTTGGAAAATATCCTAGAGAAAAACTTGAATAAGACTATTATAGTGGGGAGTCATGGAACAGCTATAGGAACAATAATCAATTATTATGATTCTAGTTTTACTTATGAAAAATTTGTAAAAATTCAGCCATTAATGCCATTTGTTATAAAAGCTGAATTTAAAGGCTTGGTATTGAAGGAGTATCACTTAATTGATTTAGATTTATTTTAAGATAATATTTTTTATAATCTTAAATATTTCACCTAATCAATTGAATCGACTATGCTTAAAGTGAGAGTGTATTTTCATAGAAAAGAGATAGCTATGATTCAATTAGAAAAATTAGTTAAGAAAAATTTACCTAAAGAAAAAGAAGGAAAAGTTGCTAGCTATATTCCGGCTTTAGCTGAAGTTAATCCTAAGCAGCTCGGAGTTGCTTTATATGATTTAGAAGATGGTGAAGTAGGTGAAGCTGGCCAAAGTGAAGTACGTTTTGCAATTGAAAGTATTTCTAAGGTAATTACCTTAATGCTTGCTATTAAAAAGATGGGCATACAAGAAGTATTTAAACATGTAGGATCCCGTCAAACAGGCTTTGCCTTCAATTCAATTCTAAATATGGAAATTGAAAGAGCTAAGTATCCGTTGAATCCTTTTATTAACGCTGGAGCAATTGCTACAACTTCGATGGTAGTAAGTAAGACGGGTGACGATGCATTTGAAGAAATCTTAGATTTTGCTCGTGATATTTGTAATGACCCAGATCTTTATTTAGATCAAATAATTTATCATTCTGAAAGAAGAACGGGTAATCTAGATCGGTCTTTAGCATATTATATGGAATCTAAAAACATGATGCTCGGGGATGTAGTAACTAGTCTTGATACTTACTTTAAGCAATGTTCAATGATGGTTACTGCGCGTTCTTTAGCAAATTTAGGTGCTGTTTTAGCTAATGGTGGTGTAAAACCATGGGATAACAAACGTATTATTTCTGATGAAGAAGCTCGTTGTATCAAGTCATTGATGATGACGACTGGCCTATATAATCAATCAGGAACGTATTCACGACTAATTGGTGTGCCAACAAAAAGTGGTGTTGGTGGTGGTCTGATGTCAGCTGCACCTCATAAATATGGAATTGGGATCTTTAGTCCAGCCTTAGATAAAGATGGTAACAGTATCGCGGGCTTAGACTTGTTAAGAGATATTGTTGATGGATTAGAATTAGATATATTTGATTAGGTAAAAATTTTGTATAAAAAAGCTAAGTATTTTCACTATTTTTTATAGTGGGTGCTTAGCTTTTTTCAATATATGAATTAATTTAAATAGTAATTTTAGCAGATCTATGAAAAATAGTTTTGCTTTTTCTTTCAAAATAATAAATTAAACTTATCAGCACTATTACGTTATAATAATATTGTGAAAGTGGTTTCAAAAAGAAAAGAGATAAAAACAATGAAGAAGATTATTAATGATCCACACAATGTTGTTGCAGAAATGGTTTCCGGAATGACTCGTTCATATCCTCAATTTATTGAAAAAATTCCAGATACTGAAGCTGTTGTTCGGTCTGATAAAGAATCAATGAAAGGAAAAGTTGGTATTATCAGTGGCGGCGGTTCAGGTCATGAACCAACACATGCTGGATACGTAGGTGAAGGGATGCTAAGTGCTGCTATCTGTGGTCAAGTCTTTACTTCACCAACACCTGATCAAATTTATGCAGCAATTAAGGCTGCTAATCAAGGTCAAGGTGTCTTCATGGTGGTAAAAAATTACTCTGGTGACATCATGAATTTTGATATGGCTAAGGATTTAGCCGATATGGATGATATTCCTGTTAGATCAATTGTAGTTGATGATGATATTGCAGTTGAAAATAGTTTATACACTCAGGGACGTCGCGGAGTTGCGGGAACTCTTTTTATGCATAAGATTCTAGGTGCAGCAGCCCAACAAGGTGCTAGTTTAGATAAAATTGAAGAATTAGCTAAAAAAGTTTTGCCAAATATTAAGACAATTGCTGTAGCACTTTCTGCAGCTACTAATCCGGAAGTTGGTAAGCCTGGATTTGTTTTAAAGGAAGATGAAATCGAATATGGAGTGGGTATTCACAGTGAACCAGGATACCGCCGTGAGAAGATTAAGCCTTCAAAGGAATTAGTTGAAGAACTTGTTGGTAAATTAAACGATGAAATGCATCTTGAGGGCAGTAAAAAGTATGCTTGCTTAGTTAATGGGATGGGTGCTACTCCTTTGATGGAGCAATATATTTTTGCTAATGATGTTTTAAATAAGTTAGATGAATTTAAGATCAAGCCAAGTTTTATGAAAGTTGGAAACTATATGACTTCACTTGATATGGCTGGTATTTCTTTAACTTTGTTTGAGATTAAAGATGATAAGTGGCTTGATTACTTAAACTTCCCAGTTAAGACTATTGCTTGGTAGAAAGGAATAAAAATGACATTAACAGTTGATACGTTAACAAGTTGGATGAATAATTTTGCTGATAAGATTGAGGTAAATAAACAATATTTAAGTGATTTGGATACACCAATTGGTGATGGAGATCACGGATTTAATATGAGCCGGGGAATGAAGGCTGTTAGAGAAAAATTAACTACAAAGCCTGTCGATTTACAAGCTGGTTTCAAAAATATTGCGATGGCTTTAATTTCAACCGTCGGCGGAGCCTCTGGTCCGTTATATGGGACGGCTTTTCTAGAAATGGCTAAAAAGAGTAGCTCAACAGATGATCTAGGAGAGCTTCTTAAAGCTGCTTTAGCTGGAATTCAAAAGCGTGGCGGTGCAAAGCCAGGAGATAAAACGATGGTCGATGTTTGGAGTGAATTGGTACCAGAAGTAAAAGCCGGCACTTTATCCAAAGATAAGATTGAAAGGGCCGTTGAATCAACCAAGGATATGGTAGCCAAAAAGGGACGTGCAAGTTATTTAGGCGAACGTTCAAAAGGGCATGTTGATCCAGGTTCTGAATCAAGTGGATATTTATTTGAAGCTCTGCTTGAAACGGAGGGTTTACTATGAGTCTAGGTATTACGATAGTTTCTCATGTTCCAGTATATGACACAGCTTTAATTGAAGGAGCATATACAGCCGCGTCTTTAATTCAAGCTGGGGTTGGTTTAGACGAGATTGAAGCACAACTCAAACCATTGACTATTAAAGATTAAATTAACGATAAAGAAAAAGTAGGATATTTACTAGATAGTTAGTGAATATCCTACTTTTTTAATAGCAATAATAAAAAAAGCTAATCACAAGGATTAGCTAAACTCAACAGTCGTCTTAAGTGACGATGATTGGAGTTAGTGCCTGGTACTCACTAGCTGTTTTTCTTTAATTAATTTATGATGATTTTCAACTATGACCAATGATTTTTAAGCTCATAGTGGTAAAATAAGAAAAAACATTATTGAAAACAGGAGTAAAAATGAAAAGATATTCAAAAGCGATATATTGGGGCTTACCCATTAGTTTGATTCTCGCCATTTCGATTATTTTACACTTAGGTTGGATTAATGCCTTTGATAATTTCTTTGAAGGATTAGTTCACATTGTTCCTAATTTAAAGGGATTGATGCTAAAGATTACATTTTTAGCAGATACCAAGGTTGACTTGATCTGGATGGTATTAATTGCAGTAATCTTATGGTTTAGAAAACAACGTCCTCTTGCGACTAACTTAGTTTTAACAATGATTACAGGGGATGCAGTTGGTTGGGTAATTAAGCATTTGATTCAAAGAGCTCGTCCCGTACAACACTTAGCAGTTGATGATGGATTTAGTTTTCCTAGTGGTCATACCTTAGGTATGGGAATGATTGTTATTTGGATCATTATGGTACTTTTGCCAGTAGTTTTGAAAGATAGAACTAAACGTTTTTGGATTGATTTTCTGTTGATTGTTTGGTTAGTCATTGTAATGATTTCTAGAGTATACGTCTATGCTCACTACCCATCAGATGTTTGTGGCTCCGTTGCTATTGCCTTAACTTGGGTTGGTGTAATGCAATTTGTTTTTGAAAAACTTAAACAAATAGTGGACAGATAAATAACAAAATAGGGTTAAGCATGATGCTTAACCCTATTTCTATGAGTAGTTTTTATAATTTTATTTTTGATTAAGTTAGTTGAACTTATCTAGTCAAATAGTGTCCATGGCTGACTTGGTCTATCATAGAGATAACCTTTTTGCCAATTCCATTCAGGATGTTGCTTCATAAAGTCTTTTGCATCAAATGGTTCACCATCAGCTCGGCCGAAGATACCCCACATATTCAGGTTTTGAATATCAGTAGCATCTGCACATTTACCATCACATGAACCACCTGGGAAGAAAGGTACATTCCAGACGCCATGTGGATCGTCAGCATAGTATTGTGGGTCAACGTCATAATGAGCACAAATATTACGTGAAGAAGCACATTGATATCCTAAGTATGGATCGTACTTGTCCGCTAAGATCTTCTTGGCAACTCCATCATCAATCGTACCAGATACTTCAGGTAATAATTCTTCAAAGCGTGCTCTACGAGCACCAGTTTGTTGGCGAGTGTCGTTATAGCCATTGTCAACACACTCAAGGTTACGAATACGTGGGTTGTGACAAGCATTACAGCCATAATAGAAACCGTCAGTTGATTCGAGTAATTCCTGATGCTTTAAACCTTGTTCATAACGAGCGATCTCACCAGTATTGATATTGCAAAGAAGCCAAATATTTGCGTAACCGCCATTATTGCCTTCATTGACTAATTTTACCCATTGATCGATATTATTCGCATATTGAGTAGCTTTACGAGCTCTAATAAATTCTGGAATTCCATTTACGTCGTAACCAACGAATCCAGCAATAGTGGTTTCGGTAATTCCAAGGCCAGCATCTGTTACATAGAAGTCGGTCATTGAATCAAGATAGCCTGGAACAGTTTGCATCTTAAATGCATGGCCATTAGTTGGATGAATCTCTTCACAGATGTTAAAGTACTGACCGCTCCAGAAATCATCAAAACTTTCATGAGCAATTACTGGTTTACCATCTTTAGTAGCTGATCCTGTTGCAACGAATCCAGAGCAGTGAGAACCACGTGGACCTTGTGGTGGATTATTGGAATAGTTAGCTGCAACTTGCGGCCACCAATAGCCTGTTAGTTCCATCCAATCATTCCAGCCAATAATGTCATCAACACTGGTTTCAAAGCCATTGGCAGTGAAGCCATCCGCCATTCCTTGCATTTCTTCTAAATATTCTTCAGGAATTTTATCTTTATGCATTTTGACAGCTTGTTCTACAAAGAAGGAATAATCCATTCCATATAATTCAAGAGTCATATGTGTATAAACCCGAATTGCATCTCTAAATTCATCAGTTAGAAGGTATCCATGTTGAAAACCAATTTCATAAGGGTCACCTTGAACTGTTAAATAATGCCAACCATTAACATCTTTTTTAGTAGCTTTTGCAACGATTTTGTTTTGCGCATCTGTTAATACCATAGCATTCACCTTCATTTTAATTAATTAGAAACTAATCAGATAACATGGCTGTCCAATAAGGAAGAGTAATAGGGGTAGTTTCTTGATAGGACTTTAATTCCGTAACTGATAAATACTTCTTATTTACTACAGTATTATAAGTGTATTGGTCCATCCAAGGATTATCCATAATGAAGTATCCCTTGTGTCCTGGTTTATTGCCCCATGAGTTTTGAACTTTCCACTTAGTTGGCTCATCGTCTTGTAAATCAACCCCACAAATTAGCATTGCATGAGTTGGCATGCTTTCACGATATTGAACTCTATTGGCTTTATCTTTACCTAAAGTAATTCCAAATGAACGTTTCCAGTCATAAACACCTAGTGAAAGTAAACCAGCTGGGTTATTCCATTCTTGTAAAACATCGCAGGCAAACCAAACTGGATCGCCATCTTTTAGTTGATTAATAGTCATCCGTCTCATATCATGCATTGGAACATTTAAGTAATGACTATCTTTTCCGCCAATAACGTTATTACATAGGTCAATTGTATAAGTTTGATTAAACTTGTAGCCACCACCAGGTAAATTCATAAGTTCAATGTAATCATTTAAGTTAATATCAGAAAACTTCTTATAAAATTCAAGTGGTGTAATTCTACCAGTTGTGTGGTAGTTATTATTTTTATCACGATATTCATAAGTGAAGTGCTCTGGAGGAGTACCAAAACAAATGCTTAAGATCCGATAGTTTTCTTGATTCATTTGACGGATTACGCTTTTAATTTTAGTGTCGGAAGCTTCATTGTTAACAAGGTCGCGCAACTTCATTGCATCTTTATCCAGTTTTCTGTTGTACATCTGATTAAGCTCAGTTGTATTCCAGGCTGGTGTGGTTTCAGGCATTAAGTCATTAGGAACAAGTCCATATTTTTCAATTAAATTAATTAAGAAATTCCAATCACCACCATCTTCTTGTGGCGTAGCAAGTAAAAACATGACTTCACGATCAGAAAGAGGTTTAGTAGCAGTTTTTACAATGTTGTTATAGAAGTAATTACCACGTTCTAACTTATCATAGAAGAATAGATAATCAGGAGAGAGCTCCATATCTTTTAAATTATGGTGCTTTTCAATTAAGAAACGAACAAAGTTTAAACCACTAAACATCCAGCAACGGCCGGAATGCTTTTGATTCATTACTTTGTTAGAGTCAACATCAACTGAGAATGCAAAACTGCTATTATCAATAGCACGTTGATTAGTAATGGAATTTTTAATACCATTTTTCATAACTGCATTTTGAGTAACACGGTATCTTTGATTATCAAGAAAATCTGATCTAATAGTTTTTAAATCAGTAGGATTAATTTCTGACATAATATTATCTCTTTTCTAATAAAAATTAATTGTCAGTAGGGGTAAGTTTATTCTCATTAGCTTCTTTGACTAATTTAGCTGCAGCTTGCTCGTCTGGACCATAGTGGCGCTTAATTGGCATACCCATTGGATTTTGATCTTTAGACATAACAGTTGTTGGAACGTTTGATAAAGCCTTTCCAGGTTTCTTAAGTCCTTCAATTTCCCAAGTAAATGGAGCAAATTTGTTGTGTGGATCAACCCATTCGGGGTGCTTCTTTGATAGTTGATACATAATAAAGCAAATAGCTAAAATAAGTGCTACCAAAATACAAATAGTTACAACATAAGTAACAGGGGAGCCAACTTCGGCTTTAACTTGTGCTGGTGGATAGATGGCTAATACAATACCGAATACACTAGAGATTAAACCAAGACCAGCAACAATCCATGCCCCAACTTTGCCACCTGGAACTTTAAATGGGCGAGGACGGTTAGGTTGATCGTATCTTAATCTTAAAAATGTGATGAACATTAAGATGTAGTAGAACATGTAAAGAACTGTGATGGTCTGAGTTAACATAATGACGAAACCTTCAACATTTGGAAGTAATTTAACCAAGTAGGCAATTATCGTCATCCCTGCAATTTGAGTGTACATTAGATGAGCAGGCATTTGATGTTTGTTCTTCTCCTGGAACCACTTTGGCAAAAATCCAGAACCACCAGCTTGTCCTAGCATAAATGAGGGACCAGCCATGTTAGTAATAACACTGGCTAAAACATTACATAATCCAGCCCACACAAGAACCATATATAACCATGGGATTCCAATTGTGGCACCAAGTGTTCTGAATACTGTGTTCAAAGTATAAATAACATTAATCTGCTTTTCTGGAACAACCATTGCAATGATTACAGTACCAACAACGAAGATTAAGAATACTAAGATAATAGAGAAGAACATTGCCGTTGTGAAATCCTTTTCAGGATGTTTTAATTGTTTGATGTGAGCGGCATTCATATCAATACCGGTGTATGAGAAGAATACTCCGGCTGCTAAGGCTAAAGTGCTCATTCCATTCCACTTAGGAATTAATCCTTTTGGTGTCATTGGAATGGCAGGAGCGTGTCCTTGACACAACCAAACAATGGTTAAAATAACCATTAAAGCTAAGGGAATAAAGGTACCAATTAAAACACCATATTTAGCAACACTACTGAATGCTTTAACTCCCTTAGTGGCAACAAAAGTTAGTACCCAATATAAAATAATGAATCCAGTCATGATTAATACTTCATGTTGTGGGTGTTGAGCGAATTGAACCGCTTTATTATACATTGGTGTATAGAACATAATTGTTGCAGCATAACTAGGCATCCCCATCCCAAAGTTAATCATTGTTTGGAACCATAGAATTAATAAACAGGTTAGTGCCCAGCCTTTGCCTAAACCTTCACCAACCCATCGAAAGATACCACCACGATTACTCCAGCCAGATGCTAGTTCGGCAGCTACTAAAGCTGTAGGAATGAAGAAACAAATAGCACCAATAGCGAAATAGGTAACGGAAGCTAAACCATAGAAGGCTTGCTGAACGTCATTACCAATACCGGCAATAATGGTAACGTTCATTAGGGTGAGAGCAAGGATGGAAATATAAATCTGTTTGACAGACTTTTTATCCTTTTCCTTTGCATCTTCCATCATTGTTAACATCTCCTAAATAACATACGTTAAAGAAAAAGCTAGGTGAGAGTCACCTAGCTTTTATTAAATTAATTTTGTAAACGATCAGTATTAATTGAAAAACTTAAACGAGATAAAGTTAATTCACGTTTCACTAAATCTCCTACAGTTTTATGTGTAAGGTCAAGAACCTTTTGTGCATTAGCTGCATTAGCCTTAGTTAGATATTGAGTTAGCTTTTGTCCACTTAACTTTTCAGCTTTCTCATCAGTTACATGGACTAAATGATGAGTAAGTTGATCAGCAGTAGGCAAGAAACCATCTAAGCCACTTAATAGAGATTTCATTTCATTATAGCTTGGTTGAATTAAAGCAGCTACAGTCCTTGATAACCAATAAGCTTCTTCAGGACTATATGCATCAGTTGTATTCTCGTACTGAGGAGCCGTACCATTTGCATTAGCATAAAATGGCACATATGGATTAAAGGCCGTTGGAGCAAAATTAAACCAAGCAATTCCAGCAATTCCAGCTGGTACTTTATTTCGAATTTCTAGAATATGCGATTCTGCACATCTTGCCATAGAAATTGGACGGAATTTAGTTCTGTCATCTTTTGGCGTGTCATCTGCTAGAGGATCATAAATAGTTTCATTGTAATGAGAACTAAGAACATAGCCGACATCTTCACGCTTTAATTTACGATCTGGTTTAAAACTAAAGTCTAAATTGTTGCTAGTAGGTGAGAAAGCAATATGACCCAAGTAGCGTTGACCAAACCAAACGCGTGGAGTGTTGTAGCAACGATCACGTGCATTAGACGTACCAAAAATATGGCGAAAATTAAATTCATTAGGATCAGGGTTAAGGTTATTACTGTCTACGAACTCTCTAATGCCAGGAGCCCACATAAAACGACTACTATCATCAAAGTCAATATCTTGAAGTGAAACTTGATTAGCAATTACAGCCGCTTTGTCATCATCAAGTTTTTCAGCAACCCAATAGTGACCGGTTGGAATTTCCATGTACCAAACTTCATCTTTGTCACTAAAGGCAATTCCATTTCCTTCGTGTGAACCATATTTTTCAATTAGTTTACCAAGATATTGGACACCGTCCCGCGCAGAATGAATGAAAGGTAATACAATACTTAAAAGCGCATCTTCACCAATTCCATTACTTACAAGTGGGTCTAATCCTAAAACTTGTGGATTACCATATAGGCTTTCTGTTGAACTCATGGCTACATTTTCACTATTAATGCCACACTCACCAAATTGACCATGAATTTTGTAATCAACAAAAGGTGCCATTTGATAGCGAAGTGCATTTTCAGGGAGAGGAATATCTAAGCCTGTAACATATGAATGGAAAGTTTGTTTTTCTGATTTGGCAGGAACAACTACAAACTTTACTGGTACATTACAAACCTCGGCATCGCAATTACGAGCAATGATCGTAGAACCGGCAATATTGGCTTTTTTACCAACTATAACAGTGGTACATGCCATATATAATCGTCCTTTCTAAAGACTAAAGAAATAGTATTCTTTAAATTGGGTTCATTGCGTTCCAGTATGGAAGCATTACAGGTTCTTTTTCATATGCAGCAAGTTGTTCATCAGTTAAGTACTTCTTGTTGACAACAGTTTCGTAGGTATATTGTTCCATCCAATCGTTGCCCATAATAAAGTAACCTTTGTGACCTGGCTTAGTGCCCCAAGAGTTTTGAATCTTCCATCTTATTGGCTTGTCATCACGCATGTCAACACCAGAAATAAGCATTGCATGAGTTGGCAAACTTTCACGATATTCAAATCTCTTAGTCTTATCAGTACCTAACTTAATACCAAATGAACGATCCCAGTCGTAAACATTAACATCAAGTAAACCAGCATCTGGAGCCCATTCTTGTAGGACGTCACAACCAAACCATACAGGTTCGTCATCCTTTAATTGTTCAAGAGCAGTCTTTTCCATATCTTTCATTGAAACGTTGAAGTAACGACTTGGTTGACCACCAACCATATTGCCAGAGATTTCAACGCCAAATGGAGTATTATATGGATAATTTTCACCTGGTAAGTTCATTAGTTCAACATAATCATCAAAGTTGATGTTAACAAACTTCTTGAAGAATTCTATTGGTGTAACTTGACCAGTAGTATGATATTCATTGTTTTCATCACGATATTCGTAGGTGAATTTGTCTGGAGGAGTACCTAATGAAATAGCTAATACACGGTAGTTTTCTGCATTTAAGTGGTGAAGAACACTCTTCATCTTTTCATCAGATGCGTCGCTATTAGCTAAATCACGTAACTTCATAGCGTCTTTTTGTAACTTTCTGTTAAACATACGGTTTAATTCTTGTGAGTTAGCACTAGCAGCAGTTTCTGGGTAGGCTTCCATTGGAACAATACCGTATTTTTCAATTAAGTCTACTAATAGTTGCCAGTCACCACCATCTTGTTGAGGAGTAGTAAGTAACCAGTTAACTAGACGGTCTGATAATGGACGATCAGCTGTGTTAATAATGTTTTGGTAGAAATAATTAGCTTTTTCTAACTTATCATAGAAGTAAACATAGCTTCCTGATAAGTCCATATTTTTTATATGATGATCTTTTTCAATGTGATAGCGAATAAAGTTTAAACCAGAGAAATCCCAGCAACGACCGGATTGTTTTTGATTTAGAACATGATTTGAATCAACATCAATTGAAAATACAAATGGTGCACTATTAACTACACTTTGATTTGTGATTGATTTCTTAATACCGTTTTTCATTACGGCATTTTGTGTATTACGATACTTTGGTGTATCTAAAAATTCTGATCTAACTTGTTTTAAATCTTCATTATCAATTTGTACCATAATTAATCTCTTTTCTTTAAATCGATAATTTATTTAACTTTTATCAGTTGAAATCTCATTGTTTTCATCTGCTTTAACAACGTCATCAGAAACTTGTTCATTTGGCTTATATGGGCGCTTAATTGGCATACCCATTGGATTTTGATCTTTAGACATAACAGTTGTTGGAACGTTTGATAAAGCCTTTCCAGGTTTCTTAAGTCCTTCAATTTCCCAAGTAAACGGAGCAAATTTATTGTTCGGATTTACCCACTCTGGGTGTTTCTTAGAAAGTTGATATAAGACAAAACAAACAATTAAAACGACAGCAACTAAAGCTAAAATAACAGAAATATAAACTGTTGATGAACCAACTTCTGATTTAACTTGTGCTGGAGGATAGATAGCAAGAACAATCCCGAAAACGGATGAAATTATACCTACTCCTGCGACAAGCCAAGCACCAAAACTACCACCGGGAACTTTAAATGAACGAGGACGGTTAGGTTGGTCATAACGTAAACGCAAGAAAGCTGTAAACATTAAAATGTAATAAAACATGTACAGAACAGTGATTGTTTGAGTAACTAGAATAACAAATCCTTCAACATTTGGAATTAATTTAACTAGATAGGCAACAATCGTCATTCCAGCGATTTGCGTATACATTAAATGTGCAGGCATGTTATGTTTATTGTTTTGTTGGAACCAGTGTGGTAAAAATCCACTTCCTCCAACTTGGCCTAACATAAATGAAGGACCTGCCATATTAGTTACAACCATCGCAATAGTATTGAATAGTAAGGCCCAAACAAGAACCATGTACAACCAAGGCATACCAATTGTTGATCCTAAAACCCTGAATACAGAGTAGAGAGTGTATAAAACATTAATTTGTTTTTCAGGAATAATCATTGCAATGATTACAGTACCAACAACAAAGATTAAGAAAGCAAGAATAATTGAGATAAACATTGCTTTAGTGAAATCTTTTTCAGGATGCTTCAATTGCTTAATGTGAGCGGCGTTAGTGTCAATACCGGTGTATGAGAAGAATACTCCGGCAGCTAATGCTAATGTACTCATTCCATTCCACTTAGGAATTAATCCCTTCGGTGTCATTGGAATAACAGGTTGATGCCCCTGAGCTACCCAAACAATAGCTAAAATAATCATAACGGCTAAAGGAATAAGACTTCCGATAATAACACCGTATTTAGCGATGTTAGAAAAGGCCTTAACACCTTTAGTAGCTAAATAAGTAAGGATCCAATAGAAAATGACCCAACCTGTCATGATCAGCAATTCGTGTTGTGGTGCTTGAGCGAATTTTACAGCCGCATCATAGTTTGGTGTATAAAACATGATGGTTGCTGTAAAGCTTGGCATCCCCATCCCAAAGTTCAAAATTAATTGGAACCACAGGATAAGTAAACAGGTTAGTCCCCAGCCTTTACCTAAACCTTCACCAACCCAGCGGAAAATTCCTCCGCGGTTACTCCAACCAGAAGCTAGTTCAGCCGCAACTAAAGCAGTTGGGATGAAGAAACAAATAGCTCCGATTGCGAAGTACGTTACTGATGCAAGTCCATAGAATGATTGCTGAACATCGTTTGCGATTCCGGCAACTATGGAAACATTCATCATTGTTAGGGCAAGGACAGATATATAGGTCTTTTTCTGTTGAGTTTTATTGTCTTCCATGAAAATACCCACTCCTTCTAAAAAGGCAAAAGAAACTAACTAAAAAGATGGTAGGCTTGTGAATCTCTTTCATCAGCAACATCTGTTATTAATGAAAAAACAGAGTTAACAAAAGATATTAGTTCACATGAGTTTTCATCAAAATAGAAAGTTAATAAAACAAATAGATATTTATATAACGACTTGCAAGTTAAAATAATAATTATCTATTCGTCTCTTAGGTTAGAAGTTAGAAATAAAAAAAGCAAATGAAAAGACTTATAGTGTTATTTAAATAAGTAGCTATAATTATATATACATGCAATTATAAGAAAACATCACCGTATTACATCATATATTAATATAGAAGCGGTGTTATAAAATTAAATAAAAGATGAAAAATAACAAGTAATAGATTTTGTAAGCATCAAATTGATACGAAAAAACATACTTCAATTCAAAATAATGTCTTAACTTAATGATAGTATTTTGATATCAAAGTATGTTTTTAATTAACTATTTATATGAGTAAGTAGTATTTTTATTAAAGTATAAAACTAATATTAGTGCTTAGAAGCGCTATTTTCTTTAGCCATTAAATCTTTAACTTCACTTGTCCATGAATCCTTTCTAATCTTAACGAACCAGAATGGTAAAAGTGTTAAGACAATACTGATAATTGCTACAATAATGAAGTTGGTTAAAGTACCAACTGCGAAAGTAGCAATTAAAGCAATGATAATTGTGGCAATCAATACAATAGAAACAATCCATGCAACAAATGTATTTCCGACTTTAAATGGACGCTTTAAGTCAGGCTTTTGCAATCTTAACTTAATAAATCCAATTGCCATAAATACATATACTACACAGTATAGAACTGTCGTAGCATTTACTAATTCTAGAAAGGCAGCGTTGATACCAGGAATTAATAGATATACTAAAGCAAAGAGGGAAATAATCGTAGCTTGAGTAAGTAAAACTGTGTGGGAATCACCAAATTTGTCTGTCTTCCAGAATTTGAATTTTGGAGGGTATAAACCCTTTTGTGCACTTGAAATAATAGTTTTTCCGGGTCCGGATGCCCATGCAGACAATTGGACGCTGACTCCAATAAAGACTAGAATGCTAAAAATATTGGCAATCCAAGATGGTAACCCTAAAACTTTATCAAAAACAATAACTGGTTGAACGATATTGTTTAAGTCAATTTGTGAAGATGGAACTACCGCACTTTCTAGAAATCCATTTACGGTATTTAATAAGAACATGAATACTAAAGTTACCAAAACACCAATTGGGTAGTAAGATACTTTTTTAATTCTAGTAATGTAGACTGAAGACATTTCAATTCCCGTAAAAATAAAGATTATAGGGGAGAAGAATTGAAGTGATTTCATATCAGTTGGATCAGGAATTAATTTAGAGGCATTAAAATGTCCTAAAATAGAAGCTGGTTGAATGCCATTTTTGATTACAGCGCAAATACCAAGAATAGTCATTACAGCTAATGGAATATAGATTCCTAGCCAAGCACCGATTTGTCCAGTAATCTTAGCCATGTCGAATTTCATATTCAAAAATGTAATAATCCAATACACTACTAAAATAACGATAAGAGTAAATATGTTATTAGTGCCTAGTTTATCTTGATTAATAGCCGTTGCTAATAATGGAGGTAGTGCGGAAGCAACCATAACCATTCCAGGGAACATTTGTACCCAAAGAAGCCAAGAGGTTGCAAATCCGAAGCTTGGACCTAATGAATTATTAACCCAAAGCTCAGGACCACCTTTTTCAGGGAAAGTACTACCAAATTCACCGGATATTAAACAAATAGGTAAAGCGAATAGAAATGTAGCTACTCCCATGTAGAAGAACATTGTCCAGCCACTACCGGCAACATCAGGAATATTACGGATACTTGCGGCTAATGCCACCGTCATCCCAATGAAGGTCCCTAGACCTACTTTTGAAGTTTGAGTTTTCATAACCTATACTTCCTTTAGATTAAAGAATTTCGTTTAATTTCTTCTCCATAGATTTAGCTATTCCCTTTGAATAGAAGTCAAATAGCTTATTGTCATTTAGATAAGGAGTCATAATAGCGGCACGTAACAAGGTTACAGAACCAACTTTGTTCCATTCATCTTTGGTAAAGCCCATCTTTTCGATAAATGGAACTGGTGAATCGCCATATGTATCTTTTCTAAAGATAGTGTGGGAGGTAAGGAATCTATTTGAGTAAACGTGACTATCGTACATTGATGAGAAGTCAAACATTTTTTCGTTTAATTCGTTTGTCTTTTCTAGACTAGTTTCACCATTAATCTTTAATACCCAATCAACCATGTTAAAGTCAGGGTTATCTAGTGGATAAACATCAACTTCTTTGCCTTTTACATTAAACTTCAATTTCTTTAAGAAGTTTCTGAATCTTTGAGCAGCTTCAATAGATGATCCAACTAAACGTCCATATCCTGTTACATTCAATGGAAGAGTACGATGTGCAGCCCAAACGGCAGCTGCAGTAGCACCAGCTTTCGATCCACCGATAATGTATGAACCTAACATGTCAGGTGCAGAAGCTGTCTTCTTTTCAAATACATATGGAGCAAAGTAAGAAATAACGTTACGCATAGCTTGATACTTAATGGCGATACCACCTGCTGAATATGGAACATACCCCATCTTGTGTGGATCAACTGTTACTGATTCAGCCTCTTCAATAGCCTTAAAACCACGGTAAACATGTTCAGAAATTCTAACTGGGTAATTGAATACATGGTGTTTCTTTAAGAGATCAGCTAATTGATCGTATTCTACAAAGTTTCCATTTTCATCCTTGAATAATGCACGACCATAACCACCGTAAGCAGCATCAACGTGAAGATAGAAGTAAACGCCTTGTTTTTCCATTTCTTTACGGAACTTAACGATACGATCTACTTCATCAACTTGTCCTTCTTCAGTAGTACCGACAACAGCTACAACGCCTAAGATTGGAATCTTCTTTGCAGCAAGATCCTTAATAGTGCTTTCTAACTTGTCAATATCCATTCTGAAGTCGCTCTTTACAGGAATTTGAATCATTTGATCCAAGCCAACTCCAGAAATATCTAAGGCCTTCAACCAAGAATAGTGCTTAGTGTAAGGAACAATGAACTTACCTAATTTTTGAATGTTTTTACCACTACGTGAAGAGTGGGCTTTAACTTCATCAATTTGTTCAGGTGTAAGGGTAGCAAGGATCTTCAAAACGTCTTCAACTGACATGTTGAGCAATTCCCATTCGCTCTTACCCTTTACTTTATCGGGAACAACTTCTTTGAAAGCTAAAGGCATAGATTTAAATTGACGAGCGTACCATAAACCTTCAAGGTTAGCCATTGAACCATCATGAGTAATGTGACCCCAGCCATGCTTATAATCAAAAAGCTTAGCGAAGTCTTCACCAACTTCTGCTTCCATCTTTGAGGTTGCCATTGAAGATTCCAAAGCAACGTTGTTACTATTCCATAGCATGGCGTAGCAATAAGCTAACATTGATGGCATTAAAGTATCTGAGTTCATTTGTCCCCAATAACGACCAGCTGACATCCATGGGATAGTGCCTGGACGTAATCTTTGGTCTAATTCAGTCAATACTTCATGTTGGCGACGCAATGAATCTTGATATTCTTTCTTTGTTTCGTCATTATCAGTAATGGCAGGAATATCAGAAGGAATATAATTCTTTCTCCATCCTAAGTGGTTTTGTACCAATCTAGTCAATTCGTCAAGATAGGTAGACCCATTTTCTGATTTGTCCCCAATGAATAGTGATTTATAATTTATATCTTCACTCATTTTAATAATCCTCCTTTTAAAATAAGTGGCGTTTATTAAATAACGCTGTATTAACCTGACACCTTTTAGCATAATAAAAAAAAAAAAAAAAACAAGTATAACGACTTAAGCGGATACAAAAGCTTGATATGACAAGGTTTAAATAACATTCAAAAATAGTGTTTTTAAATAAGAACATATGGTAAATAAAAATATTGCTGTTATATTTTATAAAATAAGATTATTTAATAATGAAAATTTACTTTAGTTTTATCGAGTAAACGTAACTGAAATAAATTTTTCTACAAAAAAGAATCGAAAAAACAATTTAGAAGAAAGTAGATCCAAAGCACACAATTGCTTATAAAATTATGAAACGAAAGCAAAGAAAAACCAACCTGCATAAACAGATTGGTGAATTAGCTTATTTTATAGATTTCAACGGCCAATTTGACACGGAACAGATAATTTATTAAGAGCAAAATTTAGTAGGATTTTTTAAGTTCTGAATTTTTCGAGAGGCTTTTTATAAACTTATGTGCAATACTATACGATCAAAAAAATAGTGTACCAACTATCTTTGTCAGATACGTAGTACACTATTTCATTTAGAGTAATATCTATAATTTTAAATTGTATTATTTATTATTTTTATTTTTCATGAGTTCGGGATGATTTTTAAGTTCTCGAATAGCTGTTGGAATACCACCCATTTTATCTAATCTCTTCTTACCTATGAAGAAGTAAAGAATGGCGGTTACTGCAGCAACAACAATAGAAAGCAAAATAGTTTCCCAAGTAAAGTTAAATACTAAATAGCAAGCTACCAATAATGCTAATACGGGGATAATGTCGCCACCAGGAAGCTTGAAGCCATGATTTGGATATTGACCAGTGTGTTTAAATTTAATAACTGCGAAGATTGATGGTACGTATTGAACAAACGATGCCAATACTATACAACCTACTAAGAATAAGTATGATTGAGTGATTAAAAGAAGTGTTACTGCAGCCGTTAAAATTATACCTACCCATGGAGCATCAAACTTATTTTTCTTTCCTACCCAATTAGGTAATAAATGATGCTCAAGAGATAGAGAAGCAATTAAAGCAGGAGTATTGAAAGAACACGTAAATGCCACTCCAAAGATACTTAATAAGACACCAATAATAACTACAATATAGCCCCATTCGCCTACGGCTGACTTAAAAGCATTAGCAATTGGGATAGTATACCAAGACATTTTATGTCCCAAAATACCAATTGCGATTAATAGCATTAAAGTATATAAAATCGTTACACTGATCATTACTGCAATAAGAGCGCGTGGAATATTTCTTGCCGGATTCTTCATCTGTGAGGCAGCAATTGGAATAAATGAGAAGCCACTAAATAAATAGAAGACAACACTAAAGGCTGCACCAAAATGATGGAAGAAAGGACCAACACCTTTTGCGGCAGCTGCTGGCATTACTGGATGGAAGTTAGCAATATGCATAAAGAATACGCCAACAATGATAAAAAGAATAATCGTTGATAATTTAGCAATTGAGGAAGTATTGTCGATCACTTTAACCAAAGAACGACCAAAGAAATTAATTATTGAAAATAATATAATCAGTCCTATTCCAACTGCAAAATAAATTGAAGTTTGATTAAATGCTGGAATAAAACTTTTGAGTGTTGTTAGAAATGCTACTACTTCGGCTGCATAGGTACAACAACCTAAAAACCAAGTAAATACACCTAATTCATATCCAGCAAATCTACCAAATGCATTGTAAGAGTAGAGCCATGCAGCTCCGGAACCTGTAAATCGACTTGCTAAATCTGCATAACATAAAGCAATTAGACCAACTGTTATGGCTGCAGACAACATAACAACTACACTAAGCAAGTTCATATCTTTATAAATTGATTGCGGAAGCAAAAATGCTCCAGAACCTATAATTCCATTAATTCCTAAAAAGTAGATAGAGATAAAGGTTAGCTTTTTAGGAACAGTTTTTTTAACCATAGTACTTACCACCTTTTAAACTGTTCACTTGTACTAATTACATATTTACTCTCACGTCCAACATAACAGTAGTAACCCAAAAAAACAAATTTTTAGTACCTATAGTATAGTTATCAAATATCATTAGGTTTTTGCAATTATATTTTTTCTTTTTTTAGTCTATCTAGCATTTATATACAAATATGCTTAGATAGGCTTTTTTTAGATGCTAAGCCTAATATATTGCATTTTTTTTTTTTTTATTATACTAAAGGCGAAAGTTGAAGGGTGTTATTTATTAGCCCTTATTGTTTTTGAAAAGGAGAGAATTATGAATAACTTTAGTAATCAAGATGAGAAAGAGTTGGAGAAGCTAGGAGCTTTTGAAATAAGCAGAAAAATGCTTGCTTTAGCTCAAAAAAATGAGCAAAGTAATATTTTCTTAAATGCTGGTCGAGGAAATCCAAATTGGATACAAACTATTTCTCGTTTGGCATTTGCACGATTAGTACAATTTGGTGTATATGATTCAAAGCAAACCATTGATAATGGCATAATGGCTGGTTATATGCCAACAGAAGGAATTAGGGAAAGATTATTTGCATTTTTAGATCCAGATAAAAATGAAGAAGATCAATTCCTAGTTGATGCCGTAAATTATTGTCACGATACTTTGAAGCTAGATCGTGACGATGTTGTAGCTGAATGGGTAAACGGAGTAATTGGAAATGATTATCCAGTTCCTGACAGATGTTTGAAGAATACGCAAGTGATAATTAATCATTATCTTCAAGGTCTATCATATGAAGGCGTAGATTTGGAGAATGAAACGCAACTATTTCCAACTGAGGGTGCCACTGCAGCAATTGTTTATGCATTTCATTCTTTATCAGAAAATCATTTGTTGAATAAAGGAGATAAAATTGCTATTAATACTCCAATTTTTACTCCATATTTGAGAATCCCTGAATTGAATGATTATGACTTAGTCGAAGTAGACTTGCATTCATATGAAAAGAACAACTGGGAAATTAATCCAAAAGAAATTGAAAAATTAGCAGATCCATCAGTAAAAGCATTCATTGTCGTTAATCCAACCAATCCTACTTCAAAAGAATTTGATGAAACTGCTTTAACTGCGATTAAACAAGCTACTACTAAGAATCCAGATCTAATGATTATTAGTGATGAAGTATATGGTGCTTTTGTTCCTCACTTTAAGAGTATTTACAGTGTTGTTCCATACAATACCATGTTAGTTTACTCATATTCGAAATTATATGGTTGTACAGGTTGGAGACTAGGAGTTATTGGCTTAAACGATGAAAACGTCTTTGATCATAATATTTCTAAGTTAGATGCTGCAGATAAAGCTGAATTAAATAAACGTTATGGCAGCAATGTCTTAGATCCTGCGAAGATGAAATTCATTGACCGTTTAGTAGCTGATAGTAGATCAATCGGTTTATATCACACAGCTGGGTTGTCAACTCCACAACAAATTATGGAAAGCCTATTCTCCTTAAGACATATGTTAACGACTACAAATGGTGGAACTAGTGATCCATATATTGAAATTGCTAGAAAATTAGTTGATAAAAGATACCAAGATTTGCATAAAGCTATGGGTGCTCCAGAAGATAACACGGATACTAATACTCACTATTATTCATTAATTGACGTATATAGATTAGCTGAAAAGACTTATGGAAAAGAATTTAGAGATTACTTAGCTGATGATTTCCAACAAGTTGACTTCCTATTGAGATTAGCTGAAAAGAACGGTGTTGTCTTAGTTGATGGTGTTGGTTTTGGAGCAAAACCAGGTGAGTTAAGAGTATCTCAAGCCAACTTGCCAACTAATGACTACGCAGTAATTGGTAAACAAGTATTAGATGTGTTGAAAGATTACTACAAAGAATTTGAAGATAAAAACAGTAAGAAGTAAAAGAGGTAGATGAGAAAAAATGAATGTGTGGCATTCAATATGTAAATTTGTATTAACAAATCCATCAGTAGCTATCTTTCTTACCTTAGGACTAGGTTATCTACTTGGTAGGTTTCATATTAAGAGCTTTAAACTTGGTGCTACTGTCGGAGTTTTGTTGGTAGGCTTAGTTATTGGCCAAATGGGCAAGTTTCAAATTGCTCCAGTTGTTAAAAACTTATTCTTTGATCTCTTTATCTTTACGATTGGATATGAAGTCGGACCAGTATTTATTAATAGCTTTAAGAAAAAAGGTATTAAGTTTATTATCCAAAGCGTTATCTTTTCAGTAATTGCTTTTGGAGTCGCTTTTGGTTTCTTTAAAGTATTTCATGTTAAATTTGGTGAAGCGGGTGGTATTATTGCCGGCGCTTTAACTCAATCAGCATGTATTGGAACAGCTAATTCTGCAATTGAAGCCTTACATATATCTTCTGCGGCTAAACAAGCAGCTATGTCTCAAGTTGCAATTGCGTATGCGTTGACCTATGTGTTTGGTACTGTTGGAGTTTTGATCTTTTTAAAGAATATTGCTCCTGCAATTCTTCACGTTAACTTGAAAGAAGCTACTAAGAAATATATTGAGACGAACCATATTAAGTCGCAAACACAAGGTGTTAAGCTTTCTTCTAATATTCGAATCAGAGCGTTTGAAATTACAAAAGATTCTGAGTTAGTTGGAAAAAGTGTTCAAGCTTTTGATCAGGCCAATGATGGTCTAGTTATTGAAGAGATTTATAGAAATAAGCAACCTTTAACTAGCTCTAAAACCATTTTAAAGCCAACTGATGTAATAATTGTTGTTGGTAATATAAAGAGTTTTGCTTCATTTAGTAACTCTCACACTGCACTTAAAGAAATTGATGTAAATAATTATCCTATTCAATTAAAGAAAGCCACTGTACTACTAACTAAAGAATATTCATATAATACTTTAGAAAAATTCCTAGCTAATGGTGTTTTAATTGATAGTGCACAACATGATGGTAAAAATATAGAGGATTATACCAAGTTAACTACAGGTGACCACGTAACACTTGTTGGTCCAGCAAATTATCTTAAAAACAATATTAAACTTATTGGATATGTTAAAGCCGCTGGAACTAAGACTGATGTAAGCTTTATGTCAATTGGTATTTTCTTAGGTATCTTATTAGGTGCCATTGTTATTACAATTCATAAAATTCCTTTGACTCTTGGTGGAGGCGGAGGTGCCTTATTTGCTGGTCTATATTTTGGTTGGCTCCAAGAAAGACATCCAAATACAGGAGTTATCCCGCCTTCAACAGCCTGGTTATTAAAGAGTTTAGGCTTGAACCTATTTATTGGTGTTGTAGGTCTTGAAGCTGGTAGCGGATTTGTTACTGCTTTAAAGGAAATGGGTTGGTTAGTATTTGTAATTGGGGTATTTGTATCAATTTTGCCTCACTTCTTTACTTTACTTATTAGTAAATTCTTTTTAAAGATGGACATTGTTGATAATATTGGGTCACTTTGTGGCTCAGGAACTATTACTGCGGCTTTGAATGCTGTAAATGCAGAAACTGACTCTACTGTTTTTGCATTAAGTTATACACCAACTTATGCCTTAGGAAATATTTTCTTGACAGTTATGGCTCCTTTAGTTGTAGCCTTACTAGCATAAAATTGATTGATAAGAAATTAGAACAAGAAAAATATTTGATATCGTCTAAAGTAAGGAGGTGATGAATTTTTTATAATTTTAACCATAGTTACTATTTTTTGAAAATACCTGACTCTTAAAATCCCTATATGATAAATAGGGTAAAAGTAGCAAAAGATATTATCATTTGTTGCTTACATATTTAATCTCAGAGATCTATTTACTTATAATAAAATAGATATATAAACTAATTTTCCATAGAGTTCATACGCTTTAAGCATGTTTATTCTTGATGATGCAGCTGTAAAGCCGTCTTCCGTATCATTTAAGAGTATTTAATTCAGTGAGTATGGATTTTTAGAGAAAATCAAAAAATGAAATAACCTCAAATTCTTTTTTCGAATTTGGGGTTATTTTGTATAAATTATTTTTTCGCAAATTGCAATAATAAATTGAACACTTTTAGTTAAGCTGCTTGATAGATTAGATCTAATTCTCTTTCAAAGATTTCAT
>CANOGU010000012.1 GCA_947565635.1 uncultured Lactobacillus sp. | reverse complement strand
TTGCTTGATTCTTTTTCAAAACTATTCATCAACAGGATTTGACAAACAGCCATTTATCTAACCTTTCTCCCAAGGATTTCAGTTGTTCAACTGTCGCATACTTAACTGGCAGTTCTTCATCTAAAAACTTCTTGATTTTCGCATAGTTTGTTAGGTGCTTATCCAGCTCGTCTTTGATTTTTTGCGCATTAAAATCACTCTGGTCTGAAACATGTTGAACTTTTTGATTAGTTTGATTATTGCTGCTTTCAGCACTCATTGCACCAGATGAAAGGTTAGCAATGGTCAAAGATTGTTGAGCTAGAGTTTTTTGGATTGATTGAAAACGAGCATTAATCTTCTTACCGTCTTCGATTTGATAATCGGTCAAGCTCTTAGCAACATCAGCAATCTTCAAGCTGCTATTTCGTTCATGCGCAAAATCAATGTCTTTTTCGACCACTTGAAGTAGTTGAACTGTCTTAGATACTTGTGGATTGATGAATTGATAAAAATCGCCAACCTTAAAACGATCAAATTCAGGTAATTCTAAAGCTGAAACTTCAAAAGAATTCTTAGTGACGTGCTGTTTCTCGTTAGCAAGCCATTTTTCGCCCATTTGTTTAATTTGAGCTGGATCTTGCAAGTCATCAAAAATCTGCGTTCCTTCGATCACGCCAAACTGCCGTATTAAATCAGCATCTTCAATGTAATCCTTACCGCCATTTACGCTAGAGATGTTATATCTAGGCTGTGGACTTTCATCTTCGTAAGTAGTGCTAGTGCTATCTTTATCGCCTTTCTGACCGCCTTCTTTGATTAGTTTCAAAGGATCTAGCCAAGCCCAGTTAGGATCAAATGAGTGACCTTTCGTGTATCCTTCATACCAAGATTTTTTAGTAACCCCGATATGAACATGGCTAGTATCACGAATTCCAATTACATCGCCAGTCTTAATCGTTTGTCCCTGATTAACCTTGATATTGCCACGACTAGAAAAAGCTTCCTGATAAACAATGTCGTAGCCATCTCTTGAGTGAGTAACAACATACCAACCAATGTAACCATCACTGCTAATTCTAGTTACTGTCCCACCATGAATTGCATGAACTTCACTTCCAGGGTGGTCAATTGATCCGAAATCCAGACCATCATGAAAATTATTAGTTCTGCCATTACCAGGGTGTACTCCAAAAAGTTGAGCAGACATAAAATGACCTTCACCAACTGATGGAAAAGGCCAGCCCCATGTATTCTGTGATGTTTTCTGAACTGTAGTAGTACTTACTTCTTTAAGGCGTGGATTACCGTTAGGTGACCACGAATGATAGATCTGCCACTTATCAACTTCTGCTTGCCAATCGTCCATATTGAATAAAGCTAAAAGTTGATCGAACCCAGCTTTCCAAGTAGTAAACGGCTTAACGCAATAATGCTTAAAAGTTTCTTCAATAAATTGCAATAGCCCCGCACTTGGGTGACCAGCAGCTGCATTACTGTCTATTGTGTTAACAACAGTTTCAGATCCACCACTTTCGCCTTGGATCATGCGCTTAATTTTTTTAACGTACTCATCAGTTACGTTTACACCCATAAGCTTAGCAGCATATCTAATAGCAGGCCCCCAATCACCATTAACAGCATGGGTCGTGCCTGAAATAGAAACACCGTGTTCATCGACTGTATCATCATTGCCTAGCGTTGTTTTAGGCGCAGGTTGAACCTTACCAAGTGGAATTAATCTAGTGATTATTCCAGTAGGATCAATAGTCTGCTTAGCAGATAGCATATTTTTACCAACAGAAATCGGAGTGTCCGTCTTATGGGATACTCCTATTGTTTTGGTGTAATCAAGATAGTTAATCTGCTTATCATGGTCATACCTTACACGAATATAACCACCACTTTTATTAATCAGTTGCGCACTTATAGCTTCCTTAGTAGTTGGATAATCAATTTGACGTTGAACAATACCATCTTTATCTGAAAAATCGCATTTACCTAATGTAAAGTGCTTGTACTTATCATCAAGCTGGTTATTATGCACCTTAATTAACTTTTGTAAGTACTGCTTAGCACTTGATCCTGAATCATTGTCAAAGCGTTGTATGCTATCTAGTAAATAAGCATCAATTGCTTCAAAAACATACTCCCGTGTGAATCCACCATTAGAGGCCATTTCTTTGGTTGGCTTAATTGCTCGACCACGGAAGATAAGCTCATCATCTTCATAAACTTCAATGTGAGTTATTAATGGCTCAACACGATCATAGAGAGGATTTAACTGATTAACAGTAAGATCAAGATCATCAATATCTGTTAATTTTAAATTCAAACTTCCAGATACTAAATTCCTTGTTGCTAGGTTTTGGTCATACACGATAAATCCACCCTTATCAGTTGGCTTATCGTATGCCACAATCCTATAGCCCACTAAATCATCTCCTCCCGTTTAAATTGAAAGTGAACTGTACCATTTCCTGAAACAGTCAAGCTAGTTACTCCAACTGGTAGCATTACCGTTATCTTAGTTGCTTCACCTTGATCTAAATCAAGATTGATAGTAGATCCTGTTACCTTAACCTTTCCTGTTACTGCAAAGCCTAGTTCTACCGGCTTAGAGCCGTAATTATCAAGGTCAGCCTTAACAGAATTGTTATTAACTTCAAAAGAAGTTTGTTGGCATTCCCAATTGTCAAAATTGATCTCGTCCCAGATATCAGACCCTTCATAACTTCTAGCAATTGCATAAGGATATGCTTTAAACTTCACTGTTGCTGTCAAAATACCATTGCTCTCATCATCTGAACACTCCACGCTTTCGGACTTAGCCGAAAAACAAAAGCCAGAATTGAAAGTATCATCAAGCTCTCTATATCCTGCTGCTTGCATAATTAGACGCTTGATTTCCTTTTCTTTGGCTTTTCTGTAAGAGTAATCTTCATCAACTAAAAGAAGCTCGTAAGTGATCTCACGGGCTTCAAAAAATCTCTGATTATTAAGGTTAGAAAAGTCTTCCTCGCCTTGCGAATAAGGAACTGAGTAAGTAATCTCTTTTTCCTTAGGCGTTGGCGCATCCCTTTTAGTAAGCCACCATCCTTTATCAACAGAACTAAAGTTAGCAAACGTAAAGCCTTCATCAGGTGACATATAAAGATCGACATCTAAATTTGTATCAATATCATGAAAATCATAATTCTCTTTGTATTGATGATTAAATTGTGAGAATAAATCTTTTATTTTGACCACCTATCTTTCAAGTTAATTTTACCGCCAATAGTTTCATCGTATTGAGGAGCAGTCTTGGCTACTAGCGTACCATCATCAAGGATCATTGTATTATCCTTATTAGCAATCTTACGAAGCAATTCGGTGTTAGTCTTCTGCAATCCGCTCTCTTGCATAGTTACATTTTGGCTATAGTTACCGCCCTGAACCATGCCATTAAGTCGGTCGATTGATTCAGAGTACTGTTGAGAGTTGATAGCAGGAATGGTTAAGCGGTCATCGTCTAAAGCATCTTGCGCCGTATTCATGACATTTGTAACTTGACTTGAAATCACCCCAGCCATTCCAGAAACATTATCTTGAATATCGCTAAATCCGTTAGTTAAACCGCCATTCAAACCAGACATAATAGCTAAACCAGCTGGAATCAATAATTGTTCATCATAAGATAATGGACCCTTGTGTTCCTTGATCCAGTTACCGATACCGCCAACAAAATTCTTAACATTTTCCCAAGCTTGCTTTAAACCTCTAAGCAAAGAATCCATGATTGCCCGACCTTGAGCGCCTAAATCGATATGAGTAATTGATTTGATGAAATTAATATCATTTTGGAAAATTTGTTTAATTCCATTCCAGATTGAGCTGAAAATATTTTTCATGCCGTTCATCATAGTTCGAACAATGTTAACAAGCCCATTCATAGCGGTATTAATGATTGACGTAATACCATTCCAGATTGATGATGCTACACCCTTAATTGCATTCCAAGCGCCAGACCAGTCTCCACGCATTAAAGCCGTACCAGCTTTTAATAAGCCAGTAATTACTGACAGAGATGTGCTTATGATCGTTTGAATGATACTCCAAACCGTTCTAACAATTATTGTTAAAGCATTCCAACCTGTTGAAAATGCTGTCTTAATAATATTCATCATTGTTTTAATAACGACCATAATATTTTTCATCACCGTGGTTATATACTGCTTGATGAAATTAAAAACAGGCATAGCAACTGGCTTAAGCAAATTCCACATAGTTTTAAAGAATATTTGAAATTGCTTCCAGAGAACCTGTAATTGCTTGATTATAGGCTGTAAGCTTTTTAAAATTGATTGCCAAAGTTTAGTTGCTGCTTGCGATAAACCGTTCCACGCATTCTTTAACCATGCAATAAAGCTAGCCCACATTTGTTGTCCGGTTTTGGTCTTAGTAAAAAATAGGGTTAAAGCAGTAACCACAACTGCAATTGCTCCTACTATTCCAAACGCCATAGCATGTTGAGCAATAAATGCAGCGGTAGCTAACGCTTTTTGAGCTGTTGCAGCAATTAGAGAATTTTTAGATAGAGCACTTAATCCATCTTTAGCTATTTCAGCAGCCGAATGCCCATTTTTTAATCCTTGAGCAACAATTTGTGTAGTTTTTCCTAAGTTGCTTAATCCTGTAATTCCTTTACCTAAAGATTTGTTAATGTCACCAGCACTTCTTAAAAAACCACCTACCGCAACTGTTGCGGCGCCAACGCTAGGGCTTAATCCAATAAAGCCACGAGTAAATTGAGCCACTCCAGAATTGCTAGTTGTTGCCCATTGCATTACTTCATTAGCATTTTGGATTAAGGAACCGTTAATATCTTGAGCAGACTTCATAGATTTGTTTCTAAGAGCTTCCCAGTTACCACCAAGTTGTTCAATACTTGAGCCAACGTTTTTTTGCATTTCATTAGCTTGATCTTTCAAAGACTGGTTTGCTTTCTTAGTTGATCCTGCAGCTTTATCTTGCTCTCTAGCGTAAGCATCCCAACTCACTTTGGCATCATTAGTCTTATTCTTAACTGTGTCAAGCAATGGAACAATAGCTTGCATACCGGCTGTTCCAAACATTGCCTTTAATTTTTGCGTTTTTTCTGATGGATTTAATCCATCTAAAGCTTGATTTAATTCACGCAAAATATCAGGGAATTTCTTCATTTTTCCTTGAGCGTCAGTAAAGCTAATACCCAAGCTAGCCATTGCATCACTAGCAACTTTTGATGGTGCCATCATTTGCAAAATTGCATGGTTTAAATCCATGGAAGCTTGAGCCGCACTGAAACCTTTATTGGTCAAAAGTCCGATAGCTTCAGAAGTTACCTGCAAACTCATACCAGCTTGACCAGCTGAACCACCAATAGTAGCTAAAGCTTGTTGCATATCCTCAACACTGGCATTAGATGCGTTTGCTGTCTGAACTAAAATAGCAGCTGCTTGTTGGGGACTATCTAAAGATTTACCCCAAATATTCATTGCTTCTTGAACAACACCAGCTGTGGCTTTAATATCAGCACCAGCAGCAGTTGCCGCTTGTGCAATTGCAGGAAACTGTTTCTTGATATCGCCTATTGATGCACCATTACGAGCCATTTCAATCATAGCATCAGCACAATCTTGAGCTGATAATGGTAAATCAGCACCCATTTTGTTTGCTAAATCATCAAGTTGACCAATATCTTTAGCAGTACCGCCAGCAACAACGGCAGCTTGGTTAAGGGATGCTTCAAATTGCCCAAAAGATTTAATTGAAGTTACACCAATTGCAGTAATCGCTGTTCCAGCTATCATCATGCCAGTACCAATGCCTTTAAAAGCATTGTTTGTTACATCACCAAAGCTCTTTGCTTTAGCAGCTGCTGCATCTAGTCCAGCTGTATAGCCTTGATCTACTGCGGAAAGTATTGCCTTAATGCTTAAATTTTCTTCTGATCCAGTCATTAATTAGCTCCTTTCCGTGGGTGTAGTTTTTGGTATTCTTTGATACGTTTAAACATGATGTCCTGCTTACTTGCACGTTTTTTCTTGTTTTTTGTTTCAGGTTGATAATTAGGTTCAAAACTGCTTCTAACTTGGTCAATTGCATCTTGTCTATCAAAGAATTCATTGAAATCCTTAAAGACTGCATTACCATCTTTATCAAAAGCTTGCGCATTTCGACTCATCCAAGCTAAAGTCGCAGCATCATATTGCTGTTCAACCCGTCGTAAGTTATATGCCTCCATTCGTAACTCATATTCTGCAATTGTCATTGCATCAATATCTTTTAGACTATGAAATCCTAAATAAGCAAGAGAATTTAACCTAATTTCTCGGAATTCTTCTCTGAAAGTCTTTCTTGTGCTTGATTCATAGTCTTTACCACTTTTTTTACCGCAGCTTTTGTTGCATTAGCATTCTTAATTTCTTTATAGATAGCATCACAAAGCTTAGTAATGTCTGCATCTGTTTCTAAGTATTGATAAATGTCTGCAATAGTAGGACGACTCTTATTTATCCAAGTTGCATTTAATAAAACCTTAGCTAATCCTTCTGGTTCATATTGAGTAAGACTAGTTACAGCTTGAGTAACACCCATACCTTGATTTAAACCACCATTCTCATAGTGATAATCTTTATTCATCAGCAGTACCCAACGAATGCCAAAGTTTAATTCGTAATCTTTACCATTAATCTTGATTTGCATTATGCGTTACCTCCTTGATTTGTATCAGTTGTGGTATTTGTTGGAACAGTATCCTTAGTGTGGTCGCTCTTTTCGTAAGCAACACCATTACCGTCTGTTCCGTCTTCCTTAGGTGTATCAGTGACCTTATCAAGTCCACGGAATGCGTAAGCAAGCATATCTTGGTCATAATCACTTAAAGTTAGATAACCACGGCGTGGTGTACCAATAACTTCCATCTTTGGAGAGCGTTCAGCCGTTGAATCTCCCTTGTAGCTTTGTTTGTCTTCTGTAACCTTTGCTCGTGCATAAATAGCCCAGAATTTACCTTGATCATTAACTCTGTCAAGATTGACTAGCCAATATTCAACAACTTTGTCTTCTAAAATCGCATCATAAAATTCATCTGAAACTTTACTAATACCTTCATAAAAAGTTTGGTCAATTTCTGCTGTTAGTCCCGCACTAGTGGAAATATTTCCAGACTTAGTAGTTGTTGACTTAGAACTGCGCTTAAAGGACATATCAGAATCCCCTTGAAGTGGTACTAATTCAGCTTTTTCTTTTTCAAGTAAGCGAAAATAGGAGACCATACGCTTACCAGCTAACGCCTGTACTTCTGCCATTTAGTTTCTTCCTTTCGTATAGTTAAATTCAAGTGTCAAAATTCCATGAAATAGTATTGTATTAGGAACACTTGAGTCAGGTAATATTCTTTTTTGTATATTTTTCAAATTAAATGTGTAATGATCGCTATTAATTCGATTAATACATAATTGATTCATCATTTTTCCAACCCAAAAACGCATATCTTGGTCGCCCCAAACATTAATGGTTTGAGTAATTGCTCCAGAATATGCGTTTTTCAAATCATTTGATACTAAATTTGTTTCTGCAATTTCAACAAACGGGTACTTTGTCCCGTCTCTTGGTAGTGAGTCATAGGTATCAAAACCTAACTCATCTTGTGCAAAAAAATAGAGCCTATCGAAAAGCTCTTCTTGTACATAAATCATTTTTTAATCAAATCCATTACATCTTTATAAAAATCTTGCTTTATTTTCCGAAAAGCTGGATTAAGAGCTGGCTCTGCTTCCATATATCTCGTTCCATATTCAATATACGGAAAATATTCAGTATGTGGTGCAACAATAGCCGTCATACCACTATCTTGAATCGTTAAATCAGTACTTTGTTTAGTTGTTCCCTTTGAATATCCTTTTTTATAGGCTCTGGTCATGTTGGTTTTGGTTAAAGTTTGCAATTTTGCACCATTTTTCATAACTACGTTACGAATTTGAGATCCAGCATACTTTTTAGCATCAATTTTACTAATAGCTGCTGTTAATCCTTCAATTTTAACTTCAATTCCCAACGTCTTCACCTACTATCATTGCATGACCCTTAAGAACATTGAGTGAACTAATAAAACGATATTTACGGTCATCACCATCAATTGTCATATAATCCCAGTTTTCATCTAAATTTTCAGTCATTCTAACTATTTTAGATCCCTGTTTAATCCCACCAAGCAGCTGTACTTGGTTTTTAAGCCCTAAATCAGTGATATTTGCAAAGACTGAATCGACAAAGATAGGTTCACTATTATGTTTATGGGTTCTTGGATTATACTTTCCATCTGTATCCCTAAAGAAGCTAACTATTGTGTCATACCTCATAAGGATTCACCCACATTCCTCGACTTAAACCAGTATGATCTTTACGCCATTGATTTATTTCATCTTCCCACTCGTCAAAGTCAGAAGAATTAAATGTAATCGATTCCCCATCTTGAGAATAACTAGCCATTCCTTCGTTTTTAAAACGATTAAATTTCTTAACAGCTGCTCCACGAACTATAGCAAGCATTTCAGTTGGGATTACGCCAGTAACGGATAACCTTAATTTTAAAAAGTCAGTAGCATCTTCAAGATACAGCTTTAGAAGATCATCATGTTTAGTATCAGTCAATTGAAGAGCTGTTTTAAGCTTTTCAAGTTGGTCATCTAATGCATCATTCATTTTGATCTTCTTTCTTATCTTCCCCGCCTGGAGTAGGTTGCCTATTACCTTGCGGGGTTATGCTTTTTTTACTGATGCAAAAATACCATCACGTTTATGCTTTTTAATAAATAAATCATGGTATAAACGGTTTTGATATAGATATCCATCACCGTCAGTATGTTGACCTGGAGCAAATAAAAATACTGCATTTTCTTTCACAATTGAAATAACTGCTGGTTTTGCAACAACTAAGAAGTTAATCGCCTTAGCATCTTCAGTCGGCTTAGCACCATCAGTAAAATCGTACTTGGTCATGAATCTGTTAGATTCATACACTTCAATCAATTGCACACCATCAATAGAAGTAATGCGTGATTCAAGTGCAGTAGTTCCCACATTCTGATTAGTGATATTTCGAGTAAATTCTTTTGAACGCTCTAATGCATCCATCACTTCACTAGACACATAACCCACTAAGTTTTGAGTACCATACTTACGTACTTTTCCAATACCTGTTTTTAATTGTGAGTAAGCATTTGTTGCGTCTAAAGTTTCCTCAGTCTTATGAGTCTTAGCTAACAAAGCACCTTCAGTATCGTTACCATCAAGATTATCAAATGAAGTAGCAATTTTTGAAAAACGATAAGAATCTAATTCTGGTTGAACGTGTTCAGTAATAAATACATTAGAAATATTAGCCATTGCTAATTCATTATCTGTTTCATCTACATCTTGTCGATCAAGATAGAATTCAACATCTCGGTCTTGTCCCATAGTATAAATAGTCTTTTCATCTGAAATTGTACCTGAATTAAAGCCTTTTCCACGGGTATGAGCTTGTAATCCACTAGTACTAATAGTCTTTAATGTAAAAGAACGTCCTCCATTGACTAAATCAACCTCTGGCGTTCCTAAAGCTGCAGTAAATAAACCTGCAGTAATCTTTTGATCTAATAAATCTCCATCTTTTGTTACATAGTTGAAGCCTTTAGTTTCTGCATTTGTTGGCATATTCTAAATTCCTTTCTATAAACCTAAAGCACGCTTTAAATCATCTTGTGGAGCTTTAATCTTACTTCCGCTTGATGTAGGAGTTTTTCCTTTAAGGATTGAATTTTTTCCTTCTTCACGTGCCTTATTAACTAAATTAATAATTGCTTTTGCATTTGAAACAGTAAGAGTAGCATCTTCATTAACGACCATATTAAGAACATCTTCATCGATATTTAAATCTGCTTTCTTAAATATTCCGTTAACTTCTTTAATATCATTTGAACGTTTAATTTGAGCATTTAAATCAGCATTCTGTTTTTTTAATGACTCAATTTCTTTAGTACGTTCATCTTCTTCAGTGATTTCCTTAGCTGACTTACCTTTATCAGACTTTAATTGTTCAATTTCTTTCATAGCATCTTCATATTTAGTTTTATAGTCATTCTTTTGAGCTTGCTCTTTAGTAATTCGATCAATATAAGGCTTTACAAGTGAATCAGCATCAATCTTTTCTAGCTTATCTTTACTTTCTGAACTCGATGCTGCAGCTTTATCAGGTTCAGTAGTAGCAACTGTCTCTTTCACATCATCTTTTGGCATAATTAAATGTCCTTTCTATAACTCACGTTTTAAAGTTTCGGGGAACTAACACATGGTGTTCTTTTAAGCCTGCACACAAGGAAAAAGGCAAAATAAAAACGACTATTAAATAGTCGTTTACTTTATTTTTTACCGTGTTTAATAAATAAATCATCTTCATTATGTTGATCGGTTATATATTGCTTAATAAAATCAGCATAAATTACTTTCTGTTTATCAGTTGCACTGTCTTTCAAGACCGGCAAATCATATGAAAAATCTAAGTTTCCAATTAATTCCTTTGGTAATGCTAAAATCATTGTCTAAACACCTTCTTTAAACGTTCATTCAGTAATTTATCAAAAGTTCTACTAAATTCAGCTTTTGACTCATCCGAATATGCTTCTGCAAATGCTTCTTCAATATTTTTTCCTGCATATTTGCTTATATACTTTTGAACATTAACTTTAGTAGGCTTAACCTTTAGCTTTTCAAAAGTATCTAATAAAATATCATTAGCAAAATAATTATCTTTTCTTGCTTTTATTAGTTTTTTAGCTTCATTATAGTTCAATAATCTTATTGGATCATTACCAAAAATTTCTGCATAATTAGCACGTGAATTTAATGCGTGAGCCATTTCATGTTTTATTAATCCAGTATAATCGATTTTTTTTGACCACCAATGCTCCTGAACAGTTTCCTTCACTAATTGATTAATCTCGTTTATATTACTCAATTTAGCTTTATTTAAATTTAACTCTGCATAATATCTATATTTAGCATTTTCATTATTACCACTATCATATTTAACATAGCTTGCAACATACGCAACATCAGCACTTTTAGGTCTATTTCCACCTTTTATAACAGTCAAATAGCCTTTGAGTTGTGGATGTTTTTGAAATTCATTATTAATAGTTTCATAGATCCTTTCTAACATTTTAGGATCAATTTTATTAAGTGACTCTACTTCCGTTATTCCTAATTTACTTACTGCTTGTGTGAATTCTTTAGTGTTTGATATAGATATATTATCAATTGAAGTATCTTCTTCTTTTAATTTATTATCATCTACCCAGTAAGCAGAAATAGAACACATACAATTGGGATGCACTGGGATATTAGGTACTTCTCTAATCGGATATACTCCATCATCACCGTATTCTGTGCTTTTAGTTGCAATCTCACGGCATGCTTTACAAGCATTACCTTCTGCAATCCATTTAACGAATTTGTAGCCGTATTTCATAAGTGAGTTTTGTTCAGCAGTGAAATAAATCCTTGCAGTTTCAGTTCTCGCCAGTCGTTCAGCTGCATACTCTTGATTAGTAATGCTTGCTGACACCATTCCAGTTAGCCATTTAGCCGTCTTAATCGGAGACTCACCCCGAATAACTGCACTAGATATAAGTCCATCTAATTGGCCTTTCAACCCATCTATATCAGCCCATATTCTTTTTGAAAAATTAGCACCAGCTATTTGACCGGCTATTTGTTCTTGAACTTCTTTTGAAGTCCATAAGTTTGATTTAGCAGTAATTCCAAGAATACCAGCTTGACGTTCTTTTTCCCTAACATAATCATTCCAGAGTTTGTTAGTTAAACTCTGTTCTTGTTCCACACCTAACTCAACCAATCTAGCGCCGATTTTACTTTTTAAAATCTCATTACGGTTAATTCGCATTGTCGCATTATAAACTTTTAAACGATTATTAACGTCTTCGCTAAAATCCTTACGGGTTACATGCTTACCTTTAGCTCTTAATTCCTTAGCTTTATCAACAGCTCGTTTAGCTAATGATTCATACTCTTTCATTGCATCAGCTTTAACAAGTTTACCCTCTGATAAAGCTAAATCTGCCTTTATCTGCTGATTTATATCAGAAATTGTCTGATTATACATACCAACTATATGTTGGTTGTATTTTTCCATGTCCTTTTTAGCCAGTTCTTGCCATGCTTTCTCAGCTTTAATTCTTGCATCCCAATAGGCCTTATTCTGTTTCAGACTTGGCATCATCTTCACCAGAATTCAAATAATCAGGCAATGATCCAGCTGCTTGTTGTGCATTCTTGATATTTTCTTGTTTTTCTTTGTTGATTTGCTCAATTTCAGCTTGCGGATCTTTAACAAATGGTAATAAAGATAGTTGAGTTTGTTGGGATACCATTCCTTCAGCATTTTTAGCAGCAGAAATCATTGATGAAATATCATCTGGTAAATTACGAGTAAAATGAAACTTCAAAGTAGACCATTGCTCTCTTTGACTATCATTATCAAACAAAGTTTGAAAAACAATTTTATACATTTGCTTCAATGCTTTAGTAAATTTACGCTCTTTACTATCTGCTTTATTCTGCATTGAAAGCAATTTATACTGCATTGCTACACCACTGGCATTATTAGCAAAGTTTTCATCACGTAAATTAGCAATCTCGGTATTCTCATAGATTGACTTTTGCAAATGATCAATCATGTTTTCTTGCATTCCGTCAGCATCGGGCTTTTGAATAAAGCCAACTTTTGGATCACTATTTGGATCTACAGTTGGCGCATAAATTAACCGATTGTTCTTAAAATCAAACTTAGGATTACCATCATCATCTTCATCGAGGGTTATATTGAACATAAACATATACGCATTATCAAAATAAGCAATCTGGTTGGCTTTCTGACTCATTACATGATCCAATTCATCCTGAAGTGTAATGATTTGTTCAAAAACTGATTGCCGTTCTTCATTCTCATAAAATTCAACAGCAGGAACTAAACCATATGGATTAACCCCTTCTGAATTAGTTATATGATCTTCGGCAAGATTCATACCTTCAAAAATATAAAACTTATCAGCATATTGCACTTGGCCTTTTGCATCGGTCCAATTCTTTGTGTCATCTAATTCATATCGAACAAAAGCTAATGGATTATGGGCAACCGTATCATCATATATAATAAATGCCCGTTCTGGACTTGAATGAGTAAGGTGTGGTAGTTTATCTTCGCCTTGATAAATAAACACGACAGACCGTCCAAAAATATCTGCTTGCTTACTTATTTCGTTAAGCTCATCTTGGAAAGAATTTTCATTATTCCAATCTTGTAAAATTTTATTAATATTTTTATCTTCAGTAGAAATTACTGGAGGGATGCCAGCAAAAAAGCCGTTGTATGAATCTTCCAACGGCTTAATTTTATTATCGATTAATTTATTATTAATATTATCTGTCTTATTATTTGGATCATCAAGAATACTATGTTTACCCAAATAGTACTCCATATTTTTACGATATTGAGGTTTTAATGTATTTTCATTGTAAGAGATGAAACCAAAAATTTCATTTATTGACATTCTTTGTCCTACAGGATAAATAAAACGATTATTATGAGTCACTCTATCATTGCCAAAATCAATTGTCTTCAAAATCTCACCACCTTAAATAAATGATTTAATAATTCTAGCTTTCGTACTTCCATGACCATTCTCTTCTTCTATTGCATAACGAATAGCATCAATACAGTGGTTATATGCATCAATCGGCTTATTAGTGTATTCATCAGTCTTCCTATCTTTCACATATGTATAATTTTGCAATTCTTCAATAGTCTTAACACACCGATCATCAACCACCCATTTAAATTGTTGTAGAAACTGAATACCTTGAATTATTGAATCAGGTCCTTTGAGCGCTGGTCTAATGCGATAAATACCGTCTCTTTTCATTTCAGCAATTGATTTCTTTTCAGCACTATCTGCTGTAATTACTTCTTTTGAATAACCCATATCCTTAATTACTTGCGCTAGCTGATTATTAAGCAATCCTTTTTTAACGAATTCGTCCATTACGTAAAGTGTTTTATTTTTCATATCTAGCTTGATATGCATAAAAGCACTTGGATCATTAATAAATCCATAATCAAGCCCAAAATAATCATTTAACGCTAATAATTTAGAATCACGAGGATTTAACCGTTTAGTTTTAAAGTAAGGAAAAACAAGCTTATCTAATGTTGCAAACTCACCTAATGTATAAATCTTGTAATAAGCTGGATTAGTGTTTTTCAACTCTTCAATTGTTCTGATATTGTCTTCATCTAAAAATCTATTGTCTTTGTAAGTTGATTGATGAATTGCTACCCTTGACCGGTCATAATCAGCTGCTGGATCAAACCAGGTTGTATAAGTCCAATTAAGCTTGCTAACTGGATTAAACATACAAAATATTTGTCGTTGCTTATGCTTAGGCTCACGTAAGCGCAACGTTAATTGGGTGTAGTCATTATGATTAAATTCACTCGCTTCTTCCATAACCACATCAGAAAGCCCCTTAATGGATTTAATCTTTTCTGGGTCGTCTAATCCCTTGAAAAGAAAAACCGCACCATTCGGTAAATGAATAGTACGGTTTGATTTATTAATTCTACATAATGGCAATATCTGCCAATTGGATAAACAATCAATCACATCAGTAAAAATAGATTCTTGAATGTTTCTATCAACTTTTCTCATCCATAAAACTTTTCTAGGTGTTGACCAATTTTTAAGAGCTTTAAGGACTACTTTTTGAACTACTCCATGTGATTTGCCACTGGATGCTTCCCCATACCAGACTTCTGTAAAATGAGAATAGTCAAAAAGGTTATCAAAGATCTGCTTATTAAAAATATTATAGGGCTTAGGGAAGTTTAAATTAATTGTCGGCATCATAATCCCCCATTCCTATTTCAATGCTTAAATCGCCATTTATTTCTTTCTTATCGGTCCAAGCACCATTACGCTTACCAATCAATTCAGCTGCTTTAATTCTATCTTTTGCTGAAACTTCAACACCAGGAAACACGCCTTTAGAAGTTGCGACTGATTCAGTTTGTTCGCCACGCATTACCGAAGTAAGATATTCCATGACTTCGGTCATATCTGCTGTTTTTTCAGATTGAATTTCAGCATTGCGTTTTTCAATCTCGGCTTTAATATTAGGTTTTCTTAGGTTTTCAGTTGCAGTTACTGCGGCAGTTTTTTTAGAATATCCTGCTTTAATAGCAGCTTGAGTAGCATTACCAGAGATAATGTACTCATCAATAAATCTACGTTGTTTTTGTGTTAATTTGGTAATGCTACTCACCTTCTTTATTTTTTACCTAACCAATTCATTACAAATTGAATAATACTTGGCAATATTAACAAGAATATATAGATAAAGGAATAATTTTTCTCTTCGGTTGTTTCTGTTATCTCTTTTCCAGCATATCTATACTTTTTACTTGTTACTTTTTTTACTGGATAAAAAACCTCTCTGAACTTTTTAAAACTAATCGTATTACATCTTTCAGCTACTCTATAACTTATAAGTGCATTTCCTATACAAAATAAAATTATTAAAATTTTTATATCAATAATAACAAGTGCTAATGGCCCTAAAAATGACAATAGCACAATTAAAAAACCTAATAAAAAGAATCTAACGTTCTGCGCTATTGCAACTAAATAAATCAGTAATAGCACTACAAAAAAAAGGATTATTGAATAGTTTGTAAAAGGTTGCAGCAATAACAATAAAGGACTATTAGTTATTAAAAAATATTCACCAAATCCTAATAACATAAATATCAAAATAAATATAATTAATAATTTTAAATGTATATCTACCCATCTACTAAATTTATCTAATAAATCTGGTATTTTTTCAATATATTCACCTCAAAAAAAATTATAAAAAAGCCTGACATATAATGCCAGACTTTTGAGATGAATATAAATTGTTAGTCCAAATCAGGACTATGGCAAAGATAGGACTTGCACCTATGAAACCTTTCGGTGACGGATTTACAGTCCGCTGTCGTTGCTACTGGACCACTTTGCCATATAGATTAGCTTTAGCGACTTAAAACTAAGCATTGCAAAACTAAAGCTAATCATCATTATGCTCTTAAAGGACATTTAATCAATGTGTGTATGCACAGCTAACACGGAGCAATAGCCATAAATGTTAAATACATAAATATAGAGAGGAATTCTATTAATGCTGTGAATTAATTTTCATTAACTCACAATACATATTATGCACGATTGCAATCATGATGAGATCAGAACAATTTCAGTAAAATTTCAGTCATTGTTCAGTAGACTTGTAAATCAAGTTTATCCTCATCATCCCAATCAAATACTTCTTGGGTGTTATTCCAACAATCAGCGAACTCACACAAAGCCTTAGTCTTAAGTGTTCTGAATGAATCATGATCAATTAATAATTCACGATTAATCACATGAACTGGCTTATGTTGAATATAATACTTAATTAAAATTTGAGGAGATAAACCATATGTCTTATCCATCGTATACCTAATTGCCTGTAAAGCTTCGATCGCTTGCAAGCCTTTATACATCTTAGCTTCTACATTATTACTTCTACTTCTTGTAACTGAAGGATTAGAGAAATCAGGACTTGCAATATCAGTCAATTTACAACCAGCTTGTCTAGCTAATCGATAAATCTGGCCCTTTAAAAAGGCATCAACATTAGCTGCTGTTTCATCTTTATCTGGTAAATCCCAAAAACTCATTTGTTCTCCCTCAATCATTACTAATCATAGCCGTATCCGACTAAACCACCATCAACAATCATCAAAGCATCTTTCACTGACCTAGCAATTCCATGAATTACATTATGAGATTGTAAAAAATCATGAAATCGTAACTGATCCTTACGAGGTTTTCCCGTTTTAGATTTAACCTCAATCATAAAAATCTGGTTATCTACCCAACGATACCCCATTAAATCAGGAAATCCTTGAGGTAGTCCCGTATCAAACCACCTTTTATCAATCGTTTGAACTTTTCCCACGTTTGTACGAAATACACTACATTTATGCTGTGATAATGCTACCTGAATTAATTTTTGAATTTCATGTTCAGTCATCATGCACCACCAATTCTTTAGGTGGATTATAAACTCTTCGACCACATTTTCTACATTCATACCAATCCATATAAGGTAAAAAATATGGAGTTGTTCGATAAACATATTCATGATGACAAAATAGCTTTTTTAATTCATATATTGCATCAGTAATCATTTCCACTTCACCACCACTGTTTTTAAAAGACCGTTATTATCATATCCAAAGTCATAATCGATAATTGTAATCTCTTTATGCAAATTTACCCAATCGTTAATATCTTTAATAAATTTATCTATATGATTATTACATTCAAAAACAAATAATTTCATTATTTTTTCTCACTTTCTTGAGGTAACAGTTCTGTTTGAATACTAGTAAAATCAACAGTTAATGGGTTTAAAGAAATTTTATTTAAAATATTTAAATCCAGTTGCTTAGCATCAGCATCTAAAGTAATTGTTACGATATCGCCGTCTGCCTTAAAGTTTTCAATCCCTGCATTAAAAGATAGTTGTTGTCCGTTTAATGTTTTATTTGCATTATTTACCATTATTAATTCTCCATTAAATAAATAAAATAGTATTGTTGTAATTCTCCTAAAAGCTCTGGAATTGAATCAGAACAAATTAAATCATCGTTTTCATCACGTATTCCTTTTCCATTTTCCAAATTAATTACACAATATTCTTCATCTTCAAGTTTAGTTAGCAAACATTCATTCTCTAATGTATGAATAGTTAGTTTTAGCAAAATATGATCGCCAACTTCTGGCATTTTAAATTTAGTTTTCATTTATAAACCTCAATAACTAAAAACTATATAAAACATAAGCATAAATACTATTGAGCCTAACAAAAATGATGTTACTGTTTGTAAACTTTTATTATCTGAATGTTCAGAATTATATCCAGCCCATATCAATGAGATAAATAATAGAAAACCTAGTATCACTTTTGCATCATTCACAGTCATTTTCATGTTCATAATTTACCTCGCATCCAGTCCGGTATTTCAATCCCCGCATACTTCAATTTATTAGCTCTAGCACATTTTACGAAAATCCAGTCAACAAATACGTTAGGCTTAAGAGTACCGTCAGCTTCTAAATAACAATTCGGTATCCAGAAATTTTGAGATGGTTCGTCTTCTTTATCTGATATCAATAAAAATCTCTTAGCACGTAGTGCTGCAAAATGATTTTCTGTATATACGATTAGTTTAAATTTAATACCTCGGTAATTTTGAACATTAGTGTTGTATTTTTCTTCAGCGTATATTCTCTTTTTTCTTTTCTTTCTCATAATTTTCCTCAAAAAGGTAACGGTAGGGTGCTAGTAAAATGAAGTACTGTAACTCCCTTTAATCTCTACAGCCATAAGAGATTTAAAGCTTTAATTAACAAAAAATTGACAGTAACTTTTCAAAAACTCTTTATAAGCTATAAGCCCCTATATATTTATATATATATTATTTATTTACTTTTATTAGATATTTACTGTAGTAGTGTCATTAAGCATCATAAGTCTACTAATATTAGGGATTTTAAGGGTTACAGTAACTGTCACCTAACTAGTTTTTATTGACTACCGTCTTAAATCCTCTAACTATTTTTCCATTTATTTTTGTCCTAGCGCCTACTTCATAACCTAAGTGCTCCATATAATATCGAATATCTCGTGCATCTTTTGAATTTCTACTTAATGCATCTTGATCGGCAAATAATTCAAATGCTAAATCATAATTAGGGATAAATTCTTTATCCTTAAATTTATTTTCAAGTACAGTATTAAGTTCATCTTCAAGCCCAGAAGTATAACGGAATTGTTTTCGGTTCTCTTCAAGTAATTCTCGTTGATATTCAGTAAGTAAAAATGGATCTTTAATGCTCTTATACAAATGAACCGCTTCGCCCCATACTTGTTGTACGTACTCATCAGATAAATCAGTAATAGGAGATTTCTTTTGTCGTTTTCCATTAGCGAAAATTGAAATAAATCTTCTATCACCTGATCTGTCTTTTAAGTGACGAACTTCATTAGTAGTTCTTGCTAAAACAAATTTCTTTAAGAAAGTTTCTGACTTACGTGCATAAGCTTTACGGTATTCAAAGCTTTGCATAGTGATGAATTTTTTAATTTCTTCAAAGCTAGCTGAATTACTTGCTGTCATTTCATCATCATTGACAATTAGTGCATTCTTCATAACTTCAAAGTCATCTTTATTTGAAAATGTATTAAATTGATCAGTATATAAACCTAGCGGCGCTAACTTTTGAAGTAGTGAAGTTTTACCTACACCTTGACCACCTACTAAATCAAGTACAAAGTCAAACTTAGTTTTAGGATTAAAAGCCTTGGCTACTGCTCCCATAAACCACAATTCCGTAATTAAGAAAGTCGTTTCATCATATGGTGCTCCCAGATACTCAACAAATAATTTATCAAGCCGCTCTTTTTTATCCCATTTAACATAAGCTTCATTCATGTAATCGATAACCGGATTATATGAATCCATATAAGCAACATTAGTAATTGCTTGATCAATAACATTATTTTTAAAACTTGCGCCATTATATTTTGAAGACGATTCAATATAAAGTTCAATGGAGTTGATTGCCTGATCGGTATATTGACCTGTGCTAATCGTAATTAATCCTAGTTGCGTTTTGATCTTGGTATCTCTAACAACATCGATTTCTTGTGTAAACTCATTAAACCTAAATAGATCTTTTAAGTTAGGATCTGTTTTAAGAATTAAGACAACATTCTTAACAGAGGTAGTTCGCAAAGCACCAGCTGCAGTTCGTTCAAAAATTGATTTTTTATTTTCACTTTTTTGAAGTTTATCAGCTTCTTCTTTATTTAAGTTCAGAATCTTTTTGTCTGTCACGAAATACCCCTCTTTCTATTTTCTTTTTCAATCATCGAATTAACAGTTCTTTCTACCTCATTTATTGGTAATGGATCGGAAGAATTATCATTTGCTATCATCGCTAATTTAGCTGCTGCATAAGGATCAACATTCCGCATGAGTAAGCCGCCCATAAAACTTGCCAGATTGTCGTTACGTTTACCTTTATCGCCAAAACCTTGAACGATAGTCTCAAAAAGATCTGTTGTCTTAGTACGTTTTCGCATTCCTTGCAGAACTTCAGCAACTAAAGTAGGTGGCATATCTCTTTGCTTGTCTTTTATCAGATCAAGCAACCCCTGCGGGGGTGCTTTCATTGGTGCATTGTTAAGCCACTGATATTTCTTATCACCTAAACTACTAGGCGCTACAACAACATAGTTATTTTCGTGAGCTTTAAGGTCAACGCTCGGTAAGATGCCAATGTTTTGACTAATTTTCATATCTTTAGGTTTGGCAAAGAAGAAATGAAAACCATTGTGTGCTGTTCTTTCTGTAAGAGTATCTTCAAACCATTCATCATGATTTAGTTTTTTGATTGACTCCATGCCATCAACTTCACCACCATGACGATCAACATCAATTACGAAAAATTTATCAGTTTTAAGTGCAATATTTGCCAGAGGATATTTTTGCCATATCTTTCTAATTTCATTAGGAGTAAGCGGTGGCTTACCAGCAAACTTTATTAGTGGCTTTTTATTTTGACCAATTGGGATTACACTGAAGCCACGATTTGCATAGCTCACAGCATAATTTACTAAATTAACTAACATAATTAGAACTCATAGTTATCAGAATCAACGTTATAATCAATTCTTACCTTAGGCTCTGGTAATTTAATAATTGATTTAATTGCATTTTTCTTAACTTCCCAATCTGTCCAAATTGGATCTGATCCACATCCTGGATACCATAGGCCATTACCATGTTCTTTATTAATAGCAGTAGGAAAAATCAAGAAATCCTCTCGATGTGCTGCACGCATAAAATCATGTACCTCGTTAACAGAAAGACTAGTATAGAGTGGATAAACTTTACTACCTAGGACAATCATTATTTCTGTTTTTGGATATTTAATATTCATCATTCAATTCCTCCTTATTTTCCAAATGGCAGATCGTCATCTGTAATTTCCATGCCAGTAGCTGCATCTTTGAATGGGTCTTCAACGTTCGCTGTGGTAGGTTGTTCAGCTTCTTCAAATTTATAGTTGCGCCAGGGATTATGTGGATCTTTTTTGTTTGGGGTTGATTTAATTGTTAGTTTAAGCAACTTACCAATAACGCCAGCTTCACGAAACTCATTTTGAATCATTTCGTAATCTTCGCTTTCATTGGCTCCCATAAAAACCTTATCAGGAACATCAAAGCCAACCATAGCGCCAATTTTTTGAACCATTTTGATACTTCGAGCAAGCACTGATTCTGGCATTGGGTCACCATTCGACTTTTTAGATGCAAGAATTGGTGTGATATGTTCTTGACGACCAGCTTGTTCTCCAGTTACTACATCAAAAGAAAATCTTACAAAATCAGTTCCACTTTTCTCCCAAACACCGTGGTTAACTCCACTTAAAGTTACTGTATAAGTTCCATCAGGAATAGGCTGAAATCCTGAGCTAATATCATCTTTCTTAGGATCGTATTTTTCGCTTTTTACTTTGTTTAATGCTTCTAATAATCCCATTACTTACTCTCCTTCTTTTTGTTTTCTTTATACTTCTTTAAGACTTCATCGCTAAACATTCCCTCACAAGTAAGCAATAGATCTAACACTCGCTTGTTAGTGATGTTTCCCGGTAAATATTTTGTTCTAGCTGCTTTTACTTCACGCATGTAATGAATATTTTGACCAGCTCCAACTTTTGAAGTTCTAATAACTAGATCACAGTTTCCATTGACCATGTTGTAATACTTATCCTTTAAAGACTGTCTGTAAGTTGTAATACCTGTATTTTCATCTGTGGTACTGATTTCCCGACTGATGTAGATTACATTCATAGGCAGTGCTTTAAGATCCATGACGAATTGTTGAAGAGCTGTATTAAACATTGCATAGCCTTTGCCATATGCAATATCTGATAAAGCTTGCACACCTGCATCTAAACAGATGGCTTGCTCAATCATTACACAAATATCATCAATAACATCAATAACGATTGTCTTAAAGCGTTGGTCTGCTGGGCGCTGTGGATTTTCAATTTGAAGAGCTGTGATAATATCATTTAGCTGCTTAATTGCCGATTGTTGTAATTTTCCGTTTGCATCCCTAACATTTCGGATTTGAATACTTGGCGCTTGACCTTGTTCTGAATTCCCATCAGTATTTAAAACTAATGGATTAGGGAAATAACTCGAAAAGTAAGATTTCCCACTCATGGTTTCACCCCAGATAAAAAAGTTGTGGGGCTGTGATTTAGGCTTTAGCGTTGCTACTTTTGGTAATTGAATCATTTATTTGTCCTCCTCATACATGATTAATGCTGAAATTACTTCTGAATTGTCTTGATATTTAATATCAATTACTTTCTTGTTCTTGATAAAATCATTAATTCGATCTTCAAATGCATCAAGACCACCAATAATTTTTACTTTCATCTTAAATATCCTCCTGTTTAAAGTTCATCGTATTCAATCGATATTTCAATTGATTTATGGTTACTTGATATATATGTCTTTGTTTTAATAATAGGATCCCAATTTAAATTTGTTTGTTTATCAAAATTTTTTATATTTTCAATAATTGCTTCTACATTTTTATGCATATTTTTAGTTGCCATTATTTTCACATTCCTTTTCGTCAATCTTCCACCATGACCATGCAAAATGATCATTAATCACTTCTTTAGCTACTTGTTCAATTTCTTCAGGCGAAGTATCATCATCTAATACTAGATCTTCATGATTAGCTTCTTGTTCTTGTTCATTTTCATATATGTCTAAGTTTTCCCAATGAACTCTAATTCTCATCCTTTAATCAAACCCTTTCTTTTAGCTTGAAACCAGGCCCAGCCTGGCTTATAACCATGTAATTTTCCGTATGCTACTAGTTCACTCATTGACTTCAGTTCATTAACAGACTTATCAACTACATTGGTCATCACTTGATCTTGAATAATCTTCTTGATATGTTCTTTTCTAGCCTTCGTTGCTTCAACTAAATCAACATCACTTATAGGCTTAGCTTCATGGACTTTAATCGGCTTACCACAAATTGGGCATTTACCATCTTTAACATCTGCTGCTCTTACGACTGCAAAGCAATAATCACAAGTAACAATTGATAATCCTGGATCTTTAAGCAATGTTTTACTCTTTTGTTTTCCAGATTTAATAGCTAACTTCCAATCCCGATCATCATCAGGATAGCCAAATTTCTTAAAGTTATTAGCGTGGTCAATGATGATGGCCGTCTTGCCTTCACGTGGATTTAAACACCTCATTGAAAACTGGAGGTACAATGCGAGTGATGCTGTAGGACGTGCCATAATGACACAATCCACATTAGGTAGGTCCACACCTTCAGTGAACAAATTAACGTTAACCAGTATCTTAATTTCTTGATCTCGAAATTTACGCACCGCTCTATCACGTTTTTCTTTTGTAGTCGTTCCATCTACTTCAATTGCTGAAATCCCCGCAGAATTAAATTCAGTAGCTATTTTGATAGCCGAATCAACCGAATATGTATAAACTACTGCCTGTATCCCTTTAGCAATTCTTTTATACTGCTTAACAATGTGACCAAAAATTTTAGTAGACATAGCTTCCTGCATTGATTCAGCAGTGTAATCTCCAGTACTTCCACGCTTTAAAACTTTTTCATTAAAATCGCCGGGTGGCTGAAAATACTTAAATGGTGCAAGAAATCCTTGTTCAGTAAGCCTATGAATTGACTGACCAACAATAATGTCATCTGCAATTTGATCAAGCTGCTGTCGACCTGTCCTGTGTGGTGTAGCCGTGAAAAGCAAAATAATTGCGTTAGGAAACCTATTCAAAATATTTTGATATGACTTAGCTAAAGCATGATGTGCTTCATCAACTAAAATCACATCAGGAACTGGTAATCTATCAACTCTCCGTGTAAGGGTCTGAACCATACCAGCTGTTAAAAAATCAGAATTTACTTCTTGATTTTTAAAAGTTTTAATCGCTTGATCCAAGACTTCACGCCTATGGATAAGAAACATCACACGATTATTATTTTCAGTAGTTCTCCTGGCAATCTCAGCCATTACTCACTGTCTTACCTGTTCGAGGTGGGCTTTGAACGATAATTACACGATGTTTTTTCTTCATCGAATCGACAATTTTATTAATTAAATCGGTTTGATAGGGTCTTAATTCGTACATTTAGTCACCATTACTGAAAATTCTATTCATTAGACCACTAATACTTTCATTCTTATCCATTTCATTATCATGATAGTCATTACCTCTTACGGCATCGTGTAATAAACCATTGAGAATAATTCTGTGACCTGATTCATGATTTACAACTTCTCCTGTTTCATCGTTTAAGCCTAAAATCACGAAATTCTTAACTTTACCATTTAAGATGTCATCAAAGTGTTTTTGTAAATGTTTCTTATCTTCTGCATCTAATTTCAATTCTTTTTCAAACATAATTTTTTACCTCTTTTACTTAATTAATGTCTTTCTGTTAGCTTTCAAGTGGGCACCAGTAATTTCTTTACCAGCTTTTAAATCTTCATAAAGTTTCTTCTTATCTGCTTTGATAGTCTTTTCTTCAACGACATAATCAATTGGCAATTTTTTAATTTCTTCAACAATCACCGAGTCACGATAATTCCGTGGCTTTAAGATGTGATGTTCAGTTTGTAACTCTTTTAATCCCGCGTTATCCATTGCATCTGTAATAAAACTATTAAGACGGTTCTTCTTATTGGTTAACACTTTTATGAACTCTCTAAGTTCAGTCATTCGTTCTTTAGCCCATTTTATTTGGCTGTCATATTTGTCAGATAGTCCAGCTGCACCATCAAGCTTTTGATCTCTAGTGAGTTTTAAACTTTCAATGGTATCTACTAGAACCTCTGGATCTAAATCTTTTTGTTCTAATTCTTCAATGGCGTTGTTAATATCGAAAACATTCATGTTATAATCCTCTTGTATAAATATATTTACTTTGTTGGTCGTTATCTGTTGGCGCAGGTAACGGCTTTTTTTGTCCGTTGCTAAAAGCATTACTGTTAGCAATTAAGTTATTAATCGTTGTCTTGCTTAACGTTGTCCCCACCTCCTTAGATGTTTGGGAAAATTGCGGTATACATAACGAACGTGAAAATCATTAACGCTGTGATAATACTGCCTAAACTCAAGATTTCGGTTTCCCTCACTGTGAAGTCAGTACCCATAAATTCATTAATTTTATAATTGATCCATTTACTCATCGCTTATGTTCCTCCATAAATTTATCTAAATCTTTTTTGGCATATCTACGAATTCCATCAATCATTGTGTAGGGAATTTGATATTTTTTTAGCCAAACATCGAACGTAGTCCGACTAATACCTAGGTAAACTGAAGCTTTTGTTTTATTAAAATATCCATACATTGGATTTTTTAATTTTGGAGCTTTTGATTTAGCATCTTTATAAACCAATTCAAAAGCCTCGCTTACTAAGCCATTAGCTTTTTCTATAGCCTCCATGAGATCACTCCATTCCTAAAACTTTGTAAATCTTCTTTCGAATCTTAACTGATCTAGGATTAGTATTACCTTTAATAGCCAAATTAATCCTTGTTCTACTTTCTCCTAACAAGTCTGCTAACTCAGATTGAGTCATGTTCTTACTTAACAAAGCTGTCTTTATTTCCATTTCAACCTGATTCTTAGCATTTTCTAATCTCTCCTCAATTGGCATATATTCTTCATCTCTCTTTCTGTCTAACGTTTCGAAATTTATTTAGAAAAAAGTTTAGAAATTATTGACATATTTTAGAAAATTTACTAATATCAATGTATAACAAATAAGCGTTTAAACAGTATCCCCATACTTGAAAAATGCTATTTATTATATTTATAAACTTGTTTTTAAAAATGTTTCGTAACTTGTTGACAAAACTATTATTGCCTAAATATTCTAAATAGTCAACACATATTTAGAATATTTTCTAAATAATTTTGTCAAGGATTGGAGAAACCCTTGATATGATTGAATTTGACAGAACTAAAAAATTAGCAAAAATAAAGAAAATGTCTCTTCGTGAGGTAAATGATAAGGCAAAATTAGGAACCAATTCTATTTACAAATGGAAAACTAATAAGCCAGGTTCAGACGCTCTGGCAGCAGTAGCCAAAGTGTTAAATACTACTACAGACTATTTAAAAGGATTAACAGATGATCATAATCCTTCATCTAATAATAAATCTCAAGCTGATTTAGATGATGATGACACTATTTTTACTTTCCAAGGCAGGCCTATCCCTCCAGAAGACTTAAAGATTATAAGAAGGTTGCTTAAAAACGATGATGAATAATTTAACAGTTACTTATTTATTTAATTTTGCGATGGCTCACAATATTCAATTTGAAGCTACTCACTTACTTCATCCTGGCACCCCTTCTTGTTGCAATACTACTAACCGAAAAATGGTCATTAATCTTAATAATGACGAAGAAGGTTTACCGTTAGAAATAGCTCATGAAATTGGCCATATTTTTAATGGAGACAAAGGTAAGTTTTATTATTGTGGTGATAGTAGTTCATCCCCTATAGAAGTAAATGCGCATAAAACAGGTATTAAAATTCTTGCCAATTATTATTTTGAGGATATTCCTAAAGAAGAATGGAATGTAGATAATTTTATGTATTATTACTGTATTCCACCCTCTTATAAAGATTGGACTATTCAATATTTAAAATCGCTATAAGCAATAATTGTCCGCAATGACGTTAAACTAAAAAAATATATAAGTATGGAGGATAAAATGGGGCCATTACTTTCACTTTTAATAGTTCTATCCTTTGGAAGCATATTTTACTTTTGGTTGAAAAGACATAATAAAAAATTAGTAATTGCTTCTGTAATAGCGACTGTAGTTTTCACAGGTTTAATGACTTTAACACCTGAATATAAACAAGAAGTTACTAAAGAAGAGCGACAGGAAAAAGCTGATAATAAAAAGAAAACCGAAAAAAAGAAAAAAGCAAATTCATCTAAGCAAGATGATAAATACGTTGTTTCAAAAGAGACTCTGTTATCACGAGCAAAAAAATTAAAGTACGGTATGTCTCTTAATGAAGTAAAAAGTATTATGCGAGTTAAGCCCAGTGAAGAAGAAAACGACAGAGGTTTTATAAATCTTACTTATGGTAAAGATATAGTGGACTTAGGCTTTGATGAAAATAAAAGATTAACTGCTGCATCTACTGGTGCACCACAAATTCAAAAACAAGGTGAAAAAGCCGCACAACAGAAAAAGAAAAATGCGAAAAGTAGAGAAAGTTCCCTAAAAAGTTCAGCCCAATATTTTGGAACTAAATCATCTGAAAGCATTCAAAACAATCCAAGTGCGTTTAAAACTACTCAAGATGGTGACTTACTATACATTCTATGGAATCCTGGTGACCATCTCCCACTCCTTTTACGAGTTGATGATACTTCAACAAATATTACTAATGTTTACATTTATAATAAGCATGGTGATAATCCTAAAGGTCGTCATTTATATACTGGAAGAACTATTGTACAGAAAAAAAGAAGTATAGTTTATTATTAATTGGTGGAAATTTTTTATGTCATTATTTGGAAATCGTGAAGAACGTATAAAACGTGCAAGAGAAGAAACTGCCATAAAGGAACAACAAAAAAGAAATAAATATTTAGAAGAAAATAAAATCAAAGATATTTATGCCGAAGAAAATAAAGTCCCAATGGATGTCATTATTGATATGAGTCAAGCTAAAGGAACTATTTCGCAGTTTCAGGATTCAGGCATTAAAACTATTTATGCTGAACAATTGGTTCTTGAACGACAGAATTGGATGCAGATTCGTCAAAATGATCGTTTAATTAAGCAAAATGATGAAATAATCAAATTACTTAAAGAAAATAATAAATAAATTTTGTCCCATATCTTGAAGACGATAAAAGCCAGATAAAACAAAAAATCCCACCGATGCGCCAACATCAGTGGGATAAGGAAATGAGCTACGCCAATAGCTCAAAACATAAATATTTTCGATTAACAAAGCCATAAACTAGGACTCTGCCCTCTTATTGTAGCAGAGTTCCTATTTAGGCTACAATAGGAGGTTTTTTATTATGCCAAAAAGAGATAAACACATAAAACAATATAAATTAAAAAATGGTGATGTTCGTTACATGTTCCATGCTTATTTAGGTAAAGATCCTGTAACCGAGCAACCTATCCAAATCACTAAAAGAAAATTTGCTACTTATAATGAAGCTAAGGAAGTTTATGATGAACTTATCGCTAAAGGCGTTAAAGGCTACATTAAGCCTAAACAACATACAGTAGATGAAGTTTATAAAGTATGGTTTGAAGCCTATAAAGAGACTGTTAAACAATCTACAGCTAATAAAACAGCGATTAATTATAAGGTGCATATCAAGCCATGGTTTGGGAATGATTATATAGATCAAATTGATACTGCCAAATTTCAGTCTTGGGTTAACTCACTTTATAAAAATTTAGTTAAGTACAAAGAAGTCATTAATCGATTTAGTCAAATTTATGATTATGGGGCCGCACTAAGATACTGTCAAAAAATATATAATCCAGTTAATGCAGTTATTATTCCTCGAAAGACAAAAAGACGTCGTAGAAATATTCAAAAAAATTTCTATACATTAGATCAATTAAAGCAATTTTTAAAAGTTGCAAAAAAACAAAATTATCGTAGCTATACTTATTTTCTCTTGCTAGCTACTTCAGGAATTAGAAAATCCGAAGCATTAGCTTTAACTTGGTCCGATATTGACTGGGAAGCCAAAACTGTTTCCATCACAAAAACTTTAGCTTTAGGAATAGATAATAAATTAATTGTTCAAACACCTAAAAGTTTAACTTCAAATCGGCCAATTCCACTTACTGAACATATGATTAGCGTTCTTAAAGAATATCGAAAACAGCAAAAAATTATTTGCCCTATAATTTTTCATGGCATTAGTAATAATTACGTTAATCTTTCAAAACCCGATAGATGGTTACAAGCAATTTATAATGCTGATAAATCCCTTAAAAAAATTACCATACACGGTTTTAGACATACCTATGCTACTCTTAACAAAAATCAAGAAAGAACCGACGTAGAAGCAGTCATGGGTCATAACAGTATAGAAATGACTGAACATTATACTCATGCCACCCAAGAAGGCATGGAAAATATCAGAAGTTATATGAACTCATTAAATATTTAAAAATCGTTTATTGTATCAAAATTGTATCAAAAACAAATAAAAACCGCTCTAAATGTTGATATAGAGCGGTTTTTATTCTTATCTATGGAGATGAGGGGAATTGAACCCCTGTCCAAACGTATTTCGTCGCTAACCTCTACGATCATAGTTACATTACTTAAATTTCGCTTTGATAAAACGCCATATAACAGGGCTAAACTATCAAAACTAACCTAAGAATCTTATTTCTAACTATTAAGGTAAGTAGTTAAACGTAGCTCGTTAAATGGTAAGACCCGTAGATAGACACGAGCAATCCATCTTTGGATCACGCAGGCTGACTAAGCAGCTACTGCGTAAGAATTTTCGTTATTTGCAGTTATAATTTAACTGTGACGTTTTTAACGTAGACGTGACCTACGAATCGCAGTCAACGCGAATCTACGCCTGTCGAATCCCAAAACATCCCCAGATGCTTCAATGGTATCACACTCACAATTAAAAATCCACAAACTACTATTCTCTATTACTTATCTAATTTAGCCAAACGTACAACATCTCTAGCAATCATTAATTCTTCATTGGTTGGAACAATCATTGCATCAATTTTTGAATCTGGTGTAGTAATTTTCCCTTCACGGTTAGCTTTATTAGCGTCTTCATCATATTTAAGTCCAAGCCAAGTAAGACCATCCATAATTTGCTTTCTAACACTTGCATCATGTTCACCAATTCCGGCAGTAAAGACCAAAACGTCTAATCCGCCCATCTCAGTCATATAAGCCCCAATATAACGAACAATTCTATTAATGAAAATATCCTTAGTAAGCTTAGCTTGTTGATCACCATTCTTAATAGCTTTTTCAATATCTCTCATATCTGGTGAAACACCTGAAAGACCAAGTAAACCAGATTCGGTGTTAAGCATTTTAATAACTTCGTTAAAGCTACCAATATCACCCTTCTTCATAATAAATTGAAGAAGAGATGGATCAACGTCACCACTTCGAGTACTCATTGTAATACCTGCAACAGGACTGAATCCCATAGAAGTATCAAAAGATTTCCCATCTTTGATTGCAGTAACTGATGCACCACTTCCTAAATGGCAAATAACCATCTTTAAATCTTCTACAGGCTTATTTAAAAGATCTGCTGTACGACGAGAAACATAACGTGCAGAAGTTCCGTGAGCACCATATTTTCTAGCACGGAATTTTTCATAGTATTTATAAGGTACTGAATATAAATATTGAACTGGATCTAAAGTTTGGTGGAAAGAAGTATCAAAAACAGCAACTTCTGGTACATTTGGTAAAACTTTCATAAAAGCATAGATTCCATCAGCTTCAGCTGGGTTATGTAAAGGTGCATAATCGCTAATGTTATAAATCTTCCAAAGATTATCCTTAGTAATAATAGTACTGTCAGTAAATTCCTCACCACCAGCAACAACACGGTGACCCACACCAGCTATATCATCTAAAGAATCAATAACGTTATATTCTTTAAGCCAATTAAGTAGCTTTTGAACAGCTTCTTCCTGAGTAGCAATATCATTTTCTTCATCATGTTGACTACCGTCTGCTAGTGTCATTGTAAATACTGACCCTGGTAAACCAACTCGGTCAGCCATACCAGATGCAATTACTTCTTCATTATCAAGAGAGAACAATTTGTACTTAAATGATGAGCTACCTGAGTTTACTGCTAAAACTTTTTTCATTTTATATACCTCTATATAAATTATTTTTTATCGTTTTGATACCAGTCATTTAATTTCATATTAAATGCTACTAGAGAATCTGGTTTCTTTAAAGAATCTAACTTAGCTACCAATACTTCACGCTCTACAGCTTTTTCACCATGATTTTGGAAAACTAAAATTGATTTTTGCTGAACTTTACTTGAAAACATATCATCAGGCAAATCAACAATTGTTTGAATATTTACTTTTTTAGCTAACCAAGTCATAAATTCAGTTGATCCCTTACCTGTAAATAATAACTTTGGTACTACTAAAAATGCAAATCCGTCACGCTTAAGATTATTCACAATTTGTTCAATAAACAAAGTATGAGCAAAAGAATGTCCCTCTTTAGCATGATTTTCAAAACGTTGAGCATTGTTATCTAGTGGATAGTAACCAACTGGTATGTCACTTACTATCACATCAGCTTTTTGAATCATCCATGGATCTAACGCATCTTGACAATATAAATCAATTTTCAAATCTTCAAGATGAGCACCAATATCTGCTAAATCTAATAACGATTCATCATTATCAATTCCAATCAAATGGTAATTGTTTTGCGAGTGATTTTCTTGAATTAATTGTCTAATAATCGAATAAAGCAAATTTCCTGTTCCAATAGCGGGATCAACCACTGTCTTTTCTCCAGCTGGGACAATTTTTTGCCAAATTAAAGCAATTACTGTAGCAATTACTGAAGGGGTTGGCATTAAATTATAATCACTAGCGTCTTGAGCAATAGCTTTTAAAGTTAATAAGGTGAATACCTGCACCTTTAAGGATCGTGGTAAATTCTCATAATTCAATTGACGATATTCTTCAGTCAACTTAGCGACAGTTTCCTTATCAGGAGCACCTGACTCAACTTTGATTTTTCCATTTTCTAAATTATCAAAAGTCTCTGTTAGTGCAGATGAGAAAGAAACATTTAACGCTTTTTGCAAATGCTCGACTGCTGTCTGAAATTTCGGATACAATTCTTCTACTTTTTGCATTTTTCTTCCTTCTTTTATATTCCTTCTAATATTTTATAGGTATCCTTAAAGACTGGCAAGCGATCATTATTACTTAGAAAAATAATTTATTAAAGCTATGTTACTTTCCATATTTTCAGCGAAAATTTGCTGATATCCTATCACAAAGGCTATACAGATATTAATTAGCAAAATACTACTTATCAAAGCACTTCCATTAACTCTTCTTGCTTTCCTTTTTATCATTTTTTAATTCTTTCTTCTCTTTTGGTAAATTCGTCTTAAAGAACATTTCGCTCTGTCTACCATCATTTTCAGTTACTAAAATTGTAAAAGAATCATCTGTAGTGGAACACTTTATTCTTTTTACTTTAAAAAGTAGAGGCATATGTCCACCCTCATCTGTCCTCATTCTTAAAGTATCATTCGGACTTACATCGATTGCATAAACATCATAAATCGGATCCCCATTCTTTTTCTTCTTATTTGATAACTTCTTTAGCAGCACTTTAGTAGGATCTGATCCAGTTCTGCTTACTTCAACATGACCACTTTCTTTTAAGAAATTATTTACTTGCACATAACTATAAGTTATTTCATTTACACCACTTTTTTGATGATTAATTTTTCTTAATGTACTTACAAGTCCAAACAATATTTGAACGCAAGCTATAGTTACTGCAATCGCAAAAACTGCTTCTAATAAAGTAAATCCTTTTATTTTCTTCATTACTTTTACCTATAATAAAGTCGATCATGAACCAAAAGTGTCTTTTTATCACTATGACGAAAAATATATTCCGCATATGCCTTATCTACACGTTTCTCAACTTGCTGTTCAGTATGCCTATTTTGTCTAATGGTCATCCCTAAAAGGATCACCCCTAAACAAGCAATTGTAAATCCAACACAAGCTTCCCATAAAATAAAGCCCTTTACTCTCTTATTCTTCAATCATTCTTCCCCATGCCATTTGTAATTTTATTTTCTTTTCCTTATTGCCATTTCTTACTGTGATTGTCCTTGGTGAAACTCTTCCGTGGTTATTAATATATAAATTGTCTAGATTATATACTTTTACATGACGGTCCAAATAAATTTTTGATGCTCTATCTGAACCCTTTATTTCTATTGACGAATTATTATCAAAATACAAAAATATATAGTTCTTTTTTTCTACAGTTGCCAAATGCATATATTTGTTAATTGTTGATTTTATTTGTCTCGTTGAATTATCTAATATCATCTGTTCCTTAATATTTTTCACATAAAGTGTGGGCATCAATACGAGTAAGCAAGTAACAGTCAATGTAATTATGGTTTCAATTAAAGTAAAGCCTTTTATTCTATTCAAAATCATTTTTGAGGTAATTTTTCATATCTTTCTTTCTGTTTTTGAGAAATGTATTCTTTCTTCACTAACTCCTCTAATGATGTTCCATCCCCATTATCTTCAGCCAACTGTCTTTGAGTCTCAATAGTCGTACGTAAAGCTTCATCAGTTTTACTAGTAGCTCTTTCTTTTTGCCTACTTAAACCTGGAACAATTAATAAGATCAACATCGCAATGATGGCAATTACAATTACCATTTCAACTAAAGTAAAGCCTTTTACTCGCTTATTTCTATTAATAAAATTCTTTAATTTCTTCATTCTTCTTTCTCCTCTACATCATTTCCATTAAGTGATACATTGGCATCAAAATTTTTAAATACATTCCTAAAATACAAATCCCAATAAAGATAAAACATATTGGTTGCAAATTAACGATTAAATTGTTTAATTTGAAATTCAATTCATAAAAAAGTGTCTTACTAAGGAGCAATGCTCTTTTACCGATCTCACTCCTAGTCGCACCTGTTTCTATTAGCATAACTAAATTATTTGGAATAAAATATTCTGTTTCAATAATTTTCTTAATCTCAACGCCACTCTCTAATTGCATCCTTACTCTTTTACCTAATACCTGCTGCAAGGAATTTTCTGGCTGCATAGCTGCTAATTGACAAATTTTCTGTAATGAAAATCCATTAATCAATAAAGTTGCTAAATCAGAAATAACTAAATAATGAACATATAGATTAAGAACTTTACCAATTACTGGAAACTTAGTTAATTTTTTTAAAGCAAAATAATCTTGCTGATTTAATAATTGTATTGTTTTGATAACAAAAACAATCGCAATTACTACTAAAATTAATAGTCCTCCTAGCATTAAATTACTAGTCCAATCATTATCAAGCATTTCAGTTTTTAAAAAGGTCTGCATGCAAATTAATAAACTAATCATCATCCCAACTAATAAAGCCGGGTAAGCCAATTCACTTTTTAATTTTTTTAATTGCTTATTTTTTAATCGAATTAATTCACTAAGTTGTTCTAAACACGATAATAAATTTCCATCAATAACAGCCATATGTATTTGAGCCGCTAAAGTACTTGAAAAACCAATTTCATGCAATGCATCTCCTAAAGAAACGCCAGCTTCCACTTTTTTACTCACATACTTTAACTGATTCGAATGCTCATCCCAAACTTTAGGTAAAAGGCTCAAACTAGCATTTAACGAATACCCATTAACGAGCGCTTGCCTTAAATAATCAATAAATATTAGCTGATCTGCGCTCTTTAATTTATCCTTGTTCAAAACGCTGTCTAGTATTTTCACTAATCTTTCCTCGCTTAACTAATTGATCTAAATTATTTTTCCATTCAGCAAGATCAGCTCGATTATTACTAGTTATCGCATCGAATAATCTTTCTCCATAACCAACATCCATCAAACACCCTAAGCTATCTTTATTTTCTATTGGCAATAAACGTTGGTAAGAAACCGCTGTTAGACAATTTTCTAATTCATCCCTAGTGATTCCTAAACCTTCTAACCGTGAAATTGTCTGTAAGGCCGTTTTAGCGTGTACAGTTGCAAAAACTAAGTGCCCACTCAAAGCAGCATTAATACTAATTCTTGCTGTGTCTGTATCCCGAATTTCACCAATAATTAAAATATCCGGTCGGTGCCTTAAAGCAGCTTTTAACAAATCGGGATAAGTAATACCAGCAATTATATTCACCTGTGTTTGTAAAAACTCTGGTTGCCAAACTTCTACAGGATCTTCAATTGTCATAACAATTTTATTTTTTCCAGCTAACCTCGCTAATTCATACATTGATGACGTCTTACCTGAACCTGTTGGTCCACTAGTAATTATTAGTCCTCGCTGCCGAGTTAAATTTTCTAATAGGGTTAATTGTTCAGGAAAGAAATAGTTATTGTTTTTCTCTCCATAAATTAATCTAATTACTAATGATTCATAGCCAGAAAATTCTCCAATACTTGAAAAACGCAAGAAGACACTTTCTGAATTTATGATAGTTTGATATGAACCTACCTGTGGCCTTCTGTGCTCTGCAATGTCCATCTGTGCTTGAAATTTGAAGTAATTCAATAATTCTTTTCCAGTTTTAAAATTTATTTCCTTTACTTGCCTTAACCCCGCTGCTGTTCGCAATTTTATCTCGTAATTTGCTTTAGCAGGAAAAATAAACACATCACTTGCTCTTTCTTCAACTGCCGTTCCTAAAACTTCTTTAGCTAATAAATTCATTTTTCATCCCTCCTTTGTAATACACTTATTAGTACGCAAAAAATGGACGAATTTTTTTATTTTTTATAAAAATTGGACAAAAAAATAGACTCAGGAAAACCTGAGTCTATTTTCAATTAAATAAAATTATTCATCGTCTGCAGCAGTATATACATTAGAAACATCATCGTTATCTTCTAATGCATCAATTAAATGAGCAAATTGCTCTTTTTTATCATCTGGAACTGGAGTGGTGTTCTGCGGAATCATAGTTAATTCAGCATTAGCTAATTTATAGCCAGCTTTTTCTAAAGCATCACGTACAGCAGTAAATTGCTTAGGATCAGTATAGATTTCAAAAGCGTCATCACTAGTTTCTAAATCATCGCCACCAGCATCCATTACATCAAGTAATACTTGATCTTCGTCTGCATCGGTAGTTGAACGATCGATTACAATGTAACCCTTACGGTCAAACATGTAAGCAACAGAACCAGTTGCACCAAGTGAACCGCCATTACGAGTAAAGGCAACACGAACATCTGACGCAGTACGGTTCTTGTTATCAGTTAAAGCTTCAACTAAAACTGCAACACCGCCTGGAGCGTAACCTTCGTATGTAATTTCATCGTAATGTTCATCTGAATTACCTTCAGCCTTTTTAATAGCGCGTTCAATGTTGGTTTTAGGCATGTTAGCTGCACGTGCTTTATCCATAACCATACGTAAAGTAGGATTTCCTGAAGGGTCAGGACCACCACTCTTTGCAGCCATATAAATTTCACGAGATAATTTTTGGAAAACTTTACCTCTCTTAGCGTCTTGCGCATTCTTGCGGCCTTGAATATTGTGCCATTTTGAATGTCCTGACATAAGAATCCTTCTTTCTTTTTATTTAATATAGTTAACCTTGTCAATCATAACGCACTCAAGATTTAAATTCAATCTATGATTAATTATGAATTACGTTTTTCTTGTCGATGTCTTAACCAATAAACAAAGATACAAATTAAAATTGCTAATAATGCACCAGCTGAATCGAGTGCAACATCGTGTAAACTTGGAGTACGGTCTCCAGTTAAATACTGATGAAATTCATCTAATCCAGCCAATCCAATAATTCCTAGCCAAATAAACAAAGGACCACACCACTTCTTAAATAATCTATCTAATCCTAAACAAGCAAATAATCCTACTAAAAAATATGATGAAAAATGAGCAAACTTCCTCATTACAAATTGTGTCATCCCCGCTTCACCATTATCCAAAACAGCATTATGCCAGCGTCCACCGTAGTATATATTCCATCTACCAACAATTCTCTCAACAATTGGAAAATGACGATGAATAAATCCTGGGGACATTTCTTGTTCATGATATGTCATTGAACTAGAAATAAATAGTCCTAGCAATACTAATAACATTAAACATACAAAAATAAGTTCTCGCTTAGTTAACAAAGTTTTTTTCATTTTTAACTTTCCTACTTTCAAGTTTATCAGCAACTAAATTAATAATTTGCTTAGCAATTTCAACTTTAGTTGTCTCCTTGATACTTTTTGCTTCCTTACCTTTTCTAAGAACTGTAACTTGATCCTCATTACTGCCAAATACTCCATGACTCACATCATTAGCCACAATCATATCTGCATTTTTTTCTTCCAATTTTTTAGCCGCATTTTTTAGTAAATCATTTGTTTCAGCAGCAAAACCTACTACAACTTGATTTTCTTGTTTTATATTTCCCATTGTCTTTAAGATATCAGGAGTTTCTTTTAGGAAAATCTTTAACTCATTTCCTTGTTCTCGCTTCTTAATTTTATGATCAATATAATTTACTGGTTCATAATCAGCCACAGCAGCTGCCATAATTAAGGCATCCGTATTCAAAAATTCTTTTTTTACAGCTTCTAGCATCTCTTCTGTCGTCTCTACCCGAATATTGGTCAAATTAGGAGATTTTGGTAAAGGAACAGAAATATGACCTGAAATTAAAGTCACATCTGCACCTGCATTAAGAGCAGCTTTAGTAAGTGCAATGCCCATCTTACCACTAGAACGATTACCGAGATAACGAACTGGATCAAGTGGAGAAACTGTACCACCCGCAGTAATTACAAGCTTTTTACCTGATAATCTTTCTTTTGCTTTTAAGGACGAATCTATCCATGCCATAATATCAATAGGTTCAGGCATTCTACCTTTGCCACTATATCCTTCAGCTAAGCGCCCAATAGTTGGATCCATTATTTGAATACCATCTTGTCTTAAAAAAGATAAATTTCTTTGAAAAGCAGCATTACTCCACATATGATTATTCATCGCTGGTACTACATATTTAGGTGCAACTGTAGCTAGAAAAGTTGTACTTGCCGCATCATCGGCTAAGCCATTTGCGATTTTGGCAATAAAATTTGCAGTTGCTGGAACTACAACAGCAATCTCAGTCCAATCAGCCAATTCAATGTGCGGAATCTTATTAGCTACCTCTTCTTCCCATAGGTCGGTTAAGACTGGATATTTAGTTAAAGCAGCTAAAGTTTGAGTACTGGTCAAATGAACTGCTTCCTTAGTCATTACTACTCTTACTTCATGACCCGCTTTTTGAAAATCGCGCACTACACTAATTGCTTTATAGGCAGCAATACTACCAGTGATATATATTGTAGCTTTCATTGTTTCTTACCTTAATTCTGTAATTTCTTTCTACTATAACACAAGAATATTAATACAAAATAATTGACAAATAAAAAATTCTAACATATTCTGGTATGATTTATATTGAATTAAAGGATAAATCTTATAATTTGAAAGGATAAATGTATTAATGAAAAAATATTACCGAAAAATACTAACAATTTTTTTGACAGCATTTGTACTTATTTTAATCCTGACAGGCTGTTCGAAAAAAGATAATTCATCATCTAATAAAATTTCAATTGTAACAAGTACTAACGTTTACGCAAATATTGCACAAAATGTCTTAGGAAAGTATGGCAAAGCAAGTGCAATCATTACTAATAGCTCTACAGATCCTCACGATTTTGAGCCAACTACAGCTGATGCCAAAAAAGTTCAAGATGCCAAAATTATTATTGCTAATGGTTTAGGATATGATTCTTGGTTACCAAAATTAGCTAAATCAAACAATAAATCTGCCGTTTTAGTTGGTGAAGACCTTATGAAACTTAAAAATGGTGCTAATCCTCATATTTGGTTTGATTTAAATATGCCTACTAAATATGTTAATTATTTAGTAAAACGTCTAGCCAAAATAGATAAGAAACATGCGGCCTACTATAAAGAAAACGGTGCTAAATATCTAGCAAAAATTAATAAGATCAAAAGGATAGCTGCTTCAGTTGATGGGGCTAAACAAAAGCCAGTTTATGTCAGTGAGCCTATTTTTGATTATGCTTTAAAAGCTACTCACTTCAAGATTGGAGACAAGGCATTTGAAGAAGCTATTGAAAATGAAACCGATCCAAGTGCTAAAATTGTTCATCAAATGAACCAAACTATCGATAAACGAGGAATTTCTTTCTTTGTCAAAAATTCTCAAGTAAATAGTTCAACAGTAAATAACTTTGTAAAACGAGCCAAAGCAAAGAACATCCCAATTCTGCAAGTTCGTGAAACTATTCCAAATGATACAACTTATATAGAATGGATGACAGAAAATTATCAAAATCTTGCTAATATTAATAAAAAATTGAAATAATTCAAAAAAGAGGGGTACCCCTCTTTTTTCTTACTATAAAATAGCTCCCAATTTATTATTAAATTGTTTAGGAATTTCTGCCATGATCACGTGACCACTTGGCGACATAATCAAACTATCTATTTTCATATTTCTTTGTTTTAACCATTTCTCATAACCTTCTCGATAATATGGACTTTCCTTAGCAACGAAAAAAGTAGTCTGAATTTCAGTATTTTCTAAGACCGCACGCCAATCAAGTGACATATGATTTTCAAGTAAATCTACATTATCTTTTCTATTAAATGGATTATCCTGTTTAGCCTGCATTAACTTAGCATAAACATCATCATCTAAACCAGCATATGTTTCATGAACACTCGGTCTTTCTTGACATTTTTCTAGATAATTTTTTCTTGTATAATCCATAAATCCATACTGCCATTCGTTATCATTTAACATCTTTGGAGATTGATCAATTATTAAAGCTTGTTTAATTAAATCATGATAATGTTTCATCAAGCAAAAGATAATCGATGCACCCATTGAATGTCCCATAAAAATAGCTTTTTTTATCTGCAAAAATGATACCAACTCAAATAAATCTTGCGTTAACCGTTCTATATTATGTCCCTTTTCGGTTCGTTGGCTTTTACCCATATTTCTATGATCATAAGTTATAACTTGATATCCTAATTTATTTAGAAAAGGTACTTGAGCTGACCAAATTTCTTGGTAAGCGCCAAAGCCGTTAACCAAAACAATTGGTTTTCCTTTTCCTACTATTTCATAACTAATTTTCACATTATCGCTTGTCTTAAAAAGCATTTTTACTCCCTATCTTTCTTAATCTTAATAAATAGGCAACCAATCGCTGCAATTATCGCTGTAATTAAGGCCTGACTCAAACCACTACTTAAGCTCACATTAATTCCGCTATAAACACTTTGTTGAAGTGAGCTAGCAGCTACACCAGCAGCATATGATAAAACTCCATATGATCCAACCGCAGCAAGAATAAGAGGAATAATTGCAATTTTCTTACCAAATAAAACTAATGCTATTGCCAAAATATAAAAGCCGATGAGTAAGAAATATATTAAATGATAAATTTGAGCGGCTTGTTTTACATCAGACGAATTTTGTCTTAATTGTTCATTTACTAATTGTAAAATCACTTGATTAAAAACCTGTTCCTGCTGTGTATCATTATTCAACTGTAAATCAGCAGCTGTTAATTTATCATTAGCTAAATAATTCGTACTTAATTTATTTAAGCCTTGATATGACGTTTGTAACTTAATATTTTTAGGTAATTGCGATAAGAGTGTATCTTCTATTCCAGAATCTTGTAAAAAACTTACTCCCATCTGTAAATCACTATTATTCGATTGATCAACTACTTTATTAATTGAACTCTTTACTAAGCCAGCAGTACTGTCTACTTTTAATTGAACTGGACTCGTTAAAGTCAAGCTCAAGGAGATAAAAATCAAGCCACTAACTACTAATCTCCAAATCCATTTTATAAATTTCAAGTTTTTTCTCCTAATAAAAATTTAGTCTATATTTTAATACTCATAAAAAACATACATACAGCTTTTTTAGTGCTATATAATAAAAGTGTAACAAAAATTAAAGGAGTTCAATATGATTGATGAAAAACTAAAAAAATTTTTCAATAAATTTCCTCATATAAAGGAAAATAAACCTTTACAAACAACTCTCAGTAAGAAAATCAATAACTTAATAAAAAAAGAACTTCAACATGGAGCAAGTCAAATTGAAGCAGAGCAAAAAGCTCTATTGAATTTAACTGACCTTGATACGCTACTTTCACAACTAAAAAGCTTAGAAGCAACAGACTACAGCAAATATAATGACTTTTTTGCTAAAATTTTCGACTCAAAATTAGTTAATGAACTAAAACTTAAATTAAATCAAATTGACGAAATACATTTAAACTATCGTCTAGGTGATATACTCGTTCTACCAACTGATTCACCAAATTTAATCGTGCACGACTTTATGTCACGTGATATCGAGAATCTCCATTCAACTGTTGAAAAAATCGGAAATGTTCTCAAAATCACTCAAGGTCCGCGTAAATTAGTAGGTATTTTTAAAAATAAAACTTTACTATTCTTACCCAAAGAATTCACTGGATTTTTAACTATTCGAAGTCAAAGCGGAGATGTTTATATCAATAAAATTCCCAGTTACTGTATGATTGATATTACTGCTGTTTCGGGTGATTTACTATTAGCACATTCCACTCTCAAAAGAGTTCAAGCGGATCTAAAATCAGGCGATATTGCTGTATCTGCAACATCGGCTAATGTATTTCATATTAATGCTCATTCAGGGATGCTTACAGCTGATAATGTTAATGCCAAAGAAGAAATCTCTTACCACACTACTAGTGGCAATATGGATTTAGAAAATATTTCAAGTAAGAGCTTTTTTATTGATACTAAAACTGGAAAAATTACAGTCAATCAACTAAAAAGTCAAAATATTGAGATCTTAACTGATTCAGGCAACATAACTTTAAATAATATTGAAGCTAAAGGTAATGTTAAAGCTAATACCGGTAAAATAAATTTGTCGCTTGATAAAAGCAACCAATTTAATCTATCTATTCAAAGCAAGATAGGAAATATTCATATCCATATTCCAGATACCATATCCTTTACGTTTAACGTTGATACCAAGAAAATCGGTTTAACTGATCTTCCTCTCAACTCAATTATTTACAGTAGCGACGACTACGATAAGGTCAAAGGCTATGTGGGTGCTGAAGACTCAAATAATTCTCTAAATATTGAAAGTGATATGGGAAAAGTTTCAATTAAAAATCCAAATTAAATAATTAACAAACAAAAAAGAATGCTGGTAAACAAAAACTACCAGCATTCTTTTTTCTAAAAATTAGATTAGCATACCAACTTTATATCCGATAAATACTAAAAATAATCCTCCACCATAAGAAAGTAAGGCGTAAAGAATAAAAGTACCATAGTTATGGTCTTGCCAATGAGACAGAAGTTCAACATTTAATGTCGAAAAAGTAGTATATCCACCTAAAACTCCGGTCCCAACTAAGGCATAAATAAATGGAGATAACTTACATGCAAACACTACTCCTAATAAAAAGGCACCGGTTAAATTTATTAGCAGAGTTGCATAAGGGAAATCCCGTTCCCAATGTTTTTTGCCATAATTAGTAATTCCATATCTCAAAAGTGCACCCCAAATAGCGCCAAAACCTGCTACTACAACTGTTGTAATCATGCTTTTATTGCCAACTTTCTACCTAGTACTTTACCGATTATCATTCCTAAATAAGCACATAAAAAACCAATAAATATTGAACTAAAAAAATACAAGATTGCTTGACTATGCATACCATTTTCTAATTGCTTTAAAGTATCTAAATGAAAACTAGAAAATGTCGTAAAAGCACCAACAAAACCAGTACTTAATCCCGTGACTAGCCAGTCACGACCTTCTCTAAATTCAATAAAGAAATAGGTCAAAAATGCCAATAAAAAACAGCCGAGAATGTTAGCAATAAATGTCCCCGACTGAGACCAAACTAAATTTAAATATGCTCTTAATGCACCTCCAAAAAAAGCAAATACTCCTACACTTAAATAATTTTCTATCTTTTTATTCATCAAATACCAACCTTCTTAATGCATATGCAATCCCATCTTCGTTATTTGTTTTCGTAACATAATTTGCGCGTTCCTTTATTTCAGATACCGCATTTCCCATTGCAACTTTATAGAAACCAGCAATATCAAACATTGAAATATCATTTTTTTGATCTCCAAAAATCATCACTTCGTCTTCTTTGATATTAAGTTTCTTAGCTAATTCTCTTAAAGCATTTCCTTTTGAAGCTTTTTTCGAATTTATTTCAATTAATGTCTCATCCGACGTTGACACGTTGTACTTTTCAATTACTTCTTTAGGTAATTTTCGATATATTTTTCTCATTTCAGCAGCTGATCCTGAAAACATAGCTTTCGTAAATTTAATATCTTCTTCAATATCACCTAAATCACATACTTTAATCGGCATTCTTGTTAACCAACTTTCACGTGACAAATAATAATTAATAAAATGATCAATAGTGATAAACTTATCTCTAACTTCAATATGAAAATTAGCTTTCAGCTGCTGCGCAATTTTTTCAAAAAATATGAAATCATTATAATCAAGTAACTCTTCAACTATTGGCCTACCCTCAGAATTTAATACCAGAGCTCCATTAAATGCAACCACATACTGATTAGGATCTTTCAAATCTAATTCATCTAAATATTCCTTAATCCCAGGAAATGGTCTCCCGGAACATGGGACGATCTTGATTCCCATTTTTGAAGCCCTTTGAAGTGCTTCCTTTGTTTTAGTACTTACTTCTTGTTTATCATTTAATAAAGTTCCATCAAGATCAACGGCAATTAATTTTATATTCATTGGTTCTTCTCCTATGTAATCGTTTACTTTCCTTTCTATTATACAAAAAACACATAAAAAAAGACGACATTACTCCCTTACGAAATTAAGAAAGTAGGCGTCGTCAGATTATTAATCAGTTAAGTTGGTGAACGCCATCACCTATTCATTTTAATGGAATATGAACTTATTTATTTGAGCCCATTTCTTCTTCAACAACTTTAGCTACTTCTTCACAATATTTATCAGCTAATTCTTGAGTTGGAGCTTCAGTCATAACTCTAAGTAAACTTTGTGTTCCAGATGGACGAACAAAAATACGTCCTTCATCACTTAATTCTTCTTCAACCTTATTAATGGCTTCAGTAATACGCTTATGTTCTTTCCAATCCTTTTTATTTTTAACTGGAACATTGATTAAACGTTGTGGGTATTCCTTAAAGTCACTTAATAATTCGCTCAATGACTTACCAGTATCCTTCATTACGTATAGTAAATGTAAACCAGTAAGCATTCCGTCACCAGTGTTATGGTAATCACTGATAATAACGTGTCCAGATTGTTCACCACCAAGATTGTAACCATTAGCTCTCATTTCTTCTGAAACATAACGGTCACCAACTTGAGTTCTAACGTTCTTAAGACCACGTCTCTCTAAAGCCTTAGTAAACCCGAGATTACTCATTACAGTTGTAACGATGGTATCCTTCTTTAACCGTCCATGATCAGCAAGATATGAGCCAATGACGTACATAATGTGGTCACCATCAACTTCATTACCCTTTTCATCAACAGCGATACAACGATCAGCATCCCCATCAAATGCTAAACCTAATTGAGCACCTTGTTTTACAACTTCTTCTTGTAATTTCTTAGTATGAGTTGCACCTACATGATCATTAATGTTTAACCCGTCTGGATGAGTTGCAATAGTAGTAAAGTCAACCCCCATATCAGCAAATAATCTTGAAATCAATGCACTTGCTGCACCATTAGCACCATCAATAACTACTTTTATACCACTTAATTCTTCAGGTAAAGTATTTTCAATAAATTGTAAGTACTTTGAAGCACCTTCATGATAATTTGTCACAGTACCCAAGCCTTCTGCAGATGGGCGAGGAAGTTTATCTTCAGGAGCGTCGATCAATTTTTCAATTTCTTCTTCTTTAGCATCGGATAGTTTCAAACCATCGCTACCAAAAAACTTAATTCCATTATCTTCAACTGGATTATGGGAAGCAGAGATTTGAACACCGGCATCTGCATCTTGTGCACGCACCAAGTAAGAAAGACCAGGAGTAGTAATTACACCAACTTCTAAAACTTCAATTCCAACGGAAAGTAACCCAGAAATCAATGCATACTCTAACATTTGACCAGAAATACGTGTATCACGAGAAACTAATACCTTAGCTCTTTCTCCATCTTTCTTATCCTTGGTAAGAACATAACCTCCATCACGACCTAATTTAAAAGCCATTTCTGGAGTCAAACCAGCATTAGCAACCCCCCGTACACCATCTGTTCCAAAATATTTAAGCATAATTTTTAACAACCTTTCCTTGTTTTATTCCTTTTTAGCAGTAGTATCAGTAACTTTGATGTGAACTGGTATTACTGATGGTGAAACCTTAACTACGCCCTTTGGTAATTTAACTGCAACATTTTTTGTAATGTCATGATTTACACCACTTAAATCAACCTTTAAAGGTATCGATGTTATCTTTTTAAGCGTATTATCATCACCGTATATCTCAACTGTCTCTTTTTGTGCAGTCAAAGAATAAACATGAGTCGATGATTCATTTTTCGAAGTCACATTTACCTTGACCTTTTTCTTCGATAAATTAATTGGGATAATAATATGCGCTGTCGCTGGATCAATAGCAACATTAAGTTGATGTCCCTCTTTATCAAGTGCTATCAACATTTCCTCGCGCTCAAAAGTGCTGTCTATCCCTTTAGGTAAACTTGCTCGAGCCACTACACGGTCTACCTGGTTAACCTCACTTTTTGCTCCAGTAATATTAACCACTTCTGGTTCACTTTTAGCAGTTCCTAAGTTATACCCATGAGATACAGCACTCTTATTATACTCTATTTGTACAGGAAGAGTACGAGATTTTCTTTTTTGAATGTTCACATGCACTTTACTAGGACTAATGCTATAAGTCAATTGATTGCTCAACCCATTTACCTTAATTGGTACAATATGTTCTCCCGTTTTTAAATGACTTAGATCAATATAGACCCGAAAATTTTGCGTATTAATAGTAGATGTAACTAATGCATTTGATCCTTCTAAAGTTAAATTTATTTTTTCAGGATATCCAGTTACATAGTATTTATCTGTATTAATGGACACCTGTAAAGGTGCTTTAATCACCTGCGTTTTAGTAGCAGTTTTTAAGGTATCTTCGCGTCGTCCTTGAGTTACATAACCTTGCTGATTAGATGAAACATATACAGCAAGCAAAATTGCCAAAATCAACGCAACAATTCGATAGAACCAAGGTTTATCAAAAAATTTTTTCATTTTTTATTTGACCCCCAGTTCCAGATATGATTTACAATTCGTTGATACCATCTTGGATTTTCGTCTTCTTTTTCCTTCGGAACTAATTGAGCATTTAAATATTTCAAATACTCTTCTCTAGTTAAATCAAGCATAAACTGACTATTGCGAGTAATTGTTACCCCACCAGTTTCTTCAGATACAACAATTGTAATAGCATCTGTAACTTCTGAAATACCAACGGCAGCACGGTGACGAGTTCCAAGTTTTTTAGGAATCATACTATTATCAGAAAGTGGTAAGTAAGCGGCAGCAACTGCAATCCGATTATTACGAATAATAACAGCTCCATCATGTAATGGGGTATTAGGAATAAAAATATTAATTAATAACTCCCCAGTAATATCCGCATCTACTGGAATACCAGTTTCAATATAATCTTCTAGACCAGTATTTTGTTGAATTGTAATCAAAGCACCAATTCTTCTTTTAGACATATATTGGATTGCTTTATCCAATTCTCCAATCATTTTTTCAGCAGCTTGCTTTTCAGTCATTGTTGTTCCGCCAAAAATAGGTGAACGGCCCAAATGCTCAAGTCCACGCCTAATTTCAGGTTGGAAAATAACAATTATTCCAATTACAGACCAAGAAAGAATTTGATCAACAAAATACGTTAACGTATGTAGATGTAATAAGCCAGCAACAATTCTAACTAAAATAATTAATGATATTCCCTTAACTAGCTGAACGGCTTTCGTTCCCCTAACCAACATAATTAAGCGATAAATGATATACCAGACAATTAAAATATCAATAATATTCATCAGATTCTGCCAGGTAAATATCTGTTCAATATTAAACTTCATAGCACCCTCCTAAAAAATAATTATATCGAACTTCTTGATTTACCGACCATACATTTTAAATTCAAGAAAGAGATCATTATATTCTTGAATTTTCTTCGGGCCCAGATCTCGATAAACTTCTAAATTTTTCATAGCCTGTTCGCTTGGATAAAATTGTTTATCATTTCTTATTTCTTTAGGTAGTAACTTTTGAGCTTTTACATTTGGAGTTGCATAACCGATATATTCCGCATTTTGGGCAGCATTCTTAGGATCAAGCATAAAATTAATAAAAGCATATGCTCCAGCCTTATTTTTTACAGTACGAGGAATAACAAAATTGTCGAACCATAAATTTGATCCTTCAGGAGGAACAACATAATGTAAATGTTTATTATCGTTTAACATGGTACGTGCTTCGCCTGACCAAGTTACCCCAACAGCTGCTTCATTTTGTATCATGTACATTTTTAATTCATCAGAAATAATTGCTTTTACATTTGGTCCTAGGCCATCTAACTTTGTTTTTGCGAGCTTAAGATCTAAAGTATTAGTTGTATTTAACGACTTTCCCATAGAAGCTAAAGAAAGTCCCATAATATCTCTAGCCGAATCAACTAATAAAATATTATGACGATAATCTTTTGACCACAAATCATTCCAGTGCTTGATTTGACCAGGCTTTACAAATTTATCATTATATACAATTCCTAAAGTTCCCCAAAAATACGGAACAGAATAGGTGTTTTTTGGATCAAATGAATGATGTAAAAATTCACTTCCAATATTTTTATAGTTTGGTATTTTTTTCGTATCAATTTCATCAAGCAAATTAGCTTTTCTCATTTTTGAAATCATATAATCGGAGGGCACACAGATATCATACGCTGTTCCACCTTGTTTTATTTTGGTATACATAGCTTCATTTGAATCAAAGGTTTCATAAATCACATGATATCCTGTTTGTTTTTCAAATTTTTTGATTAATTTAGGATCAATATAGTCGCCCCAATTATAGATAATTAAGTTTTTATTATTAGAACTGATGCCATTATCATTTAACTTTTTTGCACCAACTTCTAATCCTAGACAAACTAACAAAATAGCCGTAATTCCAATTAATAGTTTTTTCATTGTGCACGTCCCTTACCAATATGGGTCTTATGATTAGTAATCACATAATAAATTAATACTAAAATCATCACAAAAATAAACATTATTGTACTTAGAGCATTGATTTCCAAATTAATACCTTGACGTGCACGTGAATAGATTTCTACAGATAAAGTTGAAAAACCATTTCCCGTCACAAAAAAAGTAACTGCAAAATCATCTAAAGAATAAGTCAAAGCCATAAAAAAGCCAGCTAAAATCCCGGGTGTAATAGCCGGAATCATTACCTTACTATAAACTTGCCAAGTGGATGCACCTAAATCTCGGGCAGCATCTACTAAAGAATAATCAAATTCTTTTAAACGAGGTAATACCATTAATACGACAATTGGAATTGAAAAAGCAATATGACTTAATAAAACAGATCCAAAACCTAAACCAATTCCTAAAAAAGTAAAGAAGATTAAAAAACTCGCTCCAATAATTACATCTGGCGATACCATCAAAACATTATTTAAGGCTAATAAAGTTTTACGTCCTTTTTTATTTTTGGTCTGACTAATTGCAATCGCACCAAATGTTCCAATTATTGTAGCAATCAGACTTGATAAAAGAGCTAGCAAAATTGTTTCCAAAAAGATTGCTAATAGGCGATTGTCATTAAAAAGATCTTGATAATGGCTAAAAGTAAATTTTTCAAAATGATCCATATTATGACCACTTGAAAAGGAATAATATATCAGATAAAAAATTGGTAAATACATTAAAACTAAGATAAAACCAAAATAAATTCGAGACCATTTTATTCTTTTCATAGTTTTATCTCCTTCTTTTTATGATGATCAGATGAGGTAAATAGCATCACTATTACCATTAATACTATTAAAACAACCCCAATCGTTGATCCCATTGACCAATTCATTGTTGTCATAAAGTACTCTTCAATAGCTGTACCAAGAGTAATTACTCGATTACCTCCAATTAATCTTGTCAACATAAATAAAGATAATGAGGGAATAAATACAGCTTGTATTCCAGATTCAACCCCAGATTTTGAAAGTGGCCATAAAACCTTAATAAATGTTTGCCATTTACTTGCACCCAAATCGTAAGCCGCTTGAATTACAGCGGGATTAATATCACAAATTGCATTATAAATTGGCAAAATCATAAATGGAATTTCGATATAAGCTGCAACAAAAATAAAAGCAAAATCTGTAAATAAAATATTAGCTGGAGCAATCCCAAAAAGCTTCAAGAAATTATTTAACAAGCCATGTTTGCTAAAAATTCCTATAAATGCATATGCCTTTAACAGCAAATTAATCCATGTTGGTAAAATAATCAAAAGTAACCAAAATTGTTGATTTTTCATTTGGCTTAAAATATAGGCAATTGGATAAGAGATTAGCAGCGTAATTAAGGTAATTAAGAATGCATACCAAAATGAATTTAGGGTCATTCTTAAAAAAGTACCATTAACAAAAAATTGCTGAAAATTCTTTAAGGTAAAGCCATCCTCTCCCTTAAATGCATTAATTGTGATCAAAATAATCGGGGCGATAACAAATAAGCTAAGCCACAGAACATAAGGAATGAGAAAAAATAATTTACTTTTTTTCATATCTTACTCCTCTCCTTCATATGCCTCTAATCGTTTATCAAATTCAGCTTCACTTTCACCAAAACGCATTACGTGAATATCTTCCGGATCGAAATACACTCCAACTTCCTTGCCAATCTTAGTTGGATTAGTAGAATGAATTAACCACTCATTCTCATCACTATCAATAGCTTTAATCTCAAAGTGATCACCTAAAAACAATTGGCTTTCAACCATAACTCGTAATTTTCCATGTTCAATATCAGTAATATCCAAATCTTCTGGTCTTAAAACAACTTCTACTTTTTCACCAGGTTTTATTCCAGCATCAGCACATTCAAAACGATGATTTCCAAATTCTACTTCGTAATCTTTAATCATTCGACCACTTAAGATATTAGAATCACCAATAAAACGAGCTACAAAATCATTAACTGGCTCATCATAAATATCGACCGGACTTCCGCTTTGTTGAATCTTACCTTCGTTTAATACAAAAATCTCATCACTCATTGCCAAAGCTTCTTCTTGATCGTGAGTAACAAAAATAAATGTAATACCCAACTTTTTTTGAATCTCACGCAGCTCAAACTGCATATCCTTTCTCAAGCGTTTATCAAGAGCAGACAAAGACTCATCTAAAAGCAAAACTTTTGGTTGGTTTACTATTGCTCGTGCAATAGCTACTCGTTGCTGTTGTCCACCACTTAATTCAGAAATTTCTCTATTTGCGAATCCGTCTAATTGAACCATGTGGAGAGCTTCTTTAACTGCCATTTTTATTTCTTGCTTATCTTTTTTCTTAATTTGTAAGCCAAAAGCCACATTTTCAAAGACATTCATATGTGGAAATAAAGCATAATTTTGAAAAACAGTATTAATTTTTCGCTTAGATGAATCAAGGTTAGTAATATCATCTCCGTCAAAAAAGACTTTTCCGCTCGTAGGTTCACTAAATCCGGCAATTATTCTCAAAATAGTCGTTTTTCCTGATCCTGATGGTCCCAGTAATGAATAAAATTTTCCAGATTCAATTGTTAAATTAATATCCTTTAACGCTACAAAACCATCATCATATTCTTTGCGTACATGATTTAACTTAATAATATCGCTCAACTTTTTTCACCATCTCATCAAAAAAGCTACAAGCCGTTACTTGTAGCTCTTTCCTAATCTTTCTCTTTTCCAATAATTCTTACTTCAGTTTGTAAATCAACATCAAAATCTTTTTTGATTGTTTTTTGAATCAAATGAATTAAATCTAGGTAATCAGTAGCTGTAGCACCGCCCACATTAACAATAAAACCTGCATGTTTCATTGAGTCTTCAGCGCCGCCAATTCTTTTACCTTGAAGCCCTGCTTTAATAATCATTGGTCCCACAAAGTGGCCAGCTGGACGTTTAAATACACTACCACAAGATGGATATTCAAGTGGTTGTTTTGCTCTACGTAAGCCATTAAAGTACTCCATTTTTGCTTTAACAGCCCATTTATCGCCAACCTCAAGACCAAAAGTAGCACTTACAACGATGTCTCCAGTTTCTTGAACTAAAGAATGACGATATCCAAATTCCATCTCATCATGAGTATAGGTCTTAAATTCGCCTTCTCTAGTTAAAACACAAACTGACTTAATAACAAATTCAGTTTCCCCACCATAAGCGCCAGCATTCATAAATACTGCACCACCGACACTACCAGGAATACCCGCTGCAAATTCTAATCCACTAAGACCTGCTTCACAGGCTGCCTCAGATGTATCAATAATTCGAGCACCCGCATCTGCAGTAACAGTTGCATTTTCCTTGTTTGCCGTAATTTCATTCATTTTAGTCAAAATTAGAACTAAGCCGGTAATACCACCATCTCTAATAATTAAATTAGATGCATTTCCAATAACAGTTAATGGAATATCATTACTTTTAACTGTATTTACTAATAGCTCTAATTCCTTTAAATTCTTAGGAAAAGCTAGATATTGCGCCGGTCCACCAGTCTTAGTAAAAGTAAAACGGCTTAATGGAATATTTTCTTGAATGTCAATTCCTTGTTGCTTTAAATCCATCAGTTGCATTTTTTATCTCTCTTTTCCTTAAATAAATCATCCCTTTAATCATACCGCATTAAATAGCTAGTTTTCTACCTTAAGTGTTATACTAAAAAGAAAAATAATAAAAATTCGAGGATAAAGATGAACTTTACTGCAATGGACTTTGAAACGGCGAATAATCGCCCAGAAAGTGCATGTTCTCTCGCTCTTGTTATGGTTCGGAATAATGAAATTGTTGATCGCTTTTATACAGTCATTAACCCACAAATGCCTTTTGATGGTCGCAATATAAGAATCCATAGCATTACCGCTGAAGACGTAAAAAATGCACCTACAATGGCTGAGGTGTGGCCAAAAATCAAGAAACTATATCAACCGGGGATGCTAGTTGCTGCTCATAACGCTCGCTTTGATTGCCGAGTAATGGAAAAATCACTAGCACGCTACAATATTCCTGCTCCCCATTACCTTGCAATTGATACTTTAGCAACTAGTAAAGCTTTTGAACCTGATCTACCTAATCATAAATTGGATACAGTTTCAGAAGCTTTAAATATTAATCTTTGGCATCATCATAATGCATTAAGCGATAGTGAAGCATGTGCAGAAATCTTAATTGAAGAAAATAAATGTGTTGGAGATGCTCCAATTAAGAAAATGGTTAAGCGAATTTAAGCTTAACCATTTTTATTATTCAAAATATTTTTTTATCTCTGACAACCAAGTCATATTTCTCTCTCCAACTGGTTTAAATTCAACTATTCTTTTTGTTGAATCCCAGGAATCATCTAGGCGCTTAATCGATAATTCAAGATAATCTTTTGGAAGATCATCAATAATGAATTGTGGCCATTCAATTACTACTAAACCATCTTCAGCCAAATATGCAGGCATATCAATACTTGATAAGTCTCCATCTTCTAATCGATACATGTCCATGTGAAAAAGCGGCATTTTTCCTTCGCGATACTCTCTTACAATTGTAAAAGTCGGACTTTTTACTGGACGTCTTATTCCAAGAACCCTTGCAATTCCTTTAGTTAAAGTTGTTTTTCCTGCACCTAAATCTCCACTTAATAATAAAAGATCATGACCTTGACTAGTTTCGCCAATTGCTTTACCCAGTTTTTGCATTTGTTCATCAGAATTTATCTCTAATGATTCCATGTTATTTCTCCATATTAGCTTGTGCAGCAGTCAAAATAGCTAACAAATATACATCCTCTGTCTTGCATCCACGAGATAAATCATTAATTGGTGCAGCTAGCCCTTGTAATACAGGCCCAATTGCACTAAAGCCACCTAATCGTTCTGCTACCTTATAGGAGATATTACCAGATTGTAATTCTGGAAAAATAAAGACATTTGCATGACCAGCAACGGCAGAGCCTGGTGCTTTTGCTTCACCAACGCGTGGAACAATTGCAGCATCAAATTGCAGTTCACCATCGCAAATTAATTCAGGATACTTTTTATGTACTAAGTCATTTGCTTCTTGAACTTTTGTTACCATTGGCCCTTGTGCTGAACCCTTAGTTGAAAAACTAAGCATTGCAATTTTAGGATCAAGACCAATCATCTCTGCAGTTTTGCTAGACTGGTAAGCAATTTCAGCTAAAGTTTCACTATCTGGATCAATGTTAATGGCACAGTCAGCAAAAATATACTTTTCATCTCCGCGCTCCATAATCATTGCACCTGAGACGCGACCCATTCCCTTTTTAGTCTTAATAATTTGAAGAGCAGGCCGAACAGTATTCGCTGTTGAATGAGTTGCTCCTGAAACCATTCCATCAGCTTTTCCTTCATATACTAGCATTGTGCCAAAGTAAGAAACATCTTGTAAAATTTCTTTTGCTTCTGCTAAAGTATTCTTTCCTTTTCTCAATTCAACAAAATCTTGACACATTTTTTCAAAATCTGGATAAACTGTTGGATTAATAATTTCAATTGATCCTAAATCAGTACTTAACCTTTCAGCAGTTTCAATTACTTCGTCGGGCTTTCCTAATAAAATTGGCTCAACAATATTTTCTTTATCAAGACGGACCGCAGCTCTAATTATCCGTTCATCATTTCCTTCTGGGAAAACAATTACTTTCTTCGATTCTTTTGCTTTTTTCTTAAGTGAGTCAAATACTTTCATTTCAATTGAGCCTTCCTTTTTTATTTATAGATAATATTTTACAATTCTAGATCTTTTTCTCAAAATAAAAACTATGCTAGATCAGATTGACTAACTTCTTGTGGTAGTTGCCAATCAATTGGACTTTCACCAAACTTAATCAAGGCATCATTACATCTAGAAAATGGACGGGATCCAAAAAAACCTCGATCTGCTGAAAAAGGACTTGGATGTGGGGATTTAATAATTACATTTTTTTCTTGATCAATTAAAGGTATTTTGTTTTGGGCAAATCTTCCCCATAAAATAAACACTACTTTTCCTCGATCACTCAAGGCTTTAATAGCCGCATCTGTAATAGTCTCCCAACCTTTTCCCTGATGTCCATTTGCATTACCATATGGTACTGTCAAGACCGCATTCAAAAGCAATACTCCCTGATCAGCCCATTTCTTTAAATATCCGTGATTTACGGGAATTGCACCAACGTCATCATACAATTCCTTATAGATATTTTTTAATGATGGAGGAAGGGATACTCCAGGATTTACACTGAAACTCATCCCCGTGGCCTGGCCCGGATTATGATATGGATCTTGACCCAAAATCACAACTTTAGTGTCCGCAAAAGGTGTTAGTTTAAAAGCAGTAAAAATATGATACATATCTGGGAAAATCTGCTTTGTTTGATATTCTTCTTTTAAAAAATCATGTAATTGATGATATTGCTGGCTTTCAAAAGCTGGAGCCAAAATTTCATCCCAATCGTTGCCAATTAATTTTTTCATATTTATTCTATCCTCTTATACCTCTAAGAAATCCAAGTTCATGATATCATATAGATAAAAGATTGGAGGACTTAAAATGATTAAACTCATTGCAAGTGATATGGACGGCACATTATTAAACAAAAAAATGCAAATTTCATCTGAAAATATTGCTGCTATTAAAGAAGTTCAAGCAAAGGGTGTTGAATTTTTAGTAGCTACAGGAAGAGCTCCTTCTGAATCTCAAGGAATTCTAGCTAAAGCCGGCCTTCATACTGGTTTTATTAATTTAAATGGTGCCATGGTTTTCAATACTGCTGGTAAATTAATCGTAGATGAACCTATTCCCAAAGAACAAAGTATTAAGATTAACCAATTACTTAAAAAATCTGGTTTTTACTTTGAAATTGTGGCTGCTGATAATGTTTATTCTGATTCTCGCTTAAGAAGAATTGCTAATTTTTCTGATCTTCTAGTTAACCTCAATAAAAAACTAACCTTCAAAAAAGCCGTTTCTTTTACTGCTGGTTCTGATGAAATAATGAAAATTAAATATGTTCCCGATTTTAAAACTTTGCTTGAAAAGCCATCATTTGAAGCAATGAAATTCGTTGCTTTCCATCCAGATGGTCCCAAAGTATTTGAACATATTTGCGAAGAAATTAAAAAAATGGGCAACTTAATTGTTACTGCAAGTTCTTCAACTAATATCGAAATTAATAATATTAAAGCTCAAAAGGGTATTGCTTTAATGGACTATGCAAAATTGCAAGGTTATAAGCCAGATGAAGTAATGGCAATCGGTGATAATCTTAACGATGAATCAATGATTAGAATGGCTGGTGTAGGCGTTGCAATGGAAAATGCAGCTCCAGCGATTAAAGAAATCGCTAACTTCATTACTAAAAATAATAATGAAAACGGTGTTGCCTATGCTATTCGACACTTCTGTAAATAAACATAATTTTTCTTAAAGGGCAGATGAAATTATGCGTTATACTGTGCAGCTTACGCAAGGACAAACTTGTGGTCAAATTCCAGTAAAAAATCGACAGGGAGAAATTGTTTATATCTTAAAGGGTAATTTAAATGAATTTAATCAACCAATTATCTTAACTGACATTAATCATAACGAAATTGGACGCCTCTACTTAGATTCTAACCATATTCTAGCTAGTTATAGCGTAGACGTAGTTAATCACTCATTAGTTAAAGTCAAAAAATTAAATAGTCGCTTTACTAATCTATTTTATATTACTCGACTAAATTATTGGGTTGAAGGAAGTCTAAAACAAGGACGATACAGTTTCTATTCTGGAATAAAAAAAGTGGCTAATGTTTATTCACTAGTCACCGATACAGGTCTCACTTGGACTTGTGATATATCACGTCCAGAAGATGTGCCCTTTATTATTTTGATTAGCTTATTATTTACCCAATGGCATACTAAGCCTTTACTTTTACCCACTTTTAATTTTCAAAACAGGATTAGTGCTCCTTCTTAATCAAATTTCAAATAATAGTGCGAAAAATCGAAAACTTGATGTTGGGAAGAACAAAGCTGATTTTGAAAATCTATTAATTCAATAATTATTACTAAGTCTTCTAATAAACAGCTAAAGTCCTCATTACATTCATGACTAATCCAAAAACAAATTCGGTCATATAGTATATTGGCTAGCTGTTTAACAATAAGTTCGGAAAAACTGCCTCTTTTATGAGCATAAGATCGAATATACTGAAAAAAATGTTCTCTCATTTTTTCACACATACAATCTTTTTCACTCAAATGGTATGCGTTATAAAAATATTGTTTATGCTTTTGAATGTAACCACATAAATTATGAAGGAGCTGTTTTAAACTGCTCCCTTTTTCTTTACGCAACTTTCTTAATTCTGATAGAATGCAAGCTTCGATACAATTATTTATTTTTCCGTAACGTAAATAAAAAGTTTTTCTACTAATTTTCGCTTCAATACAGAGTTTAGAGATATTTACTTTTTTTACATCAGATTGAGATAACATATCATGTAAAGCTACTTGAATTCTTTCCATCTCCGCTAACATGGTATATAATTTTTCCTTTCTAAAATACTAATGGATCCCAGTCTTTAAGCAGTTTTTTACTTTATCAGGTTTTAAAATTATACGCAATAGCAATAATGTATATAGTGTTATTTTTAAATATTTCTTTAAATTTAAGCAAAAAAATAGAATCAATTCATAATTGAATTGATTCTATTTTATTTTTTAACCTACTTTTTTGATCATATGATCATATATTCTATCTCCAATCGTCATAGTAGATGTTGTCTTGAATCCTATATAGTCATATAAACGGGCAGCTCTAGGATTATCTTGATCCACATTTAAGCTAACTTTTTTGTATCCATTCTGCTTTGCAATCTCAGGTGCAAGCTTAATTAGTTTTTGAGCAATCCCTTCTCCCCAATGTTTTGGAGAAACAGCAATTGCATCTAAATACCACTCATGTGGCAAGGCTTCTTTATCAGAAAATACAATCGTATCTAGTGGCAAGCCAACTTTTGGATAAGCACTCTTTAATGAAATATCGATTAAGTTTTGATCATCATAACCATACATTACAATCAAACCAATTGGCCGATCCATTTCATCAGTTTCAACCCACATTCGATTATGAGAATAACGATAATGAGAAGAATAAAAACCATGCTTCATTAAATCATAAAATTGACTTTCTGGAAGTGCTTTAATAGTATTCATATCCATCTCATCAAAGATTTGTTTCAAAATTGGATAAACTAAGGGAAAATCAGTTAATTTTGCCTTTCTAATCATTTATAATTCACCTACTAAATCCCATACTTACGATGAATTTCACGGTCTTGATCACGCTTTTTAATAGTTTGGCGTTTATCATATTGCTTCTTACCTTGTCCTACTCCAATTAAAACCTTAGCAAATCCATGTTTTAAATATACTTTTAAAGGAATAATTGCCATCCCTTGTTGAGCTTGAATTCCAGCTAAACGAGCGATTTCTTTCTTATGAAGCAATAAGCGCCGTGAGCGTAAAGGATCATGATTATAGCGATTACCTTCTTTATATTCACTAATATGAACATTTTCTAAAAAAGCAGATCCATTAATAATTTGAACATATCCGTCCCGTAAATTAATTCTACGTGCACGAATTGATTTAATCTCCGTTCCAGTTAATGCAATTCCGGCTTCAAGAGTTTCCTTAATAAAATAATCATGACTTGCTTTTTTATTTTGAGCAATCAAATTATCTGCTTTTTGTTTCATCGTTTTCTTCCTAATTATTTTTTATCGGACTTGACAGCTGTTGTTTTGCGATGACGAATCTTAAAATTATGGCCATTATTTACGTGAGAAGTATTGTTATTTCTCTTGTTTCCACCATTTTTACGTCCTTTATCAAAGCTACGTTTTCCACGATTATTACTTCTTTGAGGACGTTTTGGTGCATTCGGATCATAAATTTCAAAGTCTAACTGATGTTGCTCCACATCAGCTCTAATCAACTTAACTTTAATTGGCATTCCAATCTTAAATTGTTTATGTGAATTACGTCCAGTTAAAGTTAATGATTTTTCATCAAAATTATAATAATCATCATTCAAATTAGAAATATGAATCAAACCCTCAACAGTATTCGGTAATTGAATAAACATACCGAAACTAGTTACTGAAGAAACAATGGCATCAAAAGTTTGACCTACCTTATCAGCCATAAATTCAGTCATCTTCAAATCGTTGACACTACGTTCAGTATCAATTGATTTTCTTTCTTGAGTTGAAGTTTGTTCTGCAACATCAGGAAGTTGTGACTTAAAGTGCTTTTGTACACCTTCATCCATATTTTGATCAGCATATTCGTGAATCATTCTGTGAACCATCAAATCAGAATAACGACGAATTGGTGAAGTAAAGTGAGTATAGTACTTAGCAGCCAAGCCAAAGTGACCAAGGGGTTCTGGAGAATAATGTGCTTGCTTCAAACTACGAAGCATCATCATTTGAACAACAGCTTCCTCTGGAGTTCCTTCAGTTTTGGCAACAATCTTTTGTAAATCCTTTGGCTTTACATCATTTGGATCTGTTTTTACATTTAAGCCAAATGCGCTAACAAATTCAAAGAATGATTGCATTTTTTCTTGATCGGGAGTCTCATGAACACGATAAAGAAATGGTGCATGTTTCTTATAGTAGTCTTCCGCAACAGTTTCATTGGCCATTAACATGAACGATTCAATCATTTTTTCTGCTGTTCCACGTTCATGAAGAACAATGTCAGTTGGCTTACCCTTATCATCAACTATAATTTTTGCTTCTGGTTCTTCAAAATCAATTGCTCCACGTTGATGACGTTTCTTATACAAAATATTATGTAGATCTGCCATTTCATGAAGCATCGGAGCTGCATCAGAATACTTTTGTTCTAATTTTTCATGATTATTTGGATCAAGAACCTTATTAACATTATTATATGTTAAACGTCCGTGAGACTTCATTACCGACGGATAAATACGGTAGCCAACACGTTTACCTTCTGGCGTAATTTCCATATCACAGGAAAGTACTAAACGTTCTACACCTTCATTCAGTGAACAAATACCATTTGATAATCTAAATGGCAACATTGGAATAACGCGGTCAACTAAATAAGTACTATTTCCTCGTGCAAGGGCTTCCTTATCTAATGGAGTCCCTTCTTTTACATAGTGAGAAACATCTGCAATGTGCACACCTAAATGGTAATTTCCATTAGGTAATTTCCAAACTACAACAGCATCATCAAAGTCTTTTGAATCATCCCCATCAATTGTTACTGCAGGTTGATCAGTAATATCTACACGCTTAGCCTTTTCTTCTTCAGTAACATGGTCAGGAATACTATTTGCCTGGTCCATAGCTTCTTCTGGCCAATCAGTACGTATATCATTATCAACAACAATTGACATAATATCTACGCCAGGATCATTCTTATTACCAATTGTGAGAAGAGCTACACCTTGCATCTCATCAGGTTGATCTTCATCAGGATACTTAGTAATAGAAACTTTAACCATATCGCCCATTTGGGGCTTAACACCATTATCAGTGATATTAATTTTATACTTCTTTAATTTACGATTTTCACTAACGACATATCCATAAAAGCCACTAGATTTTACAAGCTCATCAGAATAAGGATGAAATTCTCCAACTAAGGTTTCGACACCACGTTCCGTAATTTCTTCAATTTGACCTTCTGGTCCTTTGCCATTCCATGGGTTAGCACCAGCAATAATCTTTACCTTAACATGATCTCCATCAATAGCGAACTTAGTATTATGTTTATCAATAAAAGCATCTTCCATACTTTCATCATCAAATCTAACAAAACCAAATCCTTTATCATTTGCTTTAAAAGTACCTTCAGCAACTGTATTTAACTGATTCAATTGATACTTTCCCTGACCATCAGTTACGATTTTTTTACTATGCTCTAAAAAAGTTAGAGCCTTAACAAGATCTGGAAAGTTTAATCTTTGATTGCGACTTAAATCATTTTCAAGTTGATCTACATCATATTGTTCTTGAGGATTATGTCTAAATGTTTCATAAACATCAGCTAAAACTCGTTCATTCTGTGTCATTATATAAATTGCCTCAATTTCTTTATAAAATAAGTTAAGTTAAAAGAAATTAAAAAAGCCCTCCTGTGACCGGAAGGCTTTTTTTACTTGGATGAAAGTACTGCCAAGATCAAAGCAAGAGCAAAAAAGAGAACCAATAATACAGCGGTAATCCTTTCCATTAATGCTTCAAATCCACGCTTCTTTGTCTGGCCGCTAAATACTGCACCGCCGGACAATGCGTTTAAGGCATCTTGTTGCTTTTGCGGCTGCATCAACGTAGCAATAATAATTAAAAAGCTAACAATGATGAGTAGCGTCATGACGATATTATACAAAGCGCTGCCTCCATTACCTAAATTTCTTACTGTAATGATTTTACCATATTTAACTAGCTAATGCTAAAAGAAAAAGGGAGTCACCTAAAGCAACGTCCCCTTTTCCTTATGTTTTAATCAATAATTAAATTAAAATTGTTTGTGTAAGTTGTAGAAACTGTGGATTCCCTTGTATTGAGCAGTTGAACCTAGAGCTTCTTCAATTCTCATTAATTGGTTATACTTAGCAATTCTGTCAGTTCTTGACATTGAACCAGTCTTAATTTGACCAGCATTAGTTGCAACAACTAAATCAGCAATTGTAGTATCTTCAGTTTCACCAGAACGGTGAGAAACAACAGCAGTGTAACTTGCTTCTTTAGCCATTTCGATAGCTTCAAAAGTTTCAGTTAAAGTACCAATTTGGTTAACCTTAATTAAGATTGAGTTAGCAACACCCATCTTGATACCTTTTTCAAGGTAACTAGTGTTAGTAACAAATAAATCATCACCAACAATTTGTACCTTGTCGCCTAAACGTTCAGTAAAGGTCTTCCAACCTTCCCAATCGTTTTCATCCAAAGGATCTTCAACAGAAATAACTGGGTATTTATCAACTAAATCTTCAATAAGTGAAGTCCATTCTTCAGCAGTGTATTCACGACCGTCTGCAACAGTTACATATTTCTTAGTATCCTTGTTGTAGAATTCAGAAGCAGCACAGTCAAAGGCAATAGAAATGTCTTGCCCCGGTTTATAGCCAGCTCGTTGAATAGCTTCCACTAAAATTTCAAATGGTTCTTCATTGTTCTTCAAGTTAGGTGCAAAACCACCTTCATCCCCTACAGCAGTTGATTCGCCGCGTTCTTGAAGCAAGCTCTTCAAAGTATGGAAAGTTTCTGCTCCCATACGAACAGCTTCATGAAGTGACTTAGCACCAACTGGCATAATCATGAATTCTTGAATATCAACATTGTTATCTGCATGTTTACCACCATTGATAACGTTCATCATTGGAGTTGGTAAAACATGAGCATTTGGTCCACCTAAGTATTCGTATAAAGGTAATCCTAATTCATCAGCAGCAGCGCGAGCACTTGCCAATGAAACAGATAACATAGCGTTAGCACCTAAACGACCTTTATTTGGAGTACCGTCAAGATCGATCATAGTTTGATCAATTAAACGTTGATCAGTAACGTCTAAACCGATGACAGCTTTAGCAATTTCACCGTTAACATTTTCAACAGCAGTTAAAACGCCTTGACCACCAAAGCGAGATTTGTCACCATCACGTAATTCTACGGCTTCATGTTCACCAGTAGATGCACCAGATGGAACAATAGCACGACCAAAGCCGCCTAATTCAGTATAAACTTCTGCTTCAACAGTTGGATTACCACGAGAGTCAAGAACTTCACGTGCGTGAATATCAGTAATAACAGACATGGAGATTCTCCTTTTTTCTTCTAATTCCGTTTAAATAAATTGTTAATTAATCTTGGTAGTTTACCAATGCTAAGAATGATTCTGGATCAAGAGAAGCACCACCAACTAAACCACCATCAATGTCAGGCTTAGACATTAATTCTTTTACGTTAGCTGGTTTTACTGAACCACCGTATTGGATACGAACGTTTTCAGCAGTTTCTTCATTGTACAAGTCTTTTACAGTTTCACGAATAGTCTTGCACATTTCTTCAGCTTGATCAGCAGAAGCAGTCTTACCAGTACCAATAGCCCAGATTGGTTCGTAAGCAATAACAAGCTTAGAAACTTGTTCTGCAGTTAAACCATCTAAAGCAGCCTTAATTTGAGCAACTACCCATTCATCTTGCTTGTTAGCTTCACGAGTTTCAAGAGATTCACCACAGCAAATAATTGGTGTTACGCCATTAGCAAATAAAGCCTTAGCTTTTTTGTTAATGTCTTCATCAGTTTCGTGGAAGTAACCACGACGTTCTGAGTGGCCAATAATACAGTAGTCAATACCCATTTCGTTTAAAACCTTAGGTGAAGTTTCACCAGTGAATGCACCTTCAACTTCGAAGTATGCATTTTCTGCACCAGTATGTAAATTTGAACCTTCAGCAGTTTTCTTTAAAACATAAAGATCAACTGCAGGGGCAGCAATAACTGATTCTACTTTACTTGGGTCTGGTAACTTACCCTTAACTGCGTTAACAAATTCAATAGTTTGTTCAGGGTTCATATGTAATTTCCAGTTACCAGCAATAATTGGTGTACGCATTTAAAAATTCCTCCTAATTTTACTTGTCAGAAACGCAAGCGATTCCTGGTAATTCTTTACCTTCAAGGTAGTTAAGTGAAGCACCACCACCAGTAGAAATGTGGCTAATCTTAGGAGCAATTCCCAATTGTTTAGCAGCAGCAGTTGAATCACCACCACCGATAATAGTTACAGCATCTTTCAAGTCAGCTAATGCGCGACCAACTTCCAAAGTACCCTCTGCGTAGTTTGGCATTTCGAATGCACCCATAGGTCCATTCCATACAACAGTCTTAGCATCCTTTAAGATGTCTCTGAATTTTTCAACAGTCTTAGGACCAATGTCAAGACCCATTTCGTTGTCAGGAATATCATCACCAACAACTTCATGAGGGGCATCGTTTGAGAATTCAGTTGCTGCAACGTTATCTACAGGCAATACAATCTTGTCGCCTGCTTTTTCTAATAATTCTTTTGCAAGTTCAACTTTATCAGCTTCAAATAATGATTTACCAATCTTGTGTCCTTGAGCTGCTAAGAAAGTGTAAGCCATACCACCACCGATTAAAATGTGGTCTGACTTAGGAATTAAGTTTTCAATAACACCAATCTTATCTGATACTTTTGCACCACCAAGAATAGTTACAAATGGGTGAACTGGATTTTCAACAGCATCACCTAAGAACTTAATTTCCTTTTCAAGTAAGTAACCAGCTGCTGCAGGCTTACCTGCCTTCTTCATAGCAGTTGCAATACCAACATTTGAAGCGTGGCTTCTGTGAGCAGTACCGAATGCATCATTTACAAATACATCGCCAAGACTTGCCCAGTATTCGCCAAGTTTTGGATCATTCTTAGATTCACGTTTACCAAAGTCATTGTCAATATCTTGGAATCTAGTATTTTCAAGAACAACAACGTCACCATCTTTCATTTTATCGATGGTTTCTTCAACTTCTTTACCTTCATTTTCTGGTACAAAAGTTACAGGCTTTTCTAATAATTCGCTTAAACGTTCTGCAACTGGACGTAATGATAATTCTTTCTTGTCAGCATCTGATTTTACACGACCCAAGTGACTAAGCAAGATTGCCTTACCACCATGTTCAATAATGTACTTAATAGTTGGCAAAGCAGCAACGATACGGTTGTCATCACCAATAACACCATTTTTAATTGGAACATTGAAGTCAACACGAACTAAAACTTTTTTACCTTTAAGATCAA
>CANOGU010000011.1 GCA_947565635.1 uncultured Lactobacillus sp. | reverse complement strand
TATTATCAAATCTTTAAAATTTTATAAATGTCTAACTTTTCTATGGCACTTCAAAACGACCGAGCTTTTTATTTATCGCTATTTTGTTGAAGCTTATAAAGATTGTAGTAATACCCCTTCTTCTTCAATAGTTCCTCATGTGTACCACGTTCAACAATTCTTCCTTTATCCAAAACAATAATCTGGTCCGCATCTGCAATTGTTGAAAGACGGTGCGCAATTGCCAAAGTCGTTCTTCCTTGACGAAGCTTCTTTAATCCCTCTTGAATTAAATTTTCGGTTTCTGTATCGACATTAGCCGTTGCTTCATCTAGAACTAAAATTTTAGGATCAGTTACTAAGGTACGTGCAAATGAAATTAATTGTCGTTGTCCTTGACTAAGTTCTGATCCACCTTCAATCACTTTTGCATGATATTTACCAGGCATCTTTTCAATAAATGAATCTGCTTGTACGGTTTTAGCAGCATCTTTAATTTGTTGATCTGTAATTTTGTCATTATACAAGCGAATATTTGAAGAAATGTCCCCATAGAACATAAAGGGTTCTTGTAAAACTAGTCCTAGTTTTTTACGTAATTCTTTCTTCGGAAACTTCCTAATATCAATGCCATCAATAAGTACTTCCCCACTACCAAATTCATAAAATCTCATCATTACATTGATAATTGAACTCTTTCCTGATCCAGTATGACCAACAATTCCTAAAGTTTCACCCGGATTAACTACAAAAGATACATCATGTAAGATTTCATTCTTTCCATCATAAGAAAAGCTAACATTTTTAAATTCAATCTTTCCTTTTGAAATAACTGCTCTTTCATCATTTTCTTGTCGCGGTTCGTATTCTTTTTCATCCATAATTCTAAAAATACGTTTACCTGCCACAATCCCATCCTGAAAAGAAGTCATTCGATCCATCATAGTAGAAATAGGATTAAAAAATTGTTGTACATATTGAGAAAAAGCATATACAATTCCGGCAGGAACAAAAGTCTCTTGCAATGGAAAACCAAAATACATTAACACTAATGCAAGAGCCAATGAATAAAGCAAACTAGTCATTGGCGAGAGCAAAAGCGAGTTAACTCGGATCAAGTTAAAACGTGTTCTCATTAAAGTACCATTCTCATTTTCAAAATGGTTTGTCATTCTTTTTTCCTGCTTAAATTGCTGAATGAGAGAAACTCCTTCAATAGATTCATTTAAGTTAGTATTAATTCGACTAAGCCGTTCCCTAAAAGCACGATACAATCTAGAACTCTTTTGTGTATAAATCCAGAAAATAAAACCTAAAATTGGTAAAAACAGCAAGACAATTAACGCCGCAAATTTATTGGTTACATACATCGCTATAAAAGCAGTTACTAAAGAAAATACTCCAATGACTACTTGACAAAGTACTCCTAAAAAGTCGCTTAGAGTCATCGTATCATTAGTGACTCTTGATACAATTGAACCTGCTGGTGTCTGGTCAAAATAGCGCATCCCTAAACTATGAAGTTTTCGATATAAATCTTTTCTTACACTTTCAAGTGTCTTTTCAGCGCCAAGTGCATATAAATATTGATATACAAACTGAAGAATTGCCTTAATAATTGTTCCAAGTCCATATAATAGTCCAGCCCAAACTATAATCTGTACCGTTGCTTTTTGTTTGATCAAATAATTATCTAAGAAAAACTGTAGTCCCCTTGGTAAAAGCATATTAATTACACTTACTAAGAAAGCTCCAAAAATTGCAATTCCCATTTCCACTTTAAAAGGCTTTACGTACTTTAAAACTCTTTTAAATATTTGAACTTGTTCTTTAAATGGGATGGCCTTAGACCAAACTGATTTGCTTTCTTCATTATTGTCCATCTACTTCACCCACCTTTGCTTGTAGTTCTTGTTTACGCCACATTTCAGCATACCAACCATTTTGAGCTAAAAGGTCAGCATGTTTTCCTCTTTCAACAATCTTCCCCTCTTTTAGAACTAAGATGAGATCTGCATCCATTACGGAAGTCAAACGATGGGCCGCAATCAAGGTCTTTTTTCCTTTTCTTTCCGATTTAAGTGAATCCAAAATAGAGGTCTCTGTCTTTGCATCCACCGCTGAAAGAGCGTCATCTAATATCAAAATAGGACTTTCTTTTAACAAGGCTCGTGCAATTGACAATCTTTGTTTTTGTCCCCCAGACAAAGATACTCCATTCTCACCTACCAATGTTTTATACCCATTTGGCATTTGCAAAATGTCATCGTGTAAATCACTCTTTTGAGCTGCAGATTCAATTTTATCCTTCTCCACATTTTCATCAGAAAAAGCAATATTTTTTTCAATGGAGGTAGAAAACAAGAAATTATTTTGTGGAACGTACGAAATTTCACTTAAAAGTAATTTTAAAGGGATATTCCTAATATCATGACCACCTAAGCTTATTCTTCCTTGGTATTGATCAAACTCTCTTAATAAAAGCTCAATAATAGTGGTCTTTCCGGATCCAACTTTTCCCACTAAACCTAATGTTTGTCCTGGTTTTAATGTAAAATTAATATTTTGCAAAACTGGTATTTCTTTTTCATCAGGATAGGCAAAGGATTTAATTTCATATTTTAAATCACCTTGAATATCTCGAGCTGTTAAGCTCTGATCAGCGTTTTCATCAGTAATTTGAGGTTTCTCATATAATAGACGTTCAACACGATCATAGGAGGCTGATCCACGCTCTAAAATATTAAATAAATAACCAATTGCAAACATCGGCCATACCATATTAGAAATATAAGCAATAAAGGAAACCAATTGACCAACTGATAAAGTACGATTTGATACCAGTAACCCACCATAGATAATCGTAATTACATAAGTTGCTCCAATAATTAATGTCCCTAATGGATCAAACATTGAATCCCATTTAAAAACTTTCTTATTGATTTGAATGGTATCATCTACCATCTTATTAAAGGCAGCTGAATCCTGCTCACTTTCACCAAAGGCTTTTAATACTTTAATTCCGGAAACTGATTCTTGAGTTTTATTATTTAAATGTGAAAATGCAGCTTGTGATTTGTCAAAACTATAATGAAGCTTATCTCCTAACTTCCAAGCACCTAAAGCAAGAAAAGGAAGTGGTAAAAGGGCAATAATAGTTAACCTAAAATCGGTAAAAATAATCATCGCAATCATTGTAGTTCCACCAGTAACCAAAGAGTCAACTAAAGTCAAGACTCCATCTCCAGCTACATTTTGAATGGAATTGATATCATTAGTCGCATGCGCCATTAAATCCCCGGTGCGGTGCCTTTGATAAAAAGTTTTATCCATTATCATAAAATGCTTGAATAAGCGGGATCGCATTTGTCTTTCTAACTCTGCTGCTCCACCCCAAATTTGCTTACGCCAGAAATAACGCAATAAATATAAGACTATGGCTGCAGCAATGACAGCTAAAATCAAAGCACCATACTCACCCCAGCTAATTGACCCTTTATCTAGCTGGTCAGCCATCAGCCCTAAAATTCTAGGTGGGACTAAATTAGCAATTGAAGTTAAAGCTAAAAAACTAATACCAATAATATATCTTTTCTTCTCTTGCTTAAAAAACCACCCTAATTTGCTAAAAATATTCATTTTTCACCCCACCATATACAAAAATACAGAGGAATACGATCCTCTGTCTACTACCAAATATTAGTAAAGTAAGCTACTATTTTTGTTGTTGATGCTTCATCATATTCATAACTTGATTAAGCTTCTTAGCAGATGGTTTTTGTCCCATTTGCGCCATCATAGCTGCAATCATATCTTCACTAATAGGAGGATTGTCTTGGAAATACTTCTTCATGTATGCGCGAGCACCATAAAATCCGCCAATAAGACCGATTAATAATGCGATAATAATAAGAAAAATTGCTAAACCTAAATTCATTTCCCAAAAACCTCCAGAAATTAATGTACTTTTTCAGCATACCAAAAAAATAGTTTTTTTAAAAGTAAATTATTAATCTTTTCTTAATCCTTTACGCCGTTGTGCCTCTTTAGCTTTTTCTGAAGTTACTTCTTTACCATCTTTATCAATAACGACAGTATCCTCTAATTGTTGTCTAAATCCAGCGCGGAAGTTTTCTAGAAAAGCAGATCTTAATTTTTTACGTTCTTCTAACTCATCAGGAGTTAACTCACGTTCTCTACTAATTTTTGTTAATTCATTGATTCGCTTAATTAATTTTTCTTCTTCTTTTTTATCCATAATAAACACCTCACTAAACAATGTTAGTTTACCTTAATTATACCAATAAAAAAAGACTCAACTGCTAAGAACGCCTGTTTGCCGAGATAATATTTTTTTGTTAGAATACTAATAAGTAAGTAAATGGAGAAAAAATTATGACTGAACCACATGCAAATAAACAATTAGAAATTTTACGTTTTATTTACGATACCGTCGAAGAACGAGCTTTTCCTCCCACAGTACGAGAGATCTGTAGCGCAGTTGATCTTTCTTCTACTTCAACTGTTCATGGTCACTTAGCACGCCTAGAAAAGAAAGGCTATATTTTAAAAGATGCCACTAAACCAAGAGCAATCGAAGTAACTGAAAAAGGTCGAGAAGCTCTAGGAATTAAACCTAAAGATATTCCTGTTGTTGGCGTAGTTACTGCTGGTCAACCTATCTTAGCCGTTCAGGATATCGATGAATATTTCCCTCTTCCTCCTGATCTCGAAAATGACGCTGGCGAGCTTTTCATGTTACGTGTACATGGCGAATCAATGATTAATGCAGGAATTTTAAATGGTGATCATGTCATTGTTCGTAAACAATCTAGTGCTAATAATGGTGAAATTGTTGTCGCTATGACTGAAGATAACGAAGCAACTGTCAAAAGATTTTTCAAAGAAGACGGTTATTACCGTCTGCAGCCTGAAAACGATACAATGGATCCAATCATTTTACCTGTGGTTCAAATTTTAGGTAAAGTTGTAGGCTTATATCGTAATAATATTGATTAAAAAATGGTAGGAATGAGACTTCCTACCATTTTTTGCTATTTAATTAGCGGTTTTATATTTAACCAGTCTTGTGCAATTATTTCGGTTAATTTTCTATTATAGAAAACAGCTGCGGGATGATATTGGGGTACAACGATATACTTTTCTTTAGACCAGATATAACCATCTTTTTTATCGTTTAATTCTAAAATTGGGGTATTTTCAATAATTTTACCGTGCACATTACTTATTTCATATCTATCGTCTAGTAATCGAGTTAGAGCAGTCGTACCTACTGTTACAATAATTTTAGGTTTAACACAGTTAATTTCATAATCTAAAAATGGTGCATGTGCCAAAATTTCCTTTTTAGTCGGCTTTCGATTAGGATATTTGATTACTTCTTTATTTTCTTTTTTACTAAATGTGTGCTTAATACTATAAGGACGGCTTCTAACAGCACTAGTTATATAAACATCTTCTCGTTTAAGACCAATTGATGCTAAGGATTTCATTAATTCTTTTCCAGATGCCCCATGAAAAGGAATCAGCGATTCTATCTCTTCTCTTCCTGGCGCTTCTCCTACAATCATAAGCTTGGGATGAACTGGACCAGCACCAAAATTTATTCCTTCTAATTTCATCCCCCTTGATCTTTCCTTAACTTCAGCTAAGAGTTTATCTGGATATTTCATTTTCAATATATTCCTGCGCCTTCTTCAATAGTTCTTTCAGTTCTTCATAATGCAAACAAGAATTAGCTTCGGCTAAAGTTGCCCATTTATAGTCTCCAATTTCACTTTTTTGTAACTTTATTTTTTGATCTGGATTAAATTTACTCAAAAACAATGTTACAGTTTTTAATCGATCTCGGGCAATTTTATAAGTAATACTTTCCTCAAAATTAAAATCATAATCTGGCTTTAATCCCACTTCTTCATAGACCTCTCTTTGAGCAGCTTGTACATTATTTTCATCCTTCTCGAGATGCCCTTTCGGAAAGCCCCAAGTTCGGTTAAGTCTACTTTGGACAAGTAAAAATTCTATTTTATTATTTTTAATACGATAAACAATACTACCAGCTGAATACTCATGCATCTTTTTTGCTCCCTTCTTATGATTGTTCTTGTTGTTTTCATTATAAGCTAAATTAAAATTTTCGACTTCTTCAAGACCTTTATCTCGCATTTAATTATATAAATTAAAATTATTTTTCATCTTTTTTGTTTAATCGACAAAATGATAATTTAGGGTTACACTTTATGTTGAAATAGATTAAACAAGGTGAAAAAATTGAAAAAACAAGAACAATCTGAAAGCTGGGGTCAGTGGATTCTCCAGGTACTAATTCTAACCGCCATATTTTTTGGTATCTTCTTTGTACTAAATAAATATGTTTTTGCCAACTTAACTGTATCTGGAATTTCAATGCAACCTACTTTTGAAAATAACGATCGTGTTATTGCTCTTAGGCATGCCAAGATTAAGGAAGGCGACATTGTAATTGTTGATGCGCCTGACGAACCAGGAGCCGTATATATTAAGAGAGTAATCGGGTTACCGGGAGATACCATTGTAAGTAAAAATAATCAAATTTATATTAATGGTAAAAAACTTAATCAACCATGGTTAAAAGCTGGTCAAAAATTAATTGACAATGGAGAGGACGGAATTTCCGGTACTAAATATACTAATACCCAAAATTTCACTCTGAGTTCTCTAGCTAAAACTCAAAATTATCGTCAATTTTATACTTCAAAGCAACTAAAAGAAATGCAAAAGACTAATAAAGCTCCTGCTAATACTTATTTTGTAATGGGAGATCATAGAAGCGTTTCTAAAGACAGTCGCTATATTGGAACAATTCCACGAAGTAAAATTGTGGGAGTAGTAAAGCTGCGCTACTGGCCACTAAATCACATCACATTTTATTAATCAAAAAGAGTTTCTTTTTTGAAACTCTTTTTTTGTAGATAAAAAAAGCCATCTCTTTCGAGATGGCTTTTAATACTGTCTTGATTAATTGAATTAACCGCGACGCTTTTCAGCAATTCTAGCTGCTTTACCGTGACGTTCACGTAAGTAGTAAAGCTTAGCACGACGTACACGACCGTGACGAAGAACTTCAACCTTAGCAACACGTGGGTCATTTACTGGGAAAGTACGTTCAACACCAATACCTGATGACATCTTACGTACAGTGTAAGTTGCGCTGATACCAGCACCCTTACGCTTAATTACAACACCTTCGAACATCTGAATACGTTCGTGAGTACCTTCTACAACACGTACGTGAACACGAACAGTGTCACCTGCACGGAAGTCAGGCATATCATCGCGTAATTGTTCTTTAGTTAATTCTTGAATTAATGGATCCATTATTTTCTCTCCTTCTACGGCATTCATCAACACCTTGTGCCAGCGGAATACCCATAAATCAGTGGCTTATGCCACAACGACTAGTTTACCAAATAGAAAAATGCTTGTAAATACTAATTCTCTTTTTCACTTTTAATTTCTTCAAGCATTCTCTTTTCTTCATCTGTTAACTCACGGTCAGCTAACATATCGGGACGGTAGAGATATGTTGCTCGTAAGGCTTCCTTATGACGCCATTCAGCAATTTTTTGGTGATTGCCCGATGTTAATACTTCAGGGACTTTCTGACCTTCAAAATCAGCAGGACGCGTATATTGCGGATATTCTAAAAGACCGTGTGAAAAACTTTCTTCTACTGGAGAAGCAGAATTTCCCAAAATCCCCGGTAAGAGACGAACAGTAGCATCAATCATACTCATTGTTGGTAATTCTCCACCAGTAAGGACGTAATCGCCAATTGATACTGTTTCATCAGCCAAATCATAGATTCTCTGATCAAAACCTTCATAGTGACCACAAATAAAAGTTAAATTTTCTTCTTTTGACCAATCTTGGGCCATTTTTTCATTGAAAGTTTTTCCTTGTGGAGCAGTAATAATTACTTTTCCTTTATTAGTTAAAGAATCTAGAGCTTTTTTTATTGGCATAATTTGAAGTACCATCCCAGCTCCACCCCCATAAGGAGTATCATCGACATGATGATGTACGTCGCTAGTAAAGTCACGGAAATTAACTAAGTTTAATTCCCATTTTTTGTCTTCTAGACCTCTCCCCAACATTGATACCTGCAAAGGAGTAAACATATCTGGAAAAAGGGTTAAAACATTAATTTTCATCTCGTAATCCTTCAAGCAAAGTTACTTCTATTCTCTTATTGGCTAGATCAACTTTTTTAACTACTGATTCAATATTTGGAATCCAAAAACTCTTTCCTTTTTCTGGCTTTATCTCCCAAATATCATTAGCACCAGGAGTTTCAATGTTTTCTAATACTCCTAGCTTTTCTCCAGTCTCAGCATCATAGACCGGGCAATTTAAGATGTCTTTAAAGTAATAGCTACCTTCAGGTAATTCTTGTTGATCTGTTTCTGCTACATATAATTCTTTACTGCAAATTTTTTCAGCTTGATCAATATCATCAATCTTTTCAAATTTAACTAAATAAAATTGTTTATGGCGTCGAGTATTTTCTACAATTAATTCTTCATACTGTTTATTATTCTTAATAAACAATCTACTTCCTGTAGCTAATCTTTCCTCTGGAAAATCAGTTGTTGCATTTACCTTAACTTCTCCCTTTAATCCATGAGGAGACAATATCTTTCCAACTTCAAAATATTCAGTCATAGAACTTATTCTTTCTAAATAAAAAAGTTTGGGAAGAGCTTTCCCAAACTTCTAATTGCAATAGTAAATTACTTACCGTACTTTGCGTCGTGGTATCTAGTCATCAAACCAGCTTTTGAAAGTAAGCTTCTTACAGTATCTGATGGTTGAGCACCTTTTTCAAGCCATTCAAAAATCTTGTCTTCTTCAAGCTTAACTTCATCAGGGTTAGTAAGTGGGTTGTAGTAACCAACTTCTTCGATAAAACGACCGTCACGTGGCATACGTGAATCAGCAACTACGATACGGTAAAAAGGTTTTCTCTTTGAGCCCATACGGCGCATACGAATCTTAACAGACATTAATTAATTCCTCCTAAATTTCTTGACTTAAATAATATAGCATATAGAAAAATATGTGTAAAGGGGTTTTCCTTAACAGTTGAAAATTATTTTGAACGATAACGCTTAACATTCTTCATCCGTTTCTTCTTATTTTTCTTAAAGCGTTTATTCATTGATCTCATCGCCATCTTACCCATTGGTGAATTCATTCCTGGTAAGTTAGCCAATTCACCCATATCACCTTTGGTCATCTTTTGCATCATTTCTTTTGATTGCTTAAATTGTTTAATCATTCGGTTAACTTCAGCAATCGATCTACCAGAACCAGCAGCAATTCTACGTCTTCTGGATGGATTAAGAATATCAGGATTTTCACGCTCTTCTGGGGTCATTGAATAAACAATAGCCTTAATGTGATCGATTTGTCTTTCCGGAATCTGAATATTTTTAAGAGCAGGATTATTACCTACTCCAGGAATCATTTTAATGATTTGATCTAGAGGACCCATTTTTTGAACTTGTTCCATTTGATCAATAAAGTCATTAAAATCAAAAGTATTCTCCCGCATCTTTTCAGCCATCTTTTCGGCTTCTTTAGCATCGTAATCTTGCTGAGCCTTTTCAATTAAGGTTAACATATCACCCATGCCTAAGATACGTGAAGCCATTCGATCAGGGTGGAAAGTAGAAAGATCCGTTAATTTTTCACCTTGACCCGTAAAGATAATTGGAAGACCTGTGACAGCACGAATAGAAAGTGCGGCACCACCACGAGTATCACCATCAAGCTTAGTTAAAACAATTCCAGTCAGATCTAAGTCATTATTAAATCCTTCTGCTACTTGTGTAGCTGCTTGACCTGTCATTGCATCAACAACTAATAAAGTATTATCAGGATGAGCAACTTCAGTTACACGTTTCAATTCATCCATCAATTGCTCATCAATTTCAAGACGCCCAGCCGTATCAATCAAGACGTAGTCATTTTTATTTTTATCAGCTTCTTCAAGACCATGCTTTACAATTTCTGCTACATCTTGGTTATCTTCACTATAAACCGGTACGTCTAATTGTTGACCAATTTGCTTTAACTGCTCAATAGCAGCTGGACGGTAAATATCGCCTGCAATTAACAATGGACGAGCTTTTTCGTTCTTCATTAAGTAATTTGCAAGCTTACCAACAGTAGTAGTTTTACCAGTACCCTGTAAACCGACCATCATAATGATTGTTGGAATATGTGGAGATTTATTAAGAGAAACAGCCTCTTCTCCCATCATTTTCGTTAACTCGTCATCAACAATTTTGATGATTTGTTGTCCTGGATTTAAACTATCTTGGACTTCTTTACCTAAAGCTTCCTTTTTTATTTTTTTAATAAAGTCTTTTACAACTTTAAAGTTAACGTCCGCTTCTAGTAAAGCTAATCGAATCTCACGACTAGCATCATTAATATCTGCTTCTGAGATCTTACCTTTACCAGTTAAATTTTTTAATGCTTTTTGAAGTCTTTCACTTAAATTTTCAAAAGCCATACTATTCTACTCCCATTTGTCTTAATAATTTCAAAAGTTCAATCTGAGCTCGATTGATCTTGCCATGTTCAAGGGCATATACTGCTTCAGTAATTTTTTCTTCTATTTGAGTATAATCACGTTTCATATGAAGTTTATCTTCATATTTTTCCAAAGCACGGCTGCTTCGTTTCAAATTATCATAAACAGCTTGTCGAGAGACATGGTGATTATCCGCAATTTCCCCTAAAGAAAGGTCATTGTAATAATAATCCTCAAAATACTCTTGTTGTCCTTTTGTTAATAATGGACCGTAGTAGGCAAATAAGTCGCCTAATCTTTCATTTTTTTCAAGTTCATCCATTTGTCTCACCTTGAAACAGTATAGCAAAAAAAATGTATTTCTAAAATAATAGCTATGTAGTTTTAAGAGACTTTTAGCTTAATTAATTTCAAAAAAGAAGGTTAGGCAATTTTTTCCTAACCTTCTTATATGTGAATATTTTAATTAAAGATTTGGATCCATTTTAAATGTTAGCTTAGACATCTTAATTGCATCAGTAAACATTTGACCCATTAATTCTTCACTATCTTTCTTAGTGTGGGCAACAGTCTTTTGGTTTTCACGAGTTAAGTAGTCGGTTAATTCTTCACCGCTTAAACCTTTAGCATTTTCAATAATTTCTTCAACTCTACCGCGGTAGTATCTATTCAATTCCTCAAGATATTTGGTATCAAGTTGAACAAATTGAGGATAGTGACTTTCAACTAAAGCAGCAAGAGATTTATAGTACCACCATGCATCATCTTTATTATAGGTCATTGACGTATTATTAAATGATGGATCAGTTTCGTTCATATTAGCAAAGAATGGGATATATGGGGTAAATGTTGGTCCACCAATACATAACCACATAATACCAGCCATTTCCTCAGGAACATCACTTCTAATTTGTAAAATATGTGAATTCTGGGTTCTATTTAAACCAATTGGACGATAACGATGCTTCTCTTCCTCAGTTCCATGACCAAATGGATCAAATGGAGTATCTTGATAATGAGAACCAAGTGCAAATTCAATATCTTCCTTAGATAATTTCTTAGAAGCTTTTCTAATGAAAGGAATATCTGGATCTTCAGGATCTTGTTCAATTTCTGGGTTGAAAAGTTTTTGGATATACCATTGACGACTAGTGTTATAATGACGGTCTTGTTCAGTATAAGTTCCAAAGATGTGACGGAAATTCCAACCTTCATGATCAGGATTTAAGTGATGCTCTTCAACGAATTCTTGAATTCCTTCACTCCACATAAAGTTATCTGGATCATCAAAGTTAACTTGTTGAATAGCAACACGGTTACCAGTTGCTGCATAACAATCATCTGGAATACGTTGAGCAACCCAGTGGTGGCCTGTAACGATTTCCATGTACCATACTTCGTCTTTGTCACCAAATAGAACTGAGTTTCCAGCAGGTGACCCATATTTTTTGATCAAGGAGCCAAGACGTTTCACACCATCTCTTGCGGAATCAATATATGGCAAAACTACAGTCTGCATACAATCTTCATCTAAACCATCTTTAACCAATGGATCAAATGCTAACGTTCTTTCGTTACCATAAGTTGATTCAGTACATGACATAGCGACATTCTTTTGGTTGATACCACTTTCGTCATAATAACCTAATTTTTTATAGTCAACATTTGGAACTGCTGGAACTCTTTGAGCATCTTCAGGAAGCTCCATTTCAAACTTATTAAGCCAAGATTTAATTTTACGCCCCTTTTCACCATGAACATCTGGCTCAATAATAAACTTTTGTGGCGTAATTGCACCTGCAGTATCGTCATTACGTGAAATCATTACTGATCCATCAATTGATGCTTTTTTTCCAACTAAAATAGTTGTACATGCACTTAAATGCTTCATTGTTTACTCCTTATATATTAATTGTAGCTTTGCCTATTATTAGATTAATCCTTGGAAGAGACCAATTGCAAATTTTTCTGCATCAAAGTTTGCTAAATCATCAACTTTTTCTCCAAGGCCAACTAATTTAACGGGTAAATCCATTTCATTCCTAATTGCTAATACTACTCCACCTTTAGATGAACCATCAAGCTTAGTTAAAACTAGACCTGTAAGTTTAGTAGTTTTATCAAAGTCTTTTGCTTGTAGTAGGGCATTTTGACCCGTTGAGCCATCAAGGACTAAAAGGACTTCATTTGGTTGATCGGGTAGGATTTTTTTTATTGTTCGCTTAATTTTATCAAGCTCACTCATTAAATTGACCTTATTTTGAAGACGACCAGCTGTATCCACTAATAAGAAATCAATTCCTCTCTCTTTAGCCTTTTTAACACCATCATAAACTACAGAAGCCGGATCAGCTTTTTCAGGACCAGTGATTACTTCAACGCCATCACGTCGACCCCATTCTACCAATTGCTCTACAGCACCGGCTCTAAAAGTATCGGCAGCTACCATCATGACAGACTTGCCCGAGTCTTTAATTCGCTTAGCTAATTTACCAATTGTTGTTGTTTTTCCAGCTCCATTAACACCAACAAAAAGATAAACATTAGGCTTTGCAGAAGGATCATCGGCTAATTTAGAATCTTCACCTTCCCCGCCTTTATCATAAATATCGACTAATTTTTCAACTATTACTTGCTTTAAGGCATCGTGGCTTTTTGCATTTTGGAGTTTGGCTTCATCCCTTAAAGAATCAGTTAATTCTTCAGCAGTTTCAAAACCGACGTCAGATTCAATTAATAAATCTTCAAGATCATCAAAAAAGTTTTCATCGACTGTTCTAAATTTAGCAAAAAATGCATTTAGGCGTGCTCCGAAAGAATGATTGGTTTTTTCTAACCCTTTGTCATATCTTTCCTGTTCATCTTCTCTAGTTGCTTCTTCAGGCTCTTCTTCTTCTTTCTCTAAATTAGATGATTCTTGATCTTCTTGAAGTTCTTCAGTTTTTTCAGCTTCATCCTGTTTTTCTTCAAAAGCAGTTCCGGCATCACTCCAGCCTGGAGTTTCCTCAACTTCTTCAGTTTCTTCTTCATGTTCATCTTCAGAAGATTCTGACTTAGGTTCTACAACCTCTTCATTTTTTTGAATATCTTCAGTTTCATTGGTTTGTTCAGGCTCTTGAAGTTCTTCATTTGAATTTTCAGTTAGTTCTTTTTTACTTTCTTCTTGTACTTCATCTTTATGACCAAAAAGAGATTTCTTGATTTTATCAAATAATCCCACTACTAATTCACTTCTTTCTTAATTTCATTTAACGATACAGATAACACTTTTGAAATACCTGATTCTTGCATTACGATTCCATACAAATTATCTGCTTTCTGCATAGTTCCACGACGGTGTGTAATAACAATAAATTGAGTTTTCATATCATAATGATTCAAAAACTGAGCAAAACGATCGACGTTTGTTTCATCTAGAGCTGCTTCTACCTCGTCTAGAATACAGAATGGTACTGGATTCACTTGAAGCATTGCAAACAATAAAGTAATTGCAGTTAAGGCCCTTTCCCCACCAGAAAGAAGCGTTAACTTCTGGGACTTCTTACCAGGTGGCTGCGCAATAATTTCAATTCCAGTTTCAAGTAAGTTCTTTGGATCAGTTAACTCTAATCTAGCATGTCCTCCATCAAACATAATTGGAAAAATCTTTGCAAAGCTTCTTTCTATCTGGTGGAAGGTTGCGCTAAACCTACTCTTTACCTCATCATCTAGTTTAGACATTGATTCTTCAATATCTTCTCTAGCCTTTAGCAAGTCATTCTGTTGTCCATTTAAGAAATCATAACGCGTTTTAACATCTTCATACTCTTCAATAGAGTTCAAGTTAACCTCACCAATATCTGCTAAAGACATTTTATGTAGGTGAACTTCACGTTCCAATTTCTTACGCAAATCTGTTGTATTTTGTCCCTCAGATAATTGCAAAGCTGCTTCAAAAGTTAAGGAATATTCTTCACTTAAAATACCAAGTTTTTGATTAATTTGGGACTTAAGTTCTCCTAGCCTTGCAGAATACTCTTCTTGCTCCGCAGCAGTATTTTTACGCAAATTATAATTTCTCGTAGCAACTTGATCAAGATTATTTATTTGAGCATCAAATTTACCTAAATCTTTATTTATTTCAGCTAAAGCCTCTTGCATTTGTTTTTTCTGCTTACTTAGCTTAGCAACTTGATCTTCAATTTCTGACTCACTTTGTCCATTTTGAGACAATGACAAAGCTTTAATTTTTTCCTCAATATCCTTAAGTCTGGAATTGGTATTTTCAAGCTGTTCTTCCAATTCAGATTTCTTAGTAGTAATATTTTCCAATTTATTCTTTACTACGGCCAAGTCGGAATTTAAGTTACTTAATTCTGCCTGTAATTTTTGATAAGCTTCATCAAAATCGGTCAAGTCAGTCTTTAATTGATCCATTTTTGCTCGTTGTGTTTGAGCAACTTCTTCAAGTTCTTTCTTTTTAGCCTGCTCTTTTTCAAGACGACTAGTAAGTTCTGCTGCTTCTTGCTTCTTCTCAAGTTGGGCCTTTTGCTGTAAATCATTTAACTGAGTCAGCCTTTGAACTTCTTTTTCTTCATTTTCATACTTAATAGCTTGCTCACTGATTTTTTGATTTAAGGCAGTTAAATCAGTATTTTTAGCTTCTAGCTCAGTTTGTAACTCTGTTAATCTTTGATCTAATTCGTTTAGGGCTGTTTGTAGTTTAGTAAATTCTACCTTCCCTGTCTTAATTTGTCGGGTTAATTTATCAATCTCAGCATTTGTTGCCAAAGGGGAATTATTTCTTGTATTTCTAGTCCCACCAGTCATACTTCCCCCAGGACTAATAATATCTCCATCTAGTGTCACAATTCGATAATATCTTCCAATTCTGCGTTGAACACGCAAAGCCGTATCAATAGTATCTACCACTAAAACATTCCCTAAAAGGTAAGAAATAGCATTAGAAATATCAGTCTCAGTTTTTGATGTTACTAAGTCTGCTGCTACACCTTTAAATCCTTCAATACTTTGTAAGGATTTTAAAGTGGAGGCAGCAATCTCATTATGACGTAATCCATCTAGAGGTAAAAAGGTAGCCCTACCTGCACGAGTTTGCTTCAACAAATTAATGGCATCCCTAGCACTACTTTGGTCAATAGTAACTAAGTCTTGAACGCCACCACCTAAAGCTGTTGACAAAGCTGCTTCTAATTCAGCTGGAAAAGAAATTAATTCCCCAATAACCCCTACAATTCCATGAAAATCACTTTGATGGTTTAAAACATATTTAACCCCATAATAGTATCCTTCATGTCTATCTCTAATTTTCTTTAGGCCTTCTACTTGTGCAGAAAGTTGTTGTAAATCATTTCTAACCTTTAAGTAAGCTTGTTCACTTTGATCCTTAAGCTTACTCTCTTCAGCAATTTTTCTATCAAGAGTCGCAATAGTTTCATTTAGTTGTTTTCTCTTTAAAACAAGGTCTTGCCCTTGTTTTTTTAACTGGGTAAGAACTTTTTGAGCTTCATCTAATTGTTCTTCAACTTCTTGCTGGCGATTATCATTTGATTTTTTACTACGAGTTAATTCATTTTTTAAATAAACAATCTCGTTATTATTACTCGTTTGATCCTGCAAAGTTTGAATATAATCAGATCGAACTTGCTCTAATTGATTATTTAATTGTTCAGGACCCTGCTTAAGTTCCTGCTTCAAATTCTTTTGCTTTTTTACGAAATCAGCAAGGACTTGATTTTGACTGTTTAGATCTTTCTCATTAGCTGCAAGCTGATCTAACAAACGTTTTCTTCGCTCTTTTAGTTCTTCAGATTGTGCACTGTATTCTTTTTGAGTAGCGACATCATATTCTCGAGATTGTTGATGCATTTGAAGATCAGTAGTCAGAGCTGCAATTTTTTGCGTTAAAGATAATAATTCTTGCTGCTTTTCATCTTTTTCAGCATGGCGCTCATTTGATTGCTTACGTTTTTCTTCTAAATCAGCTTGGGATTGTTTAACCTCGTCATCAAGCTTATTTAAAATTCCTTGATTTGCTGCCGCCTTCTTAGCGACCGCCTTCTTCTCTTCATTTAAACTTTCAATCTCCAAGCCCAAAAGTTGTTTTAACTTATGATCAAGCTGTTCTTTTTGAAATTTATATTCTTTTGCTAAAGAACTCTGTTCATGTAAAGGCTCGATTCTACCTTCCAATTCTTTAACCAAATCATTAATTCTAATTAGATTGGCATTAGTTTTGTCTAATTGCTTGAGTGCAATTTCTTTTTGCTGCTTAAAATGAAGGACACCGGCAGCCTCTTCAAAAATTCCTCGACGCTGTTGTGGCTTAGAATTAAGAATTTCATCGACCTTCCCCTGAGAAATTATTCCCAAACTATCAGATGACATCCCTGATTCAATAAACAGTGTCCTAACATCTTTCAATCTTACTGGATGATGATTTAAAAGATAATCACTTTCGCCGTTACGCAAAATCTTTCTCGTTACGACCACTTCATCATTATCAGAAGCAAGTTGATGATCACGATTATCAAAAACCAACTCAACCTCAGCATGATTCATTGGAGCTCTCATTTGACTACCAGCGAAAATAACATCTTTCATATTTTCACCACGTAAAGACTTGGCAGATCCTTCACCCATTACCCACCGAATTGCTTCAGTAATGTTACTTTTTCCACTACCATTTGGACCAACGATGCCGGTAATACCATTATTAAATCTAATTGTCGTCTTATCAGCAAAAGACTTAAAACCATTTAAAACTAATTGTTGTAGTGGCACAGACTCACCTTTTCTTATTTATTTTTATCTAATGCAGCTTGAGCCGCTTGCTGCTCAGCAGCTTTTTTATTACGTCCTTGTCCCTCTGAAACTTTTTCACCATTTACAAGTAGCTGAACTTTAAAAGATGGCTTTGATTCATCTTCAGATATTACTTGATATTCAATCTTAACTGGTCCATTTACCTGCAAACGTTCCTGAAGTTCAGTTTTATAATCACGTGAGGCATTAAAATCTCCTTCAGCAATTAATGGATAAACGGTCAAATGTAAGAAGTGCTGTACTGCTGGCATTCCTTGATCTAAGAAAAGTGCACCATTGAAAGCTTCAAACACATCTTCAAGAAGTGTCTTCCGTTTCCTAGCGCCAGCTTTTTCTTCTCCTTTACCCAAATTAATTTCTTCTGGAAATCCACATTCAACGGCAAATTCAGAAAATCCTTCTGTTCTAACAATGTTAGATCGCATTCTTGTTAACTCCCCTTCATTTAATCTGGGGAAATGACGATATAGATAATCAGATACCGCTAATTCAAGAACAGCATCACCAAGAAACTCTAATTTTTCATAGTCTTTTCTTCCGGGATGCTCATTAGCGTAAGAAGAATGTGTAAATGCATCTTCAAGCAATTTTTCGTTATTAAATTTTATTCCGTATTTTTTCTTTAAATTTTGTTTAAAAGCTACTGAAACCATAGTTGCTTCCTTTCTTTAACCCTTTAATTATACCTATTTTAACCTATTAAAAAAAGATAAAGAAAAAGTGTGACCTACTATAAGTCGCACTTTTAAATAATTTTTATTTATTTTGCATAGCCAACGTAGTACCAGTTAGGGAATCCGCCACCCATACTCTTAGATGGCTCTAATGAATATCCAGTCAACTTATTGTTAATTGCGTAAATATTGTAGCTATTAGCAACTGGCACAACATAAGCTTCCTTATCCATGTAAGCTTGCCATTGGTGGAATTTCTTAACTCTGTAGCTATTATTAAAGGCCTTTTGTGAATCAATATCGTTTAACAAGTCAGTGTTTTCTTTAGTGACAAATCTACTGTAGTTAAATGGTGCCTTTGCGCCGTATAAGTCTTGAGGTGATGGCTCAGAAGAGAGTGACCATGCACCAATGAACATATCTACATCTTTAGAATCATTTTGAACCTTGTCGTAGAATGAATTCATTTCCATTAAACGGCCACCAGTTAACTTAACGTTCAAGCCCATTTTCTTCCATTGTTGAATGTAATTTTGAATGATTGGTTCTTGAACTTTACTACCACTCATGGCAGCTAAACGAATTGTTAAAGGCTTACCATTTGGTTGAACACGGTAAGTCCCCTTCTTCTTGTAACCAGCTTTATCTAATAGTTCATTACCCTTTTTAATGTTATAAGTGTAACCCTTTACATTCTTATCGAAGTAATCACCGAATTGCTTTGGAATTAAAGTTGGAATTCTAAATGAAAGACCTGATGAGTATCTCTTATAAACTTGGTCAACATTCATACCGTAGGCAATAGCTTGACGAAGAGAACGATTATTCATCTTTGCGTCCTTATTCATCACATTTTCGCCTTTGGCTGCATCCCATTTACCAACCTTAAAGCCTAAGTAACTATATGCAAGTGGAATATTAGCGATGAAGTTTACTCCTTTAGCACCCTTAATATTTGGCCATTGAGAATTACTTACTTGCGTTACATCAAATTTATTACTCTTAATTGATTGAGCAACTGAAGCTGGAGTAATTACGGAAGCAGTTATCTTCTTTAAGTGTGGTTTACCCTTATAGTAATGTTCATTTGGAACCCATGAAACTGATTGTCCACGAACCACTTTACTTACTTTATATGGACCATAGAATAATGGATTCTTACGGATCTTATTACTTGAAATAAGTTTATCAAATGGAACATCTTTTAAGTAATGATATGGAGCTGCTGCTTCCCAAATATATCCATTACCACTTTGTGTCATACCTGGCTTCATTTCTTTAAAGTGGAGTACTACTGTACGACCATTTTCGCCATCTGGCATTTCAATACCTGAAATAGTATTAGACTTTCCATCATGGTATTCTTCTAATCCTTCAAGATTAGCTAAACTTGAAGTGTAACGCTGAGAATGTGTTGCCTTATTTGCAATAATTTCATAGGCGTATTCATAATCTTTTGCAACTAAAGGTTGGCCATCAGACCACTTAACTTTAGGATTAATGGTAATTGTTGCAGTTTTAGCATCTTTATTAATTTTAATGTCTGCTGCTCCACCCTTAACGTACTTATAGGTATTATTTGTAGCAAATAATGATTCATCACCATATTGCATTACTTCTGAGTCTGTATTGTTGGTAGACAATTCATCATTAAAAATACCAGTAAACGGTGTATCAGCAACTACAGCAACGCTGACATTTCCACCATCCTTAATTGTCTTCTTAGGAGTTGACTCCTTGAAATTAGGATGACTAGTATTATTGCTATTACTATTACCACAGGCTGCTAAAGTTAGAGCTACACCTGAAAGCAAAGTTAATGTACCAATTAATTTGACTTTCTTCATTAATTTTTCCTCCAATAACATTGGACAAGTTGATATATTTAATTTTAGCACTGAAAACGATTAAAACAACTTAAATAAAAAAAGACCGTCACTTAAGACGATCTTTATGAAGAAATTTATCTAATATTATTTTGCAATTCCTACATTGTACCATAAGCTGTTTGCTGCTGATGGTTTAGATGAGTAACCTGTAATCTTGCTGTTAACTGCATCAATACTATAACTGTTAGATACTGGAACAACGTAGGCTTCATCATCCATATATTTTTGCCATTCATGGAATTTCTTAACACGGTAATTAGTATTAAATGCCTTTTGTGAATCCATTTCTTGAAGTAACTTAGTGTTCTTAGCAGTTACAAAACGACTAAAGTTGTATGGTGCTTTTGCGCTGTACAAGTCATTTGGTGATGGTTCTGAAGATAATGACCATGCACCCATGAACATATCTACGTCTTTAGAATCATTTTGGACCTTGTCATAGAAGGAGTTCATTTCCATCAAACGACCACCAGTTAACTTAACATTCAAGCCTAATTTCTTCCATTGTTGGATATAGTTTTGAATAATTGGTTCTTGAGTAGAGTCACCACTCATAGCTGCAAAATGGATAGTTAAAGGCTTACCGTTTGGTTGAACACGGTACTTACCCTTCTTCTTATATCCAGCTTTATCAAGAATTTCATTCCCCTTCTTGATATTGTAATCGTAGCCCTTAACATTTTTATCGAAGTACTTACCAAATTGTGCTGGAATTAAAGTTGGAATATGGAAAGTCAAACCGTTGGTATAACGTTTGTTTACAGCGGAGATATTCATACCATAAGCAATAGCTTGACGTAATGCTTTATTATTCATTTTTGCATTCTTATCCATTACGTTTTCGCCTTTAGCTGCATCCCACTTACCTACCTTAAAACCTAGGTAACGATAAGACAAAGGAATCTTAGCGATCCAGTTAACATTATCAGTATTGGCAACGTTCTTCCATTGAGTATTGATTACACCGGCAATATCATATTTATGACTCTTAATGGCTTGAGAAGCTGAGTTTGGGTTCAAAACTTGAATTGTTACTTTATCTAATTTTGGTGTACCTCTCCAGTAGTACTTGTTAGGAACAAATGTTACTGCTTGACCACGTACAACCTTACTCATCTTATATGGACCAAAGAATAGTGGCTTCTTTCTTACTTGATCAGATGATTGTAGTTTATCAAATGGAACATCCTTCAAGTAGTGATATGGAGCTGCATTTTCCCAGAAGTAGCCGTTACCACTGAACTTCATACCTGGCTTCATTTCTTTGAAGTGAATAACAACGGTTCTTCCATTTTCACCATCCGGCATTTCAATACCAGAAATAGTGTTAGATTTACCATCGTGGTATTCACTCATACCAATAATATTTTGAAGTGAGTCAGTATAACGTGATGACTTAGTTGCCTTGTTAGCAATAATTTCGTAAGAATATTCAACATCCTTAGCAGTTACTTGCTTACCATCTGACCACTTAACACCATTCTTAATTTTAATAGTAGCAGTTTTGTTATCATTATCTAATTTTAATGTAGCTGGTCCTTTGTCATTAATTTGATAAGTATCATCAGTATCAAATAACCCTTCATTAGCAGGTGCCATAGCATCAGAGTCATTCTGAGTATCAGAAAGTTCATTTAAAAAGATACCAGTAAATGGTGTATCAGATTCAAGGGCAACACTTACTGTACCACCCTTTTTAACAGCTTTCTTTGGAGTAGCTGATTTAAAGTTCTTAGTTGGGTTATCTACTTTTGAATTTGAATTGTTACCACATGCTGCTAATGTTAAAGCAACACCAGAAAGTAAAGTTAAACTTCCAAATAGTTTGGCTTTCTTCATAGTTATATTCCTCCATCTATTTGGGACAAGTTGATGATTTAATATTATCATCACTAAACTCATAATACAATGTTTTTACTCAATTATTTTTAATATTTTTTAATTTTAATTCGACTAAATTGCTATAAAATACTGATGTATTAACGTTTGTTCACTATTATGTTTACCATAAAAAACTTATTTTATGCTCATTTATAATATAAATATTTCCTACATTCTTTAACTTTTATATAAAGACATGCAAAAAAGCAACTCAATTATGAGTTGCTTTTTAATGTTTAAATAATTAAATTTAATTTTCACGTTGACGAGCATCCCCAGCTCTTTGAAGAGCACGACCAACATAGTTAATACTCAAGGAAATAATCAACAACAAAATAGTTGCTGGCATCCATAACCATGGACGTGTAGTAACGTTAACTGGGTCATTAGCAAATCCAATTAAAGTACCAAGGGATGGTGTAGTGGTTGGTAATCCATATCCCAAGAAGGATAAAGTAGTTTCAATACCAATGTTTCCGGCAATCATCAATACGACATCAATTACCAAAGCTGAAGTAATGTTAGGCAAAACTTCACGGAACATAATTGTTAAGTTAGAAGAACCGGAAGTCTTGGAAGCCAAAACATATTCTCGTTCTCTCTGTGACAAAACAAACGCCCGGAAGTATCTTGCAGTTGAAGTCCACCCAAACATAGAAATCAATAATACCAAAGTCCACGCATTGTAGTTAGGAATAACAGTAGTTAAAACAATAATGATTGGAAATTGAGGTAAAATTTGGATGAAATCAACTATACGCATGATAACTGCGTCAGTTACCCCACCAAAGTAACCTGAGAACAAACCAACTAAAAGTCCGACACCTTCACAAAGAACAGTAACAGATAGACCAATCAAAATAGAGTTACGTCCACCCATCATTAGTAACTTCAAGATATCGCGGCCACCATCGTCTGTACCAAAGACGTGACCCGATTCACCCCAAGCATAGTATGCTTCTGCAATATTAATCTCTGTTACTTGACTCTTGTTTAAGAATAAAGAACCAACAAAAGTGAATAATAAGATAGCTACAATAATACAGAATGAAACAAATGCTACCTTATCACGCCAAACCTCACGCACAATGATCTTAAATCCAGATGGTGGTAGAGAGGTTTTAGCATTTTGATCTTTTTTCGATGTATTTTTATCTTTAGCCATAATTTACTACTCCTCCCTACTTAATCCGAATTCTTGGGTCAATAATACTCATGATAATATCAGATAACAAGTTACCAACTAAAGTTAACACACCAAACAATAAAATCAATGCAGTTAAAGTTGTGTAGTCACGTTGTCCAATAGAATCAAGGAACAATTTACCCATACCAGGATAACTAAATACTGATTCAATAACCATTGAACCGGAAAGTAAACCAGTAATAGTATTACCAAAGAATGCAGCAATTGGTAAAAGTGAGTTTCTTAAAATATGTTTATTGAAAACAACATTTTCAGGTACACCTTTACTACGTGCAGTTCTTACATAATCTTCAACCTTGTTATCAACAATACCAGTTCTTAAGTATTGAACAATAGTTGTAGTAGAGATTAAAGCACAAAGAATTGAAGGCAAAATCAAGTGATAAATTCTACTCCAGAAATAAGCCAAAGTTCCTGGGTTTACATCTGCACTAACGGAACCTGAGATTGGGAACCAACCTAAAGTAAATCCGAATAGCCAAATACCTAAAATGTAGAAAACAAATGGAGGTACTGCGAATGTAATATAGTTAAAAATTTGTACTCCATGATCTTGCCATTCATCTTGGTGACGACCTGCAGTAACACCTAATGGAATAGCAATTACATAAGTTAAGACAACAGTCATTAAAGATAACCAGAAAGTGTTAACTGCACGATCCCAAATCAAAGAAGTAACTGGAACCTTTTGAATATATGATTGTCCTAAATCGCCATGGAACATATTTCCAAGCCAGCGAGTATATTGCACCCAAACTGGATCATTCAATCCATATTCTTGTCTTAATCTTGCAATTTCCTTAGGGTCCGAATTCGGATTAATCATTCCAGTAAATGGGTCACCAGGCATCATTTTAGCCAAAATAAAGACTAGTAAACTCAAGATAAGTAACTGGGGGATCATAATCAGGATTCGACGTAAAACCGTTTTCCACATACCTATTCTCCCTCCTTCAATTCTTGCTCAATCATACCTTTAGGTAAAGCGACAAAATGACGATCAGCAACTTTTTGTAGTGGTAATACTCGACCATCTTTTTCATACCATTTATCTTGATCTTGCAAGAATTCTTGTTCTACACGTTGACGCTCTTCCTTATGTTTTTCTCTATTTTCAACATCAACAACAGGAATTGCAGAAAGTAGACGCTTTGTATAAATATGCATTGGATTCTTATAAATCTGATCACGTTTACCAATTTCTACAAAACGTCCCCGGTGCATAATAGCAATATCTTCTGACATATGCTTTACAACACCCAAGTCGTGTGAAATGAAGAGGTAGGCAATATTATATTCTTGTTGAATATGTTTCATAAAGTTCAAAACTTGTGCTTGAACAGACAAGTCCAAAGCTGAGGTTGGCTCATCTGCTACGATCAACTTCGGTCTAGTGGCTACAGCACGTGCTACCCCAATTCTTTGACGTTGACCACCAGAGAATTCGTGTGGATATTTGTAGATAGCATCACTAGGCATACCAACAATATCTAGGAGTTCTTGAACTCGTTTTCTCTCTTCATCGGTTGTTAAGTTTTCAAAGTTTCTAATAGGTTCAGCAATAATATCTTCAATTCGTTTTCTAGGATTTAAACTCGACATTGAATCCTGAAAAATCATTTGAACATCTTTATTATAGTTAAGCTTTTTACGATTTGATGCCTTAGTAACATCAACGCCTTTATACAAAATTTGTCCGCTAGTTACTTTTTCTACACCAACAATTGCTTTACCAGTAGTTGATTTACCGGAACCTGATTCTCCAATTAGACCGTAGGTTTCTCCTTCTTTAATTGAAAGATTAATCCCATCAACGGCTTTGACATATCCAGTAACTCTATTCCAAAATCCAGAACGAATTGGATAGTGAACTTTTAAATTTTTTATTTCGATTATTTCATCGGCCATAATTTCCTATCCTTTCTTCTCTTCATCTTGGAAATGGAAGCTTTGCCAGCAAGTACATCTTACAAAATGTCCTGGTTCAACTTCATGAATCTTAGGGTTCTCTTCATGAGCACTAGCTGGAATCCAAGGAATTCTAGCTGCAAATCTATCCCCAGTTCTTGGCATGTTAATCAATGAAGGAACTGTTCCATGAATCACATGTAGGTCTTCACTTTCATCATCTGTTTGTGGCATAGAGTGTAAAAGTGAACGTGTATATGGATGAAGAGGATTTTCAAAAATTGTTTTAACATCTGCTTTTTCAACAATTTGTCCTGCATACATAACTGCTACTTGATCAGCAGTTTCAGCAACAACACCTAAGTCGTGTGTAATTAAAACAATTCCTGAATGAGATTCTTTTTGAATTTCTTTAAGTAAATCTAAGATTTGTGCCTGAATAGTAACATCCAAAGCGGTAGTTGGTTCATCAGCAATAATAATTTCTGGCTTACATGCAATTGCGATTGCAATTACGACACGTTGACGTAAACCACCAGATAATTCATGTGGGTACATCTCGTACATTTCTTCTGGACGAGGCATTCCAACTTGATTAAAAAGTTCAATTACGCGTGCATGACGAGCTTTTTCATCCATATCAGTATGATAGTAAAGTGTCTCAGCAACTTGATCTCCAACCTTCATTAATGGATTAAGAGATGCTAATGGATCCTGGAAAATCATCCCAATATTATTACCACGAATTTTATTAAACAATGATTCATTTAAGTTAACTAGGTTTAATTCATTGTATAAAATATCGCCAGTTACTTTCGTATTTTTGTGGTCGTACAAACCAATAATGCTTGAAGCAATTGTACTTTTACCACAACCAGATTCTCCAACAACTGCCAAAATCTCATTTCGTTTCAAGGTTAAGTTAATGTCATCAGCGGCATCATAAAACTTACCGTGTAAACGATATGCGGTATGCAAGTGTTCGATATCTAATAAAAGATCACTTTGCTTTTCCAAAGGTCATTCTCCTCTCAAACCTTACGACATTATTAAAAGTCAATTAGATTTTCAATTTAATGTCATTATTATAAACAAAAGATACTGCTATTTCAACAACTTTTATAAAAGTAAATGAAAAATGACAGTATCTTCTGAAATTTCAATGATTAAAATTTTAATTTTGGTGACTCTTAATATATTCTACTGCTTCACCAACAGTTTGTAATTTTTCTGCATCATCATCTGGAATCTCTGCTCCAAATGTATCTTCTAGATCCATTACTAACTCAACGAAATCAATTGAATCTGCATCTAAATCATTCTGAAAATTTAAATCTTTAGTGATCTTCTCACGATCAATACTAAAGCGTTCTGAAATCATATCAGCAATTTTATTAAAAATTTCCTCTTCGGTCATTTTTTAACCTCCAAAAAAGTTTAGTTTAATTCTAAGGCATTTTTGTATTAAAGTCTAGCGAGATTCACTAAAGTATTTTTTATATTCGCCAACCAAATCTTGATTCAACATCTTATCAATTTGTAATAAAGTGTAGTAAATAGGACGGATATTCGATCTACCGTGCGTCTTTACAACAGGTGCATTTACCCCAAGTAAAACTGCTCCCCCATATCTTGCCGTATCAAATCTTTTCTTTAATGCAGTAAGTCCCGGCTTTGCTAATAAAGCTCCCACCTTAGGACGTAATCCATTATTTAGCAAAGAATCTTTAAGTAGACGTAAGATTACACTTGCAGTCCCTTCTATTGCCTTCAGAGTGGCATTTCCAGTAAAACCATCTGTTACAATCACATCGGCTTTACCTTCCATTAAATCATTTCCTTCAGCATTACCAATAAAATTAAGATTAGTTGCTTTAAGAAGCTTATAAGCTTCTTGATGAAGGGGATCTCCTTTATCATCTTCTGCACCATTATTTAATAAAGCCACGGTTGGATTTTTAATATTTCTAATTTTTTGAGCATAAAAGTTAGCCATTTGTGCCCATTGTACTAAATATTCAGGCTTACTTTGTGCATTTGCGCCAACATCAATAATATTAAAGCCATCTTCACTTTTAGCACTTGGAAGAGTTGGCATTAAAGCTGGACGCTCTACACCTTTAATTCGGCCAATAATAAAAATCCCGCAAGCTAGGAGTGCTCCAGTATTTCCTAGTGAAAATAAGGCGTCTGCTTTTCCCGACTTTACATAGTTAGCAGCAACAACCATTGAAGAATTCTTCTTACGTCTAATTGCTTTTACTGGCTCGTCACTATCAACAATAACTTCACTAGTTGCAATAACGTCAATTCTATCTTTTTGCTCAGTGGGAATTAGTTTATTAATCTTTTCTTCATCCCCAAATAAAACAAATTTTGTATCTTTTAATTTTGGCTTTGCTTTTAATACGGCATCAACAATAGCCTTAGGAGCATTTTCTCCTCCCATGGCATCAATTGCAATTGTTTTCATATTCACTCCGGTTATTTCTAATTATTATTCAAATCTTTCTTATATTTTAGCACTTCTTGTAAAAATTTATTTTCTGGATTAGCCAAAGCTGGGTCAGACTTAATTAGGTTACGAGCTTCTTTTTGAGCAGTCACTAAGGCATTATAGTCATTTACTACATCCCCAACTTGAAACTGAGGTAAACCAGATTGAGCCTTTCCAAAAACATCTCCTTCGCCACGTAGTTTTAAATCTTCTTCTGCTAATTTAAAACCGTTACTGGTAGAGGTAATAATGTTCATCCGTTTCTTACCAATTTCTGTTTTAGGATCACTCACAAACACACAAAAACTTTGTGTTTGCCCCCGGCCAATTCTCCCTCGCAACTGATGCAATTGACTTAAGCCAAAGCGATCAGCATTAAAGATCACCATCATATTTGCATTCGGAACATCGACACCAACTTCAATTACACTTGTAGTAACTAAAATATTAATCTTGCCTGCAGCAAAGCTATCCATAATTTCATTTTTCTGATCGCCTTTCATCTGGCCATGAAGCAAAACAACATTTTCGTCTTTAAAGTAATGAGCAATTTTTGCTTGTAAATCCTCAGCGTTTTTTAAGTCACTTTTTTCTGATTCACTAATTAAAGGAGTTACAACATAAATTTGAAAACCTTTATCTAACTGTGAACGCATCAAATCAAGCACCTCTCTTAATTTGCTGGAAGTTGCCCACGAGGAAACTACTGGCTTTCTCCCTTTTGGCAAGTGTCTAATTTCAGAAACAGCCATATCTCCGTATACGGTTAAGGCTAATGTACGAGGAATTGGAGTGGCTGTCATTGCTAGGATATCAGGTGCGTCACCTTTTTTAATCAACGTATTTCTTTGGTTTACTCCAAATCTGTGTTGCTCATCAATGATAACTAGACCGAGATTTTTAAAATGAACCTCTTTTTGGATTAGCGCATGGGTTCCAATCACAACATTGATTGTTCCATCAGCTAATTCACGATAAATTTCTTTCTTTTCTAAATCCTTAGTGTCTCCCGTCAATAAGGCAACTCGAACACCCAATGGCTTCAGTAATTCATCTATTTTAGCAAAATGCTGCTGAGCTAAAATTTCTGTTGGCACCATTAATGCAGCTTGATAGCCCGCAGTAACAGCTGCATAAATTGCAAAAACCGCTACTACGGTTTTACCACTACCCACATCTCCCTGCAGCAGTCTTCGCATTTGTCTTTTAGAATGAAGATCAGCAAAGATTTCATTCACCACTTTTTTTTGATCATCAGATAACTCAAATGGAATTTCTTCAATTAATTCTTTGACAGCAGCTAAATCATATTTCTTTTCTACTCCAGGTGCGTCTTCATTTCTTTGGGAAAGAAGTTGAGCCAGTTGCATTTGAAAAAGAAAAAATTCTCTAAAAATAGCACTTCGGCGTGCTATCTTCGCCTCATTGCCATTTTTTGGATGATGCATTTTTTCTACCAAAACGCGATCGGAAAGCAAGCGATATTTTTCTCTTATAGAAGCTGGAATTGTTTCTCCAACTTCATTTATAGCTTCCTCTAAAGCAAGATCAATTAACTTTTGCAGCTTATTTTGCTTCAAATGACGATTGACAGAATAAATAGGAGCAAAACCTGAATCTTTCTTTTCAGCTACTAATTTAAAGCCACTTAATGACTGCCGCGCCACTTGATACTTGCCATATACTGCAACTTCCTTACCTGATTCCACTTTATCCTTTAACCAGGGCTGATTAAAAAAATTGACCATGATAATGTCATGATCAATTTTCATTTTAAAGCTGAGCCTTGTTTTTCGATAACCAAATCGGCTAACAAATGGATCTGTTACCACCATTCCCTTTAATAAGACTTTCTGCCCATCTTCAATTTGATCAAGAGGAATTGTCTCTAAATCATCATATCTAAAAGGAAAATAAAATAGTAAATCATAAATTGTGTTAATGCCAAGACTGGCCAAAGCTGTAGCTGTCTTTGCTCCTACACCTTTTAACTCAGTTACTGGTTCAAATAACTTACTCTGCTTATTATTCATATTTTATTCCACGGATACTAAGAAGTAGTAAACTGGCTGACCACCATCATGGACTTCAAACTCTAAATCATCATGAGTAGCTTTAAGTTTTTTAACTACTTCGTCAGCTTCTGCTCTGGTAGCATCACTACCATACATAATAGTGATAATTTCACTATCTTCATCTAACATCTTTTCAATCATTGAAACTGTTGTATCAATCAAGTCTGGATTATCAACCTTAATAGTTCCATCAACAATTCCAAGGTAGTCATCTCTTTTAACTTCAATATCATCAATCTTAGTGTCACGGATTGCTTTAGTGACCTCACCAGATTTAACCGTATCTAGGTCTTCAGACATTGCTTCAACATTTTCCTCTACTGAAGCATCTGGATCAAAGGAAAGCATTGCAGTTAATCCTTGAGAAATTGTCTTTGTTGGCACGATTCCAACCGGAATTTCACTAACTTCAGCAGCTTGCTTAGCAGCCATGATAATATTACCGTTATTTGGTAAAATAATGGCCTTTTTAGCACCGGAGTTAGTAATAGCGTCCATAATATCCTTAGTCGATGGATTCATAGTTTGTCCACCAGAAATAATTCTATTTACGCCCTCACTCTTAAATAATTCACGGATTCCATGACCTGAGGCAACTGCAATAACTGCAAAATCAACATTTTCTTCTTGTTCTTCGCTATTTTCTAAGATAGTTTCATGTTGAATCCGCATATTATCGATCTTAATTTTACCTAGTTGTCCAAATTTTTGGCCGTATGTAAAAACATCTCCTGGGTGTTCTGTATGAACGTGAACTTTAGCCACTTCACCATCTGAAACAGCTAAAAGTGAATCACCTAAGTTAGATAGATGTTCTCTAAATTGTTCAAGATTGAATTCTTCTTTATTTGGAACATCAGCAGTTAGGTCAACCATAATTTCAGTACAGTAACCATTCTTAATATCACTAGTTGATAATTGAACTTGAGCAGATTCAGCTTGGTGGTGAGCTGCATTAATTAACTCATCCATTTCACCTTCATCTAGTTGGTAGTCATCATTATCCTTTTCGCCAAGAACCCCCTCTAAAAAGCCTTGGTAGATAAATACTAGTCCTTGACCACCCGAATCTACTACTCCAACTTGCTTTAAAACTGGTAATAAATCAGGCGTAGTCTTCAAAGCCTTTTTAGCTCCATCAACTACCGCTCTCATTACTTCGCTGACATCATCAGTTTCGTTTGCCTTATTTTTACCTTCCTCAGCTGCAACACGAGCAACGGTTAAAATAGTTCCTTCAACAGGCTTCATAACTGCTTTATATGCAGTTGTGACACCATTTGCAAAAGCATTAGCTAAATCTTGAGCAGTTAGGGTATCTTTTCCTTCAGTAGCTTTATAAAAACCTCTAAATAGTTGAGAAGTTATAACTCCACTGTTACCGCGAGCTCCCATCAACATTCCTTTTGAGAGACTTTCAGTTAGGTCACCAACGGATTCACTAAGATTTTCATTAACAGCTTTTGCGCCGCTCTCAATGGTTAAATTCATATTAGTTCCAGTATCACCATCAGGTACTGGGAAAACATTTAATTTATTTACAAATTCAGCGTTCTTGCCCATGCGATGAGTCGCTGCACGAACCATATCTCTGAATTGATCACTATTAATTTCAGTTAAAACCACAATTAACTCCTCCAGAATGCATTAATCGTCTAAAATCTTTACGCCTTGAACAATAACGTTAACCGACTTAGTCTTAATGCCTAAAAGATTTTCAAGATTGTATTTTACACTATCTTGGACATTGTGACTTACTTCCGAAATTTTTAGACCATAACCCACAATAATATATACATCAACGACGATTTGATTATCATTAGTTTTAATTACAACACCGCGACGATAATTTTCACGGTTTAAAATAGTATAAGCTCCATCCCGTAAAGCGTTCTTTGAAGCCATTCCAACTACACCATAGTTAGAAGTAGCTGCTCCACCTACGACAGTAGCAATTACACTATTTGAAATATCAATTAAGCCATATTTTGTTTTAATTTTAACAGCCATCGTATTCCTCCATTAACGAAGAACAATTTTTTCTCAATTTATTTTAACACAGCAGGCTTTTATATCAACAATGTTAGTTTCAAGAAAATAGAAAGACAATATTGCACAATTCTAAAAGCTGTGATAAATTAAATAAGTACTACAACAACATAAAGGAGGGTTTAGCACAAATGGCAAAAGACATTATTACTGGCCGCAAGACGGTCTTTGGTAACAAGCGTTCAAAGGCTTTGAACTCCGTGCGGCGTTCATGGAAGCCAAACCTTCAAAAAGTTCGCATCCTTGTTGACGGTAAGCCAAAGCGTGTTTGGGTATCCGCTCGCGCTTTGAAATCCGGTAAGGTTAAACGTGTCTAATTAAGAAGTAAAAATAAAAGGGATCAAGAAATATTTCTTGATCCCTTTTATTTTTTATCTCGACTATTGATTACGATTAATGTCCCAGACTCACACGAAATCTCTATTGCTTGCCTATTCAAATATTCATTTGATGAATAAACTGTCGGTACGGACAAATCAATGGGTTTTAAATCATATCTCGCATTTTTAATACTAAAATTTTTAGCTCCTGTTAAAGTTCCAATTCCTAAATATTTATAATCAGCTTCATAAGAAAGTATATGCTTCCCTTTTCCAAAAAAGCGGATAATATTTTGCTTATCAATAAATTTAATTTTTTCTTTAAATCTATCAAACGGAGCTTTCAGCATAGCATACATATTAACAAAAAAATGATCCATTCTTCCTCCTGTTGCTCCATATACCGTTAAACTGTCAACTCGATAATCGATAAATGCGGCATAAAACAACATTTCAGAATCCGTAAAATCTTTGATTGGATTCGAATAACGCATATCCTTAACTTTACTTTCAACGATTTCTCTTTCATCAAAAGTCAATGAATCATAATCTCCTAAGGCAACGTCAGGTACTATCCCTAACTCTAATAAAAAAAGGCTGCCCCGATCACTAGCCATAATTAGGGCGCCTTTTTTACTTGCTTCTTTAATTTCAGTGGCTAAATTATGTGGCCATTCTTCTTTTGGACCACCTAATAATGCAATTGCTCTCATTTGTCTTCTTTTTTCAATTTCATAACTTGATCTTCAATACTTCCATTTTTAAAAATGTAAGAACCAGCTACAAAAATTGTGGCTCCTGCGTCTCTAGTAAGCTTTAAAGTCTTAGGCTCAATTCCACCATCAACTTCAATTGGAACACTTAAATTCTCAGCTTCAATCATATTCTTAAGTTCAACTAAACGTTCAACTGACTCTTCTTCAAACTTTTGCCCACCAAATCCAGGTTTCACTGTCATCAAAAGCACTTGATCTAATTCTTTTAAAAATGGTTGTAATTTTTGCACCGGTGTAGACGGATTAATGGCCATTCCACATCTAACATTATGATCTTTTAAATATTTTATCCAATATTCTGGATTATCCGTTGCTTCATAATGAAATTCTAAAAGATCACATCCAGCTTCTACAAAGAGAGGCAATGTTGTTTCTAAGTCATTACTCATTAAATGAATTTCAGCATCTGTTAACGGAAAAGAACGCTTAAAGTCTTTTACCAATTCTGGTCCATATGACAAATTAGGTACAAAGTGTCCATCCATAATATCAATATGGAATCTATCTATGCCACTTTCAATAGCGGCTTTAATATCACGACTTAGATGCATATTATCTGCATTCAAAATTGATGGTGCTATCATAGTTTCACCTATTTCTTTAAATACTCTGGCATTCTATTGTCAGAAATTTCTTGTCTAATTTTTAAATAAGATTCATAACGACTGCGCGCTATTTTACCCTCTTCTACAAGTTTTTTAACCTCACAACCAGGCTCTTTAATATGTTGACAACCTCTAAATTTGCAGTTTGCACTTGCTTCTTTTAAATCATAAAAGTAATTTCTTAGATCATCAACTTTGATCTTAAAGAGATCAATAGCTGAAAAACCAGGAGTATCAGCAATAAAGCCAGAGCCGTATTTAAATAGTGTTACTTGTCTTGTGGTATGTTTTCCACGATTTAAAGCAGTTGAAATTGCTCCTGTTGCCTGCTTTGCTTCACTCTCCAGCTTATTCAATAATGTTGACTTGCCAGCACCTGATTGCCCAGCTAAGGTCCAAATCTGATCTTTATCGATCATTTTTGGAAGCTCATTTTCCAGTTTTTCTGCATCTTCAAAAACAGGATACCCAATTCTTTGGTAGTATTCTAACTCAGTTTGAATATCTTTTAATCTTTCAGAAGAAGTAATATCCGATTTTGACAAATAAATGACTACGCCAACATTTTTCCAAGCAAAAAATGTTAAATATCTATCTAATAATTCAAGTGAAAAGTCGGGTTCAACAGCGGAAATTACTAACAATACTCTAGACACATTTGCCACCGCTGGCCGCCCTATTTCATTAATGCGTGGCAATATTTCAATTAAATAGTTCATTCCCTGATCATCTAGTTGAACTACTACTCTATCTCCTACCAGTGGCTTTTGTTTACGATCTCTAAAAACTCCTCGTGCTCTCGTTCTAACTACTTTATTATCAATTTCGACATCATAGTAGCCTGAGATAGCACTAATAATCGTTCCTTCTGCTTTTTTCATTATTTATTAACGTCCTCATCTAAAATCGTTTCACCATTTCGCAATATTTTTATATGCCCATTTTTTTTGCTTAACTTAAACGGAATGGTAAAAGTTTGTTCAGAAGTAATGTTCATGTCTTTGTAAATATTATTAATTGAATGTCCATCATCAGAAACATATACCTGAATATGATCTGGCGTTTTTTCTGATCCGCTTTGATCAGCACTTCCTGGATAATTAATAGTATAAGATTTTGTAACAGTAGTGGTAGTAGTTGAACTGCTTGAAGTATCAGTAGAATTGTTTTTCTTAGCTTTTGCTACTACTATCGTTAACGTATCCCCAGGATTCATGTCAGTACCTGATTCTGGGGATTGACGTAAAACTGTACCATCATTTTTACCATCTGAGTCTTCTTCTTCAACTTTAAGTGATAAATGATGTTCCCGTGCATAATCTCGGGCACCTTTCAATGAATATCCCACGATATCTCTTAATTTTATTGTATTTCGTCTAGATCGGGTACTACTCGCCGAACTAGGCCCCTTCGAAACCAACAAAGTCACTGTTGATTTATTAGGATTTACTTCCTGACCCGGTTCAATATCTTGAGCATTAACCTGGTTTTTAGGACTAGGAGAGTATTCTTCAGTTTTAGTAACAGTAAAGCCCAGTTTAACCAGCTGTTTCCGTGCAAGAGAATAAGACTCTCCAATTACATTTGGCATTTCAACAAGATGACTACCTCGAGATAAAACTAAGTTAACTTTTTCTCCATCTTTTATCTGAGATCCAATCGGAGGGTCTGTTCTAATTACTTCTCCTTTTGGAACACTGTCAGAATATTCATAGGTAATCTTTCCAATTTTTAAATTAGATGATTGGAGAGACTTCTTGGCTTGGGTTTGACTCATCCTATTAAGATTAGGAATATCTACCATATCTTTTCTACCAAGAGCAAAGAATAGAATTACCATAATTACACAAAATGCAATTATAGCTCCTAGCCACCACCATGTATGACCCTTAAGATTTTTAAACAGACTCTTTTTTTCTTCTTTAGGTTCTTCCTTTGCTTGCACTTCATGATCTTTATTATGAACGCTTCCTTCAAGAGGAGGAACAACAATAGTTTCATCAGTAGACGGATCATGCTCGGGCTTAAAAATCGGCTCATCCTTACGTTTTGGATCAAGACACGTATCCAAGTCCGCTTTCATTTCTAAAGCGGATTTATACCGATCTCGTGGATCTTTTGCTGTAGCTTTAAAAACAACATTTTCTAAAGCTTGGGGAACGTTAGGATTTTTATCTCTTAAAGATGGTGTTTTTTCTTGGAAATGCTTTAGAGCAACTGCAACAGCATTTTCTCCAGTAAAAGGAACTGTACCAGTCAATAATTTGTAAAGAATTATTCCTAAAGAATAGATATCCGATTGTTTTGTTGCCATACTGCCTCGGGCTTGTTCAGGTGACATATAATGCACTGATCCCATTGCAGTATTGGTTTGCGTCATCGTACTTTGATTTAAAGCAATTGCAATACCAAAATCCACAATTTTAATATTGCCTTTTTTATCCATTAAAATGTTTTGTGGTTTTAAGTCGCGATGGATCACATTGTGCTTATGCGCCAATGCAACGGCACTTAATATTTGATCCATGATATCAATTACTTTAGGCAAAGGAATTGGATTATTATGTTGGATATATTCTTCCAAATCAGATCCATCCACATAATCCATTACTAAATAATGACAATTTCCGTCTGTTCCTACATCAAGAATCGAAACAATATGCGGATGACTTAATTCACTAGTAGAAAGTGCCTCTCTTTGGAAACGTTGAATAGTTTGAGGATCCTTTTGCAAATCTAGTCGCAAAACTTTAACTGCAACTTTTCTTTGCAGAATAATATCTTCAGCTAAATAAACATTAGCCATCCCGCCTTCGCCTAAAACAGAGATAATCTTATAGCGACCACCAAGCAAATGGCCTTTCTCCATTGCTATTTGTCACCATCCTTTTCTACATAGGTAAGCAAGCAAACAGTAATATTATCTCCACCACCTAAACGATTAGCTTCATTAATAAGTTTATTACAACGCTCTTTTAAACTTAAATTTTTAGTGGCAAGGATTTGTTGAATTTGAGGATCAGTTAACGAATTTGTTAATCCATCCGTACAAAGCAAAAAAATATCACCAGCATGTACTTCAAGAATATCAAATTCTGGATTTACAGTACTTGAGACTCCTAAAGTTTCAGTAATAATATTTTTTTGAGGATGATTTCGAGCTTGTTGCTCGGTAATTTGGCCCATTTTAACTAATTCATGGACTAAAGAATGGTCTTCAGTAATTTGCTTAAATTCATTACCTCCATAGAGATAACAACGTGAGTCACCTAGATGGGCAATTAAGATCTTTTCCGTAAAGGCAATTGCTAAAACTATTGTGGTGCCCATTCCATTTAGATCAGAAAAACGATCGGCTGTATTCAAGATAGTTTCATTTTCTAATCTTAATTGTACAGTTAACCATTTTTGAGCTAAGTCAGGATCAGTAAAATCTGTTTTTTCAAAATTATGACCTAAATGACTAACTGCCATTGTTGAGGCAACATCTCCTCCTTGATGGCCACCCATACCGTCACAAACGATCCCCATAATAATATTATTTTGATTTTTAAATACCTTTACAAAGTCCTGATTAGTTTCTCGGACTCTACCAATACTTGAAGCAAATGCTGTTTTAATCAAAATTATTTACCCTCGTTTTTTTAATTTTGCAATAAAAAATCCGTCACTGCCGTCACTACTTGGAAAAATACGTACCATTTCTTGCTTAGGAAGCTTTCCCACTTGAACTGGTATCAACTCAAAATCGGGATGCAATTTTAGAAATTGCTTAACTACTCCTTCATCTTCTTCATAGCTGATGGTACAAGTTGAATAAACCAATTCTCCTCCATTAGCTAAAAGCCCACTCACACTTTCCAAAATAGCTAACTGAATCTTTGCTAAATTTTTAATATCATTTAGTGATTTTTCATATCTAATCTCTGGCTTTCGCCTAATCAACCCTAAGCCCGAGCAAGGCGCATCTACTAAAATTTTATCAAATTGTCCTTGATTAAAATATTCTTTCGCCTTTCGTGCATCTAAAGCCTTCGTCTTTACTTTATCACTAACATGAAGACGTTCGGCCGCATTTCTTACAAGCCTTAGTTTATTCTCATGAATATCTAAAGCAATTACACTACCTGTTGTCAAGTTTTCAGCGATTTGAACCGTCTTACCACCAGGGGCACTACATGAATCTAATACCTGTTCACTCCCCTTAAAGTCAAATGCATCCACAGCAAGTGAAGCAGCAGCATCCTGAATAGTAATTTTTCCATTTTTAAACAGAGCGGTTTGCGCTACTCCACCTTTATTCAAATTTAAATTATGCGGAGTTAGACTAGACTCTTCAAAACTAAAATTATCTTTTTTTAATTCTTCTTTGATTTCTTCAAAGTCTGACTCTTTTGTAGTCATTCTAATTGAATTAGCAGCAGGTTGATTACTTCGTACTAAAATTTCTTTTGTTTTATTTTCACCAAAATGATCTAATAAATATTCTACTAACCATTTAGGAAAACTCTCTTTAATACTTAAATATTCAACTAAATCATTAGTTGGTGGCAAAATTTCACCTTGACGCTCTAAAGCACGCAAAATTCCGTTAATCAGCTTATAACTGCCACTATTTCTCTTACTATATTTTTTAGCAAGCTTGTTTGCCTCATCAAAAATCGCGTTTGCTGGTACTTTCTCTAAGAAAAAGTACTGGTAGGCAGACATTAAAAGAAGCGGCTTTAAAAAACTATCGCGTAGTTTTGTTTTAATTAACGGTTTTAATTGATACTCTAAAAATATTTTATATTGAATTGTACCATATACAATTCTAGTAGCTAAGGCCTTATCAGCTGGCTTTAAATCATGTTTTATTAGTTCATTGTTTAAAGCAATATTAGAATAGCTTTTTTGATTAAAAACTTTAATCAAAGTCTCCAAAGCAACCGTTCTTGCATTACTCATCAATTATCTTATCTCCACTTGTAAAATGACTACCTTGACCATTGAGATAATCTTTAATATTCATTTTCTTCTTACCAGTTGGCTGAACTTCAAGTAATTCTAATTGGCTACCATCAGCCATACTAATTACGAATTTCTTTTTATTAGTAACTAAGGTTCCAGCTGGAAAACTAGTCTTTTCAGTCAATGGCTTTGCTTTCCAAACTTTGAATCTCTTTCCACCAAGCATAAAGTAAGCACCTGGATCAGGATTAAGGGCACGAATTAGATTATTAGCTTCTTTAGCAGTCATTGATAGGTTGATCTTTTCTTGGTCTTTAGAGATATTAGGTGAAAAGACAACCTTATCCTCATCCTGAACAGTCCGAGTAACTGTCCCATCGATAAACTTAGGTAAAGTTTCTAAGAGAAGATCTCTTCCCAAAATACTTAACTTATCAAATAAAGTACCACTTGTATCTTCATCTGTAATTGGCAAAGCTTTTTGAGCAAAAATATCTCCTGCATCCATCTTTTTCACCATCTCCATAATGGTGACACCAGTCTCTTTATCCCCATTCAAAACGGAATATTGAATTGGTGCACCACCACGATATTTAGGGAGAAGAGAACCATGAACATTAACTGGAGCTACTTTAGCTGACTTCAAAAACTTCGTTGGCAAAAATTGCCCATAAGCAGCGGTAATAATAAAATCTGGTTCAATCTTCATTAATTCTGCAAGTTCTTCTGATCCTGACAATTTAGCAGGTTGATAAACTGGAAGATTATGTTTCAAAGCTGTTTCCTTAACAGCAGATTGATGGACTACTTGTTTACGCCCAACGCGCTTGTCAGGCTGAGTAACAACCGCTTTAATTTCATATCCTTGTTCAATTAATCCTTGCAGAACGACACTACCAAAATTTGGAGTTCCTAAAAAAACAACTGATGACATAGATTCAACTTCTTTCTAAATTTACATTATTCTCTCTGGTTCATTATCAATATATATATTTAAACCACGTTTTTGTGCTAATTGTGCATCATCTTGAATTTGATGAAGCAAATCATGCAACTTAGGCTCATATTTATATTTTACCAAGATTTGGTAATAATATTGATTTTTAATTTTAGCTACACTACTTGGCGTCGGACCTAAAATAATAGTCGGAGCATGTAACTCCCGCATTAACTTTCTTTTTATTACGAATGCCTCTTTAGCAGCTGACTGTTCATTTTTTGATGTAATAGTAATTAAGGTAGTATAAAAAAATGGCGGATAGTTTCCTTGAAATCTAACCTGCATTTCTTTTTGGTAAAATCCCTCGTAATCTTGGCTTTGGGCTAGTTTTATTGCATAATTTTCCGGATTATAAGTTTGAATCATAACTCTACCAGTTTTTTCAGCTCTTCCGGCCCTTCCAGCTACCTGGGTTAGTAAATCAAATGTTTTTTCTGAAGAATTAAAATCTGGAAGAGATAATGCTGTGTCAGCATTAATTACTCCCACTAAAGTAACATTTGGAAAATCTAGTCCTTTAGCAATCATTTGTGTTCCTAAGAGAATATCGGCTTGATGATTACCAAAACTATCAAGAATTTTCTTATAACTTCCTTTACGTCTAGTAGTATCAACGTCCATTCTTAAGATCTTAGCGTCAGGAAGTAAAGTTTCCAGTTCTTCTTGAACTTTTTGCGTCCCCGTACCTAAAAATCTTATTTTTTCACTCTGACAATTTGGACATTTTCTTGGAATTGGCTCCTTATGGCCGCAATAATGACATTGCATCTGTCCAGTATCTTTATGTAAAGTTAACGAGATATCACAATTTGGACATTTTAAAACAAAGCCACAATTGCGACAAAGCATAAAACTAGCAAAACCACGACGATTAAGAAGTAAAATAACTTGTTCTTTTTTAGCTATTTTTTCTTTAATTGCATCTACTAAGGGAATTGATAGATCAAACTGTCCACCAGCAAATTCAACAGTTTTTAGGTCTATTAGATCCACTTTAGGTAGCGACTTTTGATTAGCACGTTTAGTTAGACGTAATAATTCATATCTTCCCTTTTGAGCCCGCGCCCGGCTTGCTAAAGAAGGCGTTGCACTTCCTAAAACAACTGGACAATTGTGAAATTTACTTCTCAATAGAGCTACATCCCGTGCATGGTAGCGAGGAGTATCGTTTTGCTTATAGGAAGATTCATGCTCCTCATCAATTACTATTAAACCAATATTTTTTAAAGGAGCAAAAATCGCGCTTCTAGCTCCTACTACCACTTGAGCTTCTCCACGCCTAATTCTTCGCCATTCATCATATTTTTCACCTTCAGATAAACCACTGTGTAAAACAGCAACATTATCTCCAAAACGCTCTTTCACTTGTTTAACCATTTGAGGAGTTAGAGAAATCTCCGGAACTAACATTAGAGCATTACGCTTCTGTTCAAGAGCTGTACTGATAGCGTGAAGGTACACCTCAGTTTTGCCGCTCCCAGTAATTCCCTCAAGAAGAAAAGTCTTAGCCTCTTTTTCTTTAATACTAGTCCCAATTGAATTTAAGGCGTCTAACTGTTCTGAATTTAATCTAACCGAATGCTTACTAGCATTAGATTCAAAATCTTTTAATGGATTTCGATAAATCTCCTGCTCTTTTTTTAACAGCCATCCCTTTTTTTCGGCTGCTCGTAATGTAGAACTTGAGATTCCTAATTCAGACTCAATAGTTGAACCCAATTTTGGATATTCGTTATATTTTTCAACGATATTATTAAGCAATGCTCGCTGGTTTCTTGCTGTTGTTCTTATTCCTCCTAAAATATCCTGATATTCTGTTCTTGTTTTAGTCAAAAGATAGGCAGCCACCTGTTTCTTCTTAGCTTTATTTTCAACTAAGTATTCAATCTTAGCTTGATTATTTTTTATAAGCTTTTTAATTTTTACAATTGTCTCAAGATCAGAAACTTCATTTAAATCAAGCGGTTCACCTTTAAAAAGAGTATTTTCTTTAATTTCATCTGTAAGGGGAACTAGAATTTTACGATAATTCGCCTTCATTACGCGTGGTAACATTGATTGAAGAATTGTAATTCGATATGAAAAAATTTTATCAGCTAAAGTTTTAGAAAGAGCAATTAATTCTGGCGTAAGTGGTGGCAATTCATCAATTACAACAAGTAAATCTTTTAATTTTCCTGTATAAGAAGTTGTTTCACTGATTCCGACTACAAATCCCTGCACTTTTCGTCGACCAAAAGGAACAACCACTCTTGATCCAACAGCTACATCAGTTAATTCCTTTGGAATATGATATTCAAACACTCGATCAGTTTGTTTGGCAGCTACATCTACAATAACTTGCGCAATCATTTATCTTATCACCTACTAAAAAACCTTCATTGATTAACAATGAAGGAAAAGATTCTAGCCAATATCTTCACGATGCTCAGGATCAATTGTAACTTTACCAGCAGCAATTTCTTCAAGCGCTTCGCCCACTGCTTTATCAGACTTATAGTGTTTTAAAGCTAATGGAGCGCCTGCTTGAATCTCATGAGCTCTTTTAGCAGCTAACACTGAAAGAGAATAACGAGAATTTACTCGAGACAGCAATTTATCAATAGATGGGTATGTAATTTTCATCTGTTAATCCTCCTTAACCATATTTCTATAATCGTTAATTACTCGCGGTACACGCACGTGTTCAGCTTCAACAATAGACTTAATATGATCCACCGCATTAGCAACAGTATCGTTAACTACAGCATAATCATAATCTTCCATCATTAAAATCTCTTTACGTGCCTGTTTCATTCTCATGGCAATTACCTTGTCAGAATCAGTCCCGCGATTAACAATTCGATGTTTTAATTCATGCAAATCTGGTGGTGTCAAAAAGATAAAGACGCCATCTGGCATTAACTTGCGAACCTGTTTTGCTCCATTGACATCAATTTCAAGTAAAACATCTTTACCTTCATTGAGCATCTTTTGCACTGGTGCAAGTGGAGTACCATAATGGTTGCCTACATATTCATTATATTCCAAAAGCTCGTTACCTTTAATTGCTTCTTGGAAACGGTCCTCTGAAACAAAATAATAATCCTTCCCATTAACTTCGCCTGGACGAGGCTTACGAGTAGTCATTGAAACAGAATATTCAAATGAAAAAGCTTTTTGCTTCACCATTGCACTTTTAACGGTCCCCTTACCAACGCCAGAAGGACCAGATAAAACTAATAATAAACCTTGATGTGCCATTTTCGCTCCTAAAAATTATAGTAACAAGAATATATTGCACTAAAAAACGAGGAATTTCAAGAGTTTCGCAAAGAGATATAAATTCCACTTGCAATCAAAAACATTTGTTCGTATAATACATAGTGCAAACACAAGTTCGGGATGTATAGAGGAATGAGATATGAATTTATTAAAGTCGCTTAATAATTATAGTAAACAAATTTATAATTACTTCTTTAATTATAATATTAATAAGCTTACTACTTTTGCACAAGACCCAAGTAAAATTATTAGAATTTTAGAGCATGCACTTTTTCATAAAGAATATATATTACTGACCTATCAAAATGGATGCACTGAGATTGGTCAACTAATCAAAAGGACATCTGCTGGGCGCTTCGTACTAGATAGCTATGATAGCAACATAATTAGAATAATTGATTTAAACGAGATCTTTAACGTCGAAACAGCATAAAAATAAAGGACTTTTCACTTTAAACTGAGAAGTCCTTTTTATTTTATTCTTTAAAACTTTCCATTAAATCAGCTGCATTTCTCTTAGCAGCATCCGTTACATCAGAGCCTGCCATCATCTGAGCAATTGCGGTAATGGCTTCTTCTTGCGTAAGAGATCCTACTTGAGTATAAGTAGCTCCATCTTTAACTTGTTTTACAACTGAATAACGTTGATCTCCAGCAGCAGCTACCTGTGGGGAGTGAGTAATTGTAATAACTTGTTTTTCTTGGCCGATTGCATGCATCTTTTTACCAATTGCTGCTGAAACCCTTCCGGAAACCCCAGTATCAATTTCATCAAAAATCATGGTTCCAACTGGTTCCACACGACTAAAGATTGCTTTTAATGCCAAAATTAAACGTGATTGTTCACCGCCAGATACTATTTTGACTAATGGCATCAAAGCTTCACCAGGATTAGGTGCAATCATAAAGATAACTTCATCAGTTCCAAGTTTTGTAAATGAATTAGTCTCATTAATTCTAATAGAAAAGCGTGCTTTTTCCATATACAGATCAGCTAATTCTTTTTTTATTTTTTCTTCAAGATCGCGAGCAATCTTTTCTCTCTGTTCATGTAAATTTTGGGCTTTTTGACTAAGGCTTTTTTCAATGATTGCGAGTTCTTTTTGGATTTTTCCCTCGTCTAAATCTCCAGTTTCAAACTTATTCAGTTCACTTTTAACCTTTTGTGCGAATTTAAAAACATCGTCTAAAGTTGGGCCGTATTTTTTCTTCAAAGTATTCAATGTATCTAATCGACTAGAAACATATTGATATCGCTCTTCGTCAAAGTCCATTTGATCCATTAAAGTAGATAGTTCACTACGAGCATCATTTAAAGAATAAATACCATCATTAAGGCTGGTAGCAAAATTCTCAAACTTTTTACCATAATTACTCAAATCTTCAGCAGCATTTTGGGCATCCCCAAGTAACGTAGCTAGTCCATGCTCATCATCATCATATAATTGCATAAAATAATTAGCTGTATCTGCAATTTTTTGATAATTATTGAGCTCATTAAATTCTTCTTCTAGCTTCTCATCTTCATTTGGATCGTTCAAATCAGCACTTTCTAGTTCATTATTTTGAAATTCCAAAATATCCTGTTTTTGAGCAATTTCTTGAGCATCTTCTCTTAACTTACGGAGTTGAGAAGTAAGATGACGCCATTTCTCAAAGTCAGCTTCATAGCTATGCAATTCTTTCTTAAATTCAGGCTCCGCATAATTATCAATCAAATCTATTTGTCGATCTTGATCCATCAAAATTTGTTGATCATTTTGGCCATGAATATCAACTAAATTTCGTCCAATTTCACGTAAAACATTGATTGTAGTCAGCTGACCATTAATTCTAACTACATTTCTTCCCTTATGTGTTAATTCTCGGCTAATTATTAGCTGATCATCTTCAAAAGGCAGACCATATTTTTCACATAAATCTTCAATAAGATCCTTTTGTTCGCTTAACACAAATAAACCAGTGATGACCGCCTTCTCTTCACCCGAGCGAATCATTTCACTTTGCGCACGACTTCCTAAGAGTAGAGAGACGGCATCAATAATAATTGATTTACCAGCACCAGTTTCTCCAATGAGAACAGTCATTTTTTCTTGAAAGCGAACTTTTAAAGTTTTAATGATTGCAAAATTTTTAATATCTAATTCAACTAACATTTTATCTCACCTAAAGGCCATTAACTGCACGTTGAACTACATCGGAAGGATTACCTTTCCATAAGTCTTGACCTGGATTTGCTATGTCTTTTCCTAAATGAATAAGAAATTCAATATTTCCTTTACCACCTTTAATTGGTGAATAGTCTACTCCCAAAATATTAAACCCTATTTTTTGAGCAACTTTCATGGTATGTTTAATAACATTTGCATGAACTTCATGATCATGAACAATCCCATGCTTACCTACATTCTCAGGACCTGCTTCAAATTGTGGCTTAATTAAACACACTGCATCGCATTTATCTTTTAAAATTTCATACATTGGCGGCATAATTAAATCTAATGAGATAAAGGAAACATCTGTCATTGCAAAATCAGGCAATCCATCAGTGAAGTCGACTGGCTTACTGTAGCGAAAATTCTGTTTTTCCATTACTACAACTTGAGGATTATCTCGTAACTTCCAAGCCAGTTGATTATATCCTACATCTAAGGCATAGACTAACTTAGCCCCATTTTGTAAGGCAACATCGGTAAAACCACCAGTGGATGCTCCAATATCAAGGCAAATTTTCCCTTTCAAATCAATATTAAATACTTGCAGGGCTTTTTCTAATTTGAATCCTCCACGGGAAACATATTTTTTACCATCATCTTTTATATGAAAAACTTCATCTTCAGGAAATTTTTCTCCACTTTTATCAATTCTTTGATGATTATGGTCATTAACTAATCCAGCCATAATAGCTCTTTGAGCTTGACTACGAGAATTAAAAAGACCTTGTTCAAACAACAATACATCTGCACGCTTTTTAGACATTTACTATAATACCTTCTGATACAAATTAAAAAATTCACCTAATAAAGGTTGCTCAAAAACTTCTATAGCTTTTCTTCCTGATTCAATCATTTCTACAAGTTGTTTACGACTATCTTCAATCCCAAGCAAAGTTAAAGTATTATTTTTACCTTCTGTTGCATCCTTATGAGTAGCTTTTCCCGCTTCAGTTGCTGTCTCCACTACATCTACCAAATCATCATAGATTTGATAAGATCTTCCAAAACGCTTGCTGAAGTTGTCTAATCTATTAAGCTCAGAATCAGTTGCACCAGCATAAATTGCAGCCATTTTAACACTTGCTTCAATTAGGCAGCCTGTTTTCAACCACTCCATCTGATCAATCATCTTAGCATTTTCTTTAGCTGAATCGTTATTAGTTGTATCAATATCAAGATATTGACCACCGACCATCCCATTTGGCCCTACAGCTTGAGAAATAACAATTGCTAACGCAGCTGAATTACTCCCCTCGGTGATCCATTGAATTCCCAACGGAAGCAATCCATCTCCAGCTAATATAGCTTCTGCTTCTCCCCATTTTTTATGAGAAGTAAGTTTTCCGCGACGATAATCATCATTATCCATCGCGGGTAAATCATCATGAATTAGAGAATAAGTATGAATTAATTCAATTCCACATGCAATTCTTAATTCTGGCTCTTCAATTTTATGATTTAGTGTCTCAAGAGTTGCTAAGAAAAGCAAAGGACGTAGTCGCTTACCTCCCGCCATTACTGAATAAGACATAATTTTACTAAAAGTTGGATTATCAATTTCAGTAACCAGATGTTCTTTTAAGAAATTGTCAATTTGAGGTGTATATTTTTCTTGAAAATCTTTTAACTTCATTTATTCTTCCTCAGGAGCAGACGCATTTTGGGGATCTAAAGCCTTTTCGTTCCCATCTTTATCTACTAACTTGGCCACAGTTTGTTCTGCATCATTTAGCTTTTTCTCTAATTCTCGGCTTAATTTAACTCCTGCTTGAAATTCACTTAAAGCATCTTCAAGAGGAACATTACCACTTTCAAGCTTATTAACTATTTCTTGTAATTCATTTAACTGTTCTTCAAAATTATTTTTCTTGATTGCCATTTTTTTCTCTCCGAATATTTTCTACATTTACTTGCACTTGACCATCTTTAAAATGTAACTTTAACTTCTCATCAATTTTTAGCTGGTCAACTGAAGTAACTGTATTTCCTTTTTGATCAGTTGTATAAACGTATCCTCGACTAATTGTTTTCAACGGACTAATATCATCTAATTGTTGCATAGCTCGATTTAATCTATTTCTTTGATCTTTAAGATAGTTATTCATCGTTGAAAATAAATTCGATACTACAAAATTTCGTTCACGCTCAAGTTGCTCTAATTTTCGGCTAGGACTGAGTGCCTTAAGACGCTCTTGAAGTAAACGTAATGTAGAGCCATCGTGCTGTAGTCGATTTTCCATTGCCTGATTAAGACGATGAGTGAGCATATCAACTTGTTGAATTTGTTGATCATAAATTCTAGTTGGCTCTTGCAAAACTGGTGCGTTCTTTAACCGATCTAAAATTTGACGCTTTGTATGAATATTGGCCTGAACGGCAGCATAAAGTCTTGCCCGTAATTGAACAATTTGCGTTAATACATCCACTAAATTAGGTGTTGCATATTCTGCTGCAGCAGTTGGAGTAGCTGCTCTAGCATCGGCCACTAAATCAGCTAAAGTTGTATCAGTTTCATGTCCTACTGAACTGATCACTGGCATCTGCATCGCATAAATCTGCCGCACAACTTTCTCTTCATTAAATGGCCATAAATCTTCTAGTGATCCACCGCCACGCCCAATGATTACAACATCATATTTATCGCCTTGAGCTTGAATTTGCTGTAAAGCAGCCACAATTGTATCTGCTGCTTCATCTCCTTGAACTTTAGCTGGATACAAATCAATCTCAGCATGAGGAAAACGGCGATTAGCAGTAACCATAATATCATGAATTACCGCTCCTGAAGCACTAGTTACAACTGCAATACGATCTGGAAATAGGGGGATCTTCTTTTTATGTTCTTCATTAAATAATCCCTCCTTTGCAAGCTTCTCTTGCAATTGTCTTAACTGTTCATAAAGAGCTCCTAAACCTGCTGGCTCCATAGTCTGAGCATAAAATTGGTAAGATCCCTGCGGTCCATAAACATCTACATATCCACTAACATAAACCTTCATTCCCTCTTCAGGCTTAAATTTTAATTTTTCAAAAAATGAGCGAAACATCACTACATTAATTTTTGATTTTTCATCTTTTAATGAAAAATACTGGTGGGAATTCATTCTAAATCTAAAGTTAGACAATTCTCCCTGTAAAAACACTTTATGTAAATAGGGATCATTTTTAAACTTTTGTGAAATATAAAAATTTAAATCACTAACAGAAAGATAAACTTTATTATCTACCATGTTGTTTCCTCGTCAAAATTACGGCTTGTTTCATTAAACTGGCAACTGTTAAGGGACCTACTCCTCCGGGTACCGGTGTAATTGCTTTAGCTTTCGGAGCAACCATATCGAAGTCGACATCTCCCATTAATTTACCATTCTCACGGTTCATCCCAACATCGATTATAACTGCTCCCTCTTTTACCATATCCTCAGTTACTAAATGTGCTTTACCCACATCCGAAATAATCACATCAGCATTTTTAGTTAGCTCTGATAAATTTTTTGTTTTTGAATGGGCAATCGTAACAGTTGCATCCCGTTCAACTAAAACTGCAGCTAAGGGCTTTCCTACAATTACGCTACGACCAATAATTACTGTATTTTTACCGGCCATCTCAATTCCATAATAGTCAATTAAGGTTAAAATACTGCGAACTGTTGCTGGAATTACATCACTCTGTCCTTCCCAGAGACGCCCTAAATTAAGAGGTGAAAATCCATCGGCATCTTTTTCTGGGGCAATTGTTTCAAAAATAGCCCTTGGATCAATTTGAGGAGGAACGGGCAATTGCACCATTATTCCATTAATACTTGGATCTTGATTAAGGTCTTCAATTTTTTCTAGAAGTTCAGCTTGAGAAGTATTAGCGGGAAAATGCAGTCCTATTTCCTTAATTCCTACTTTTTTAGCTAAGTTTCTTTTAACTCGCAAATAAATTTTGCTTGCCGGATCATCTCCAACTTCTATTACGCATAAAGTTGGATTTATTCCGTCACTTTTTAATTTTTTTATTTCTTCTATCAAGTTCTCTTTAATTTCATTTGCAGGAGTTTTTCCTTCTAGTAATTTTTTCACTTAATCACCTCATAAAAAAAGTCGGCTCAACGAGCCGACTCATTAGTTAGTCTTTCTTAATGAAATTGGCCAAGAGACCATTAATAAACTTTTTAGATTCCTTAGAGCTAAATTCATCACATAAATTTAACGCTTCATTTAAAGCAGCTACCGGATCAATTACTTTGCTATTTTGCATTTCATAAAGAGCTACTTCAAGGATTGCCAAGTCAATTTCGTTAATTCTATTAAGACGCCAACCCTTTTTTAAATATTTACTTAATTGCTCATCAAGTGCTTCTTTATTTGCTAAAACACCATTAACTAGTTCTGTAGAATAGTCTGGGAAATCTTTCAATTCTAAAGCCTTTAAAGCTTTTTGACAAACTTCCTCTGCATCAGTTAATTTACCTTGGTTAGCCAAATAAATTGCTTGCATAGCAATTCTTCTCATCTCATGCTGTGTCATTTAGTCTTTAGCCTCGTCCTCTTTATCATCTGGGAAAAGTGCTTCCGTGTCAGCCTTTACTTCAGTTTCGTCTGCTTCTGAAACCAAGCCAACTACATGAACATTAATTTGAGTTAAATCTAAATCTGTCATTTGCTTCAATTGCAAAGTTAGATTTTTTTGCAGTTGGACGCATACTTTTGGCACATTTACACCGTAGTCAAGATAAGTATAAACATCAGCAGTTAACTTATCGTCTTCAACACTTAGGGAAACACCTTTACCTTGGTTAGAACGACCAAAAAGAGTATCGATGCCAGTTTTTAGCGTCCCACGCATTTCGCTGACGCCATCGACTTTTCTGGCAGCAATTCCTAGAATAACCTCTAAAACACCAAGGTCAACTCGGGTTTCATCGCCTTTGTCATTGCTTGATAAAAGAATCGTTGAATTATCAGCCATATTTTTTACCTCAAAAACTATTTATTTGCACGAGAAACATAAGTACCATCAGCAGTATTAATAGTTAATACATCACCTTGATTAATAAAGAATGGTACGTTAACTACTAAGCCAGTTTCCATAGTTGCGGGCTTACCACCACCGGAAGATGTATCACCCTTAATATTAGGTTCAGTTTCTGCAACTTCAAGATCAACTGTATTTGGTAAATCAACACCCAAAGTTTCACCCTCATGAGTAATAACGTTAACTACCATGTTTTCTTTCAAGAACTTAGATTCTCTTTCAACTTGAGCTTCCGGAATTTCAAGTTGTTCATAAGTATTAGTATCCATAAATACAAAACTTGTACCATCATTGTATAAGTATTGCATTGCCTTAGTTTGAATATCAGCAGTATTTACTTTAGCAGTTGAACGGAAAGTATATTCTTGAACTGCACCAGTTCTTAAACTCTTAAGTTTTGAACGAACAAAGGCACTACCTTTACCTGGCTTAACGTGTTGGAATTCAACAATACGCCATAAATCATTGTTATATTCAATAGTTAATCCATTTTTAAATTCATTAACTGAGATCATTGTCATAGTAAAATTACCTCATTTCTACACTTATTTATACTACCAATCTTATCTATTGTTTCGCAACATTAACCGCATAATTACACAAAATTATAAGATTAAAAGTTCATCTTTTGGCAACTGTGACATCACATATGGATGATTATCTTTAATTAAAACATCATCTTCAATTCTAACACCGCCACGGTCTGGCAAATAAATTCCTGGCTCAACCGTGATTGCCATATTATTTTTCATAACTTCTTTACTATATGGCATTGCTGGCGTACAGAGTTCATGCACTTCTAAGCCAATTCCATGACCAATACCGTGACCAAAGTACTCTCCATATCCTTGCTCTTTAATGTAGTTTCTACCAGCTTGATCGATATCTTTACCAGTATTTCCAGCAATTGCAGCTGCAATTCCCCGTTTTTGTGCTTCTAGTACAATATAATATATTTTTTCTAGTTCAGGCTCTACTTGGCCTAAAGCAACTGTTCTAGTAATATCTGCGGTATAACCATGATAAAAACTTCCAAAGTCAATTACAATTAATTCACCTTTTTGAATCTTTTTATCACTCGCAACACCATGGGCCCAACTACCGCGGTATCCGGAAGCAATTATTGTCTCAAACGAAGGGCCATCTCCACCATTCATTTTGAACAAATAATCTAATTTTGCTCCAATAGCACGCTCACTAACACCCGGCTCAATTAAAGGCAAAATTTCTTTAAAACTTTGAGCTGAAATATCAATTGCCTTTTGCAAAGTTTCTAATTCTAGCTCATCTTTTATGTTACGAACTGTTTCTACTAATTCAGCATTTAAAATAAAATTAAGATCAGGACAAGCCTGCTTAAGAGCCTCAAATTGAGTTGCAGAAATAAATTCTCCTTCAACTAGAACAGTTTTAACATCTAGCTGCTTTAGTTGGCCGGCAATTTCTTTTATCACGTCCATAGTTTGCATAACTACCTTCATTTCGCCAGGTGCCTGATGGCGAATTTGATCTTTGAAACGTGAATCAGATAATAAAACGCGATCTCCATTTGCAGTTAAAATAAGTTCAGCTTCTTCACCAGAAAAATTGGTTAAAAAGCGATAATTAGCTTGATTAAAAATGACTAACGCATCTGCCTGCTTTTCTTTAATCAATTTAGTAGTTTTACTAATTCGATTATTAAGTAACGTTAATAACTCTTGATCTGAAGACATAGGCTTGGATCCTCCTGAGTAGATAAAAAAAGACTGAACGTTCCTTAGGGACGTCCAGCCTGCAAAAGAAAATTATTTTGCTTCTTCAACTGGGTAAACAGAAACTTGTTTACGATCTCTGCCCAAACGTTCGAATTTAACAACGCCACTAGTTAAAGCAAACAAAGTGTCGTCACCACCAATACCAACGTTCTTACCTGGGTGGATCTTAGTACCGCGTTGACGGAAAATAATTGAACCTGCATTGATCTTTTGACCATCAGCACGCTTTGCGCCTAAACGACGACCAGCTGAGTTACGACCGTTAGCAGTTGAACCACCACCCTTGTGGTGGGCAAATAATTTAAGTGCTTCAAGATTATTAATCATCATAATTTGTTTCACCCCTTAATTAAGCTTCAATGCTTTCGATAGTTACCTTAGTGTAAGGTTGACGGTGACCATACTTAGTGTGTGAGTGCTTCTTAGGCTTGTACTTGAAAGTAACAACTTTCTTTTCTTTGCCTTGCTTTTCAACTTTAGCAACAACTTTAGCACCTTCAACTACTGGAGTACCAATCTTAGTTGATTTACCATCATTTACAAGAATAACTTCATCAAAAGTTACTTCGTCACCAGGCTTAACTTCAAGTTTTTCAACAAAAACGCTGTCGCCCTTAGCAACCTTGTATTGCTTACCACCGGTTTTAATAACTGCGTACATTTGTACACCTCCGAAAAAATACTTAGACTCGCCGCATGAGGTGGAATTAACGTTAATTCTCTTCTAACCTCATAAACGTGCGGTTGCAGATGTGAGGTTTCCACAAATACAACTCTTACAGTATACTCTCATCCCTCTTTTAAAGCAATTCAATATCAAAATTTCTAAAAAAATAATAGAATATTAGTAAAGATTTTTAAGAAGGAGTACAGTATGATCAAATTTTACGGATACAAACGTTGTTCCACCTCTAAAAAAGCGCAAAAATGGCTAGATCAACACCATATTGCATATGAGTATCACGATTTAGTAGAAAAGCCACCTAAACAAGAAGACTTGCTTAAGTGGCTAAATAAGTTTCAAGATAGAGGTTTAAGATATTTCTTTAATACATCGGGAAAAGTCTACCGTCAAATGCATTTAAAAGATCAAATCAATTCCATGTCAATTGAGGAAGCTGCCACATTACTTTCACAGAACGGCAAATTAATTAAGAGACCGTTAATAACTGACGGTGATAAACTAACTTGTGGCTTCAAAGAAAATATATACGAAAAAGTCTGGCTATAATCCCCATTGACCTCCATGAACCCGCGCTACTGTATCAGTAATAATAAAAGCGTCAGGGTCAATTTCATGAATTTTACTGATTAAAGGACCATATTCACGCGTGTCAACTACTAAAAGCAATTGTTTTTTGTCATCATCACTATAGCCACCAACAACATCATAAATTGTCAAACCATTACAATTATCTAGTAACATAGTTTTCAATTCATTGAAATGTTTATTACTCATAATACGAACTTGATATTTTCGATCAAAGCCTGCTTCTGCATAGTTCATCGTCATAGATGTAACTACCTGAGACAAAGCCGCTAGTAAAAAGGCATTCCATCCATCAACAAATATATTTAGGAAAATAATTATCATATCAATTCCAAGTAAGCCAACCGCTGGATTGATATAAAAATATTTTTTCAAAATCATTGGTGGAATTGTTGTCCCGCCACTTGAAGCATTTACACGATAGAGAAGAGAGACCCCTAGTCCCATTAATACTCCACCGTAAATTACAGCAAGTAATTGGTTATTAGTAATTTTAAAACTTGGGGTAATTTCCATTAGGATTGGCAATAATAAACTACCTAAGGCAATGTTCTTCGTTGTCTTTTTTCCTAAAAAGACAGCTGCCAAAACCAACATTAAAATATTAACAACTAAAACCGTTATTGAACGGTTAATTCCCCATACTGCGTCAACTAAAATCGAAATACCAGTTGATCCTCCCGCAGCAATATTAATTGGACCATAGAAGAAATTAATAGAAATGGCGATAATTTCTAGGCCGGCTAAAAATACTACCCAGCGCATCCAAGATTTCTTTTTAATGTTTTTTGTCATTTCATCATCCTTCCTAAAAATAAGTTATTAATATTTTATCTAATTTCTATACAGGTTGTCAGTTTCATCTCCCATTCCTAATTATTTTTTAACATTTTATATTCTAATTGCTGGTTTCCTTCATAAGCCGGCATGCCATTTTCTGCTCTATACAAAGCGCGTTCAAATGCTTGATATCCTTTGCTGGAACTAACGGCAAATTTTACATGATATTTGCTTGCAAACTCTCTAATATTCCAAGTACTGTCATGAGCTGCAAAAGCTGTTACCAAGATTACAATATCTAAATCTTTAATTTGATTTTCAATTACTTTTTTCTTTCCTTCAAAAGCATCGATTGGAATTGCAATACCATTGTAGCGATTAACAATACCTTCTAAAATTGCTTCGTTTTGATTGTCTCCAACCGCAATCCCAACTCTTTGATAATGCAAATTCATATCTAATTGTGCCAGTTTCTGCGTGTTTTCTCGACTTGACTTTTCTTTTTTAGTTTTAGAAATCCGTTTTGGTTGCTCAGTTTCATAGATCCATCGAATTTGAACGGCACTAGCTGGATCTTTCTTAAGTCTTACATCACCGGTATACCAAGCCAAGTCAACAATCGAACCATCTTCTAGATGTACACTTCCATTTTGATAGTAACTAGAATCAAGGGCAACAATCACCGGCTTATGATTAATTGTTAACCTTTCTCCGTGAATATTACGCGAAACGCTTAGATTTCCCGGACTTCCTTGTACTACACCGTACTTAAAATCTTCTATTTTGTCATAGTCACGACTACGCAATTTTCTATAGCCGACAACTCGTAAAACCTCAGCTTCATTTAAGCCATCCGATAAAGGTATAGCTTCAACAATATCGCCGCTCTTTAAGTTTAAGTCATGTATTTGACTTTCATTAACCTCAAAAACTACTTCTCCATTATCATTGATTAGATCTGCACCCTTCAATGCACGAATAACTGTATAACGTCTTCCCTTGCGATAGTCACGTACTTTTTCTTTTTTAGGCTTTAATGCTTCTTCAAAAATTTTTCTATTTACTACACTACTCGTTTCTTCGGATGATTGAATTGCTTGATCAAGCTGCCCTAGTTGTTTTCCAAAATTAGCAGTAATATTTTGATCAAAAGTTAATTTATGTAGTGCGCCTAAAGCTGTCTTTTTAGCATCTTTATTGCCAGGATGCTCAATTAATTTAGTTATTCCTTGCAAAAAAGTATTTATTTGGGCAATAATTTTTGGATCAAGTTCACCGCCAGTTACCCTTTCACTGCTTTCCCCTGTCATTCCCAGGACTAACTTAATTGCATTCAAGCTATTTTTAAGGCTCTTTTCGTCGCCTTCTGTACTATTTAATATTCTTTTTAAATTATTTCGATAGTCAAACATTTTAACCACTTTCTTACTTACTTTTTATCTATTATAGCGATTTAATAATATTCAATTCAAAATTTCTTTATCAATTCTATCAATAAAGTGATATATTAAAGGTAAAAAATAAAAAGTGAGGAAAAATCATGACTAAGTACACTGTTAAATTATCTGAAGAAGATTACCAAATGTTAAAAGATTGTCATTCAAAGAATCCTTCAATCATGAAGGCTTTAGAAGAAGCCAAAAAAGAAGATTAGACTAAACAAAAAAATCGTGATTAGTTAATTGCTAATCACGATTTTTTATTTATTTTTTGGACGTTCTTCGACTAAAAAGCAACATTCCAACTAAAGTACCTATAATTAAGTCAATAATTACTGGAATAATCATAAACTTTCCTGAATTAACCATAAACATATCAAGAGCTGCCCAAATTATTCCAACCAGGATTCCTTTATACAGATACTCCCACTTAAACTTAAATTTTGGTTGATCTACGCTCAGCCAAACACCAGCTAAAATAAAACCTAAAAATAAGCTTATAACGATAAGAATTACAAACAGACTAATTACTCTAGCAGTTGGTAAGGTGCGTAGGTTTGAAAAATCAGTTAGACTTTCAAAGCTAAAAAATAAAAGATAAACAAACCATACTGTACTAAAAATTAATCCCAGTTTTATTAAGCGATTAATAGAAAACTTTTTCAATTTTTAAGCCCTCCATTCGCCGCCTTGACCATAAGTATGTTTATCAAGTTCATTAATAATTACATGAATATGTTCTTTTGGAGCACCAGTATTCTTATGAACAGCTTCGGTGATATCTTTCATCATTTGAGTAAGTTGTTCATCACTTCTACCCTTAATTAGCTCTACATGTACAAATGGCATTTAAAATTCCTCCTTTTTATCTTTAATCAAAATTATAACAAATCTATTTTAATTAAGCAGTCCTTCTTAAAATTCTCCTTGCACCATCACAGACTGCAAAGTATAAGATTGGAGTACAAATTGCTGTCGAAATCGAATTGATGATCGTTGCCGGCAAACTAACAAAAGAGCTAACTAAAGCCACATTTAAACTAGTTCCTACCATTAAAGCTTCTACAATTGAGACACAGTAAGTAGTAAAAATTTTCGTAATTCCAGCAATAATTCCTAAAATAATAATATTTTTCTTACTATCTTGATAGTGCATCCCCTTATATACTGCCGTTAAAACACTTGCAACTACTACGACTTCTAGCATTGTTAACCACGAAGTTGCAGCGTAACCATTAAGCAAGTCAAAGCCGCCCAATCCAATAATCCCAGCTAGCATTCCATTACGATAACCTAAATATAAAATTGCAACAGCCGTTAACGTATTACCAAAATGAATAAATGGACGCCCTACTAAAGCAGGAACTGGGATTCTTAAAACCCAAACACCCAAATAAATTATTGCCGCAAATAATCCAGTCATAATTATTGAAACTAATGAATTTTCTCTTGTTCGCATTTATTATTTCTTTCCTTCCATTTTGTTCATTAACCAAGATAGGGCACCTGCGTAGTTAGGTCCCAAGCGTTTATCTTGCTTTAGGTCAGTCTTTTCAATCGCCAATTTAACAAAATCACCTGCTATTTGTGCACTTTCTTTTAATGAATACCCAGCTAAAATTCCTGCTAATAAGCTACTTGCAAACATATCTCCAGTCCCAAAAAATGAGCGGGTAATTTTTTCATTTTCTATTACGAAAATTTTACTATCATTTGCTAATCCAACCATCTTCACTTTATTTTCTAAGAAAATGCCAGTAATTACCAGACCATCTAACTTAAACTTTTCTTTTAACTCGCCAGCAATTTCTTTAATTTCATTTATTGAAAAATTTCTATATTCCTTATTCAGTAATAGACATGCTTCAGTTAAATTTGGAGTTAAAATAGTCGCGCGCTTTGCAAGTTTGCGCATTTTTTCTACATATTCTATATCTAAGCCGCTATATAACTTTCCTGAATCTGCCATTGCTGGATCAAGCAGTATTAATAAGTCAGTATTTCTAAAATCAGAAATATGCTCAATCCAAAAATCAATGGCATTTCTTCCCAAATAGCCTAAGTATAAATTTTTAAAAGTAATTTTTTCATCTTGCCAGTGAGCAATAATTTTACTCATTTCATTATTTAGCGCCAAAAAGGTATTATTACCAAATCCACCAGTATGAGTAGATAAAATTGCTGTTGGTAAAACATCTGGCTGATACCCACATGCACCTAAAATTGGTAAGGCAACACTTAGAGAGACCTGCCCAAGGCAAGACAAATCTTGACTAATTAAAAGTTTTTCCTTCATTTTATTTTTCTTTCTAACTTAAGTCGTTTTTTCTTAATAGCATATCGTTTCGAATTTAACTTAACTTGTAGTAACTGATTATGCCAATAAATTAAGGCTACTTTAATTGCTAAACGATTATACCAACAATAATCATGCTTTAAATAATTAAATGAATCTTTAAGATCCAGCAAGTGCTCTGCTGTAACAAATTGATTTCGACTCCAGTGCCAGTCGGCTGCACCATTTTTTCGAATTCTAATTTTTTCAATCCGGCCAACCGTTAATCTTGCTCGTCCCCTAATATACTTACTCCGAGCTACAGTAATATAATTACCAATCATCGTTTTTTTCCAGAATTGATTATGTTTCTTTTCGATAAAAAGAGCTCGTCTTAATACTTTACTTAGACAATACCATTCTTTATTACCATTTGAGAGTTCGATTAAACACCAAATATATTCATGTCTTTTTTGCAAATTTTCTCCAACTTTTTTTACTTAACTTAATTTTTCATATAAAGGAATTAAATCATTGATTCCTTCTATAATAAATTTCTCCATATTATCAACATTATCATGATCACGAAAGGCAAACTTTCCTAGTAAAAAGCTACTTTTGATAGCCTCCTGATCAAATTGAGTTTTCTTTTCATAATCGCTCAGATATTCTGCTAAAGCTAAATGATTGCTGAATTCCATTTCATTTTTATCCCACAAATACCAGTTTGAAATATCTAAACTAGAACCCCACTTTGAAATATCAGTTAAAAGCGTATTGTATTCACTCACAGTTCCCTGACGCTTATCACTCTTATAATATTGAAACATCAAATAAACTTGTAATTGCTTCTTATCAAGCATGACGCCAATACAAGGATTATAGTCTGCTAAGGAAGTTAAGCGATAACTGGCCCAAAAATGATCTCTTAAATTCCATCCATTAGTCCAGCTTTCAACATGAGCTTTTGCAAATTTTCCTGTCGGTAGTTGTTCTGCCACATTTAATTGAACTGTTTTCCAAATTTGCCAGACACGTTTAAATTCTTGTTTAATTGTATCTATTTCTTCTGGTGTTTTATTAACTTTTAATTTTTTAAAAGAAAATTCTTCTTGGTCAAATATCTCATACATTTTATTAGTTAAAACTGTCATTTTTTTCTCCTATAATCAATCTTTAAAAGGCACCTCCTCCGCTGCCACCACCAAAGCCACCTGATGAACCACCAGAAAATCCACCAGATCCACCAGAAGCAGAAGAATTTAAGTTAGCACCTGAGTCAAAGCTAGAACTAAAGTTACTTGCAAAACCATCTTTCCCATCCCTGTAAAAAGTACCCCAGAATAATAGATTTGTATCATCAATTTCATCTGCAAATTCTAGTTTCAATTGTTTTAATACTTTTTTAGATACACCAAGAGCAACGGCATATGGCATTATTTCTTCCCACAAGATCAGTTCTCCAATATCACGCATCTTGAAATTACCAATTTCATCTAGCATTTTCTTAAATCCGCGAACTTGATTAGTTACCTCTGCTCCTCTTGCTGTATAAGCTGATAATTTTTTCTTATTATAAACAACTGCCAAAATTGCCAGTACTAATAAAATTGCAGCACATATAAACAAAGCAATATTTTCCTCATTCGAAAAGAAGGCGCTGAACATTGCAATACCACTCAAGATTAGTAAAGTCACCATCAAAATTGAATTAGCGTGCTGTTTATGTTCAAGCTTTTCATCAAAAAATCCTGCTCTAGTTGCTTTCTGCATTTCTTGTTCTTGCCACTTATTGAACTTCTTTCCCAACTTAGAGGAGTGGTGTTTTTTAAGTTCATATGTTGTAAAACTCTTGCCATCGCCTACTTTATCAAATAAGTAATTCAACAAAGGTTTATTTTTTATTATATTTTTATCAATTAAAGAAATTTTGTAGTACGTTCTTTTTCTTATCTTGATAGGATCAATCTTAATCTTTTTTTGGACCGCTAATTCCATTAGAGATGCACTTAAAGACCTAGAGCTTGGCTCATCTCCTGTATCTAAAATTTCAGCCATTACCGGTGAAACTGATGGAATCTCATAATTCCTAGCCAGTTGCTTTTCTTTTTCCGGTTTAACTCCGGACTTTTTTAAAGTAAAGCTTCTAATAATTGCTAGTAAAGAAAATAGCCCAGATATTACCAAAGCACCTAAGCCTAGGATTCTGTTTCTTTGACGCCGTTCATTAGCTTGTCGTGCAAATCTTGCTTCTTGATCTAAAACATATTCTTTATGATTTTGATCTTTAATATTCTTATTTTGATTAGTTACCTCAACAGGAAACAGACTATGGACCTCAATTCCTTCATTTCCACCTACATTAGAAGCTGTCATGATAATATTGCCTTTTTGCGGATTAACTGTAATTTGGCCAGACAAGTCTCCATGCGCCCAAGCTTTTAAGTCTTTAACTGGGCCCGGGAAGAAAATACCTACTCGTACATTATCTAGGTCTGTATCCCATCCATCTCCAATAATCTTAAAATTAAGTTCAGCTGTATCTTTCCAGTTCGTGATTGCATTTGTAATTTCATAAGTATAAATTACTGTAAATTTATCTCCATCCCTTACGCTATGCCAAACTTTAAAACGATAGCCATGATCACTATGACTTAATTCATAAGTATTATTTTCATGAGTCACACTTGGTACTACCATTTGTGAATTTTTGTCAGCCAAAATTCTAACCTGCGGATTTTTTAATTCTTGATTATTGGCTAAATTTTGCAGATAGAAAATACCATGAGCGTCATCATCAAATTTATAGGTTATCCTTCTCTCCATAGATAATGAACCATTTGGATTAACTCGGGCTGTCACATCAACATTTGTAATATCATAATTCACATCAGCCAAGGCTGGTTTAGTAAATACAATGACTAAAATTAAAAAAAGAATTATTTCAGTCATTACATAAAAAAATTTCTTCATAAAATCCTCTAACAAAAAAAGTGAGTTTTTGCTTAATTATAACTTAATACACTAAAAAAGCGCTAGATTTTATTCTAGCACTTTAATAGCAATTTAATTTAAGCAGTAACTCTTTGTTTTTTTATGAATGTATTAATAGGGCAACAACAATTCCAATATTTGAAATTATCGATATCATCTCAACTATACTCTTTTCTACTACTCTTTTACAATATGTCTTCTAAAAAATGCTGCTTCTTCGTCATTAGCTTCCTTCGCTAATTCATCTTTTTGATTAATTAGAAAAACATGCGGTTCGGGATGCTTTTCATCACCCCAAGATTTTTGAATAACTTCTACGCCTTTAGCCCTTAAAAATCCATCTAATCGTACTGCACAATCATGGATAAAGTCTTCATTAGCTGTTGAAATAAAGGTAGGTAAAAAGTTCTCAGTAATATATTTTTCAACATCAATTAAGTCCTGATTCTTAGTACTCTTCATTACTTCTGGATCAAAGTAAGCCAAGGTAGCCTCCATCATCATCCCTGGATCTTTCATAAACGTAGCTGGTGAATTTAAAGCAACTACTCTGAATTTCAAGTCAGGTAAGGTATAGCCAAATTTTTCTCGATATACGGGATTAGTCAAAATCGCCGTGTATTGTTCAGCCATTTGACCACCAGCAGAATCCCCAACTAAGAAAACATTGTTTTTATCAAGATTATATTCATCTGCATGTTTTGCTACCCAGTGAATATATTCATTGACTTGATTTAGTTCCTCTGGAAATTTTACGTCTGGTCCCAACTTATAGTTAGGATTTATAAAAGCAAAGCCTCGTTTAGCCATTCCTAGTCCATAAAATTGATAGGTTTCTTTAGTACCGTAAACCCAACCACCTCCATGAATATTAATGATAACGGGAATTTTTCCTTCAATATTTTTCGGTAAATATATATCTAATAAATTCCATTTAGGATCGTTACCATATTGAATATCATCTACACGTTTTATCTCTGGAAGATCATGGGGTAACCCACTATCTCTTTTATCATCGTTCTTCTTCCAGTCAATACGCATTTTTTCAACAGCTTCTAAAATATCTTGTTCTTTCATAATTTTCCCTTCTCTCATCAAATCCGTTTTCACCATATTAAGTTGCAAAAAGCTTAATTCTTCTACTGGGAAGTAGCCTCCATTTAATAGTTGCCCATTCACAATTATTCCTTATCCAATTCCTGTTTCTAAGGGAATTACGGTACAATTTTTCACGTTCCCCCAATATCAATACTTAGATAATTCTTTTTCATTTTTATCCTCTTTTCACATATTTAGCGCTTACACTAAACATTCTATGGTGTATTTTCATCCGAAACAAGACAATTGTTGACATTTTTCATTCTACAGCTTGACAACAATTTAATTACTTATGAGCAAAAAAATAGTAAATTAAGTATCTTACTACTCAATTTACTATTAAATCTATGACTATTTATCTTCTAACTTAGAATTCATTTTTTAGTGGTAGAATTTTTCGTATTCTCGACAGTTTGATTCTTTTCTAAAAATTTATTTAACACTTCTATGGTATCTTTAGCTACTGCAGTTATAGTTTCTAAATCTTTACTATTCCCAGTTGGTTGATAATTTTCTAGTTTCTTTAATACTTCTCCTTGCCGCTGACTAAATGCTTGTAGTGAATTAGAAGATTCATTTTTTTCTTTTGAATTAATGTGACGTAAACCCACTGTAAAGATCTGAGTAACTAAATGATTTTGATTAAATGTTTGAACTTGACCATTCCCATCAAAATTATTAAAAACAACTTCAAAACCGGCTTCTTTAAGGGCAGTCATTGGAACGTCAGTATTGTACAAATCATTGATAGATTCTCCCGGTAAACCATATAAAGGTCCTGAGGAGGTAATTTGCTTCCCATCATCATCTAGATCAATAAAGTTAACAATGGCCATCTGTTCATCAATACGTCTCTCCATCTCTTTTTCATCTACTTGACCTTTTATCCCCATAATAGCTTCTTGAACATCATTTTTCTTCAAGTCTCCATTACCTGAAGGCGAATAAGTAGATGAATCTGCTTGAGAAAGATCGATATTTTCAGTATCTGAAATATAGGTTGTATCTTCTTTAGGAATAGTTTTGTAAATAATGGATATATCTTTATCTGGAGATTGAGGACTAATTATCTCTTGATCATGAGTATATCCTTCGATATCAGGAACAATTTGGTTAGGTGCAATTTTAGTTGGATCCTTTTCATCAGTTGCAAATTGATATGGCCCAACATTAGGAATTTCATCTCCATTTTCATCAACGGGAATTAGATATCCATTTAAATGATACGTTACTGAAACTTCTACATCTTTATTGTCTACCTTAGGCCCAACTACAATTTTTTGATCTGCATGCACTCCAGGTAAAACCGGAACTTTTACATCATCAAATTTTTGACGATCTAACTGCCAATCACTATCATACTTTCCATTTTCAATTCGTTGACTAGTAACTTTATCTGCAGTCAAAGTACGAAATAAGTGAGCAGTTTGAATATTTTTCTTTACTTTTGTAGGCGTTCCTTCATAAGTAACAGTAAAAGTAATAGGATGGTCATATTCTTTAGATGGAATTTTAGTTAATGGATGATCAAGATTAACCGGACGGACATCATGCTTAAAACTTATTAAGTAGACCTTTGTGTCTTCGGTATAAGAAGGTTGACTGCCATCTCCATTAAAATTGTTCTTAACTAAAACGTATCCTTTTCCTTCTAAATCCTTAATATCATTAGTTGGATCATATTCGATGGGGTCATTACTTTTTCCACTTAATTCAACAGACTCTCTAATACTCATTAACTCTTTATCTATATCAATAAAATTAATTACTGCCTTTTCACGTTTCTTTTTTAACCAAGCCATAAATCATTTCCTATTCTTTTAGTATACCTAGCACTATAAAATTACTATTATTTTTACACTTACTATTGTTTTTTATTAAAACCATTTTCTCTTATTTATTACTGTCATGTCAATAGCTGGAAGTCTTAAAAAGGAATTATCTTTTAGAGAAAAATGTTATTTTTTACTGATTTACCAATTTCTTAAAAAATTAAATATTATCAAAAAAGATATGATCATCTGATCATATCTTTTTCGTTTTTAGTCTTTACGACGTTTACTTGATGCACCAGTTAATCCGGCTAAACCAATTAAGGCAAGAGTACCACCAGCAATAGCTGCTGCACTATCATCAGTGTTACCAGTTTGTGGTAATGTTGCAGTATGTGGAGTCACATTTCTTTCTGCGTTTCTTTCCTTAGTAGGTAATACTGGATTGCTGGAGTTTTGTGATTGAGTTGTTACTGAAACCTTTTCAACATTTGGAGTTGATTTATTCTCACTAGATTGGGTTGGATTCGAAGTCTCCTTTTTCTCAGGAACAGGTAAATTATTGTTATCATCACCCGCTGGAAGATTTGGAACTTCTAGAGTAATTGGATCTTTAGGTTCTTCTTTACTTTCTACATAGATCACAATCTTTTGATCACCCTTAATAACTACAGATGGAATTTCAACATCTGGATTCACTATCTTGTATCCTTTATTTTCAAGATCTTTAATTAAAGTGCTCTTATCAAAATTAAAGTTTGTACCGACATTTTGTTTACCGCTCTTCTTACCATAGTTAGATAAATCAGTATTAGTAGTATTGTCATGTACAACAATTTCAATTGAACCTTGATCTGGTGTTGGCACTTCATTCTTGGTGTAAGGAACATTAGTATCCTTAGTTGGTACTTCTGGAGTTACGTTTGGAATATTTGTTGTCCAACCTGGGATGTTTGGTGTTGGTTCATTTGGCGTTACCTTAGTTGGATCAGTTGGATCGTTATGGTATCCAGGGGTTGGGGCATCTGGAATTTGGTTTCCGGATGGATCTACTGGAATGATCTTACCAATCTTGTGGTAGACAATAGTGATTTCCTTGTTGGCATCTTCTGGAGTTGCAGTTTGACCTGTGTAAGTCTTTTGGTCTGATACGTAACCATCAATTACTACTGCATTTGCATCTGTGTACTTGTGACTAGTTTCATTCCATTGACCAGCCTTACCTGGCTTAGTGAAGACGAAGGTATCATTTGTATTATCATCACGTAACTTGTTGCCTTGTTCATCTACATAGTGAACTACTTGCTTACCAACTACAGTTTGATCTGCTGGGATTGGAGTAGTCTTCTTAGCGTAGTTGATTGTAATTACAATGTTGCCGTTTGCGTGGTTGACTGTCTTAGAAGCAACTGTACCTGTAGTTGAATCAATATCACCTAAATCTTCATGTGATGAAGAAATATTAGTGATGTAGTAACCAGCGGCATTTGGTCCGTCAACTTGTTCAAAGTTTCCACTGTCGCTATTTCCACCCTTGACTGTCCAAGTTAATGGAGTAGTCCATTGACCGGTTACCTTGTCAAGTACTCCTCTACCAGTGAACTCAATTTCAGTGTGGCTTGCTGGAACATTCAATCCCTCTCCAACGTAGTTAATGGTACGAGTTACAGTCTTAGTCAAATCAGTTTGACCAGTACCGTCTGGGTACTTAGGACCAGTTGGATCGTTTGGATTGATTGGTTGACCCGGGGTACCTGGGTTCTCTGGCGTTACTGGAACAGTATCGTGAACGAATTCAACCGTGTAAGTTTGAGTACCATTGGTGTAAGTTACATTTCCTGTTGGGTAACCATCATGACTAAGCTTATAACCTTGGTTAGTGTACTTAGTAATGGTGTCCTTAGTACTGTAGTTTACGTTTGATCCTTCATTGCCTGTTGAAGTTGCAGTTTCTAAAGTCTTGCCAGTAGTCTTATCAAGGTAGGTAATAATTACTGTACCTTTTTCAACTGGAGTTGGGGTCACTGGTTTCTTAGCTAAAGTAATTACTACATTACTGTTTTGACCAGTTGGAGTAATAGTTTCGCTAGCCACTACACCATTACTCATATCAACATTAGCTGAAGTGTTATTTTCACTAACCTTAACAATATTGTATTGAGTTGTATCAATTGCCTTCGTTGCATCGAAGTTTTGACTATCATTATCCCACTTAGTAGTTGTATGGCCTGTTACCTTATCAGTAGTAGTTTTACCCATAAATGTCACTGTTTGATGAACTGGAGAGTTAGCTTGACTACCATCTTCGTAAACATAAGTTACATCACGAGTAATAGTCTTGTTAGCATCCTTAGTTTCAATCCTATGAGCTAGATGAACTTCAAACTTGTTTTCACCATTAGTAAATACTTGTTCCCCATCCTTAAAGTTGTTTCCAACTAACTCGTAACCCTTGCTAGTATAGTTTGCAATTCTATCAGCAGTTGTGTAATCAATCTTATCACCAACATTACCGCCAAAGCTTGCATTTTCAAGAGTATTACCAGTAGTGTCATCAATATAAACGATTGAACCATTTGCTGGAACTGGAGTTGGGGTTGGGGTGTTCTTAGTGTAAGGAACAGGAGTATCCTTAGTTGGTACTTCTGGAGTTACATTTGGAACATCAGTAGTCCAGCCT